>JAITPF010000019.1 GCA_031289585.1 Endomicrobium sp. | reverse complement strand
ATCCTCTATATCTTCTTGCTTCAAATAATCGTCAATTTTCCTATAAAATTCAAGCCCGTTGTCTGTCTCTACTCTCTTTATCTTATACTCAAACTCTTTTCTCTAATCAATCATAAAATATACTGCTTTTTTACTGTTTAACCCTCTTTTTTCTTTTGCAAAAGTACTGCAATTAAGCTCATCTATTGCCCCTTCCCTGTGATAAATGTATATGTACCCCTTATTTGAACTCTGCCTTTTTATTTATATCCTTTCAAAAGCTATTTACCATTTTTCAATCTTTTTATATTTTATCCTTTCACCGTCTTCTTTCTATTTGAGATTTTACAGATGTGTTAATAATCTTGCTATTGCTACACTTTTGTGCCTTGCATTTGACTATTTTTACTTTTAACGCTTTTACCCTATTAGTGAAACAGGCTCTAATATCTTTTTAACGAGTTTTCCAACTTTTTCCACCGACCTTGTTTGTAAGTTTCTTTTTGACTTTTATATTTTTCTTTTTCGGGTTAATAATTTTTGTATTATTCCAAAGATTTTCCAGTTTATAAGATTCTCTTATTTCCGGAGACATAACATGTATGACAATACCCCCATAATCTACAACTCTCCAAGATGCAGAAGATACTCCTTCTCTTCTCAAAGGACTTATACATTCTTGCTCCTTAAAAGTTTTTTCAATTTCGTCGGTTATGGCGTTGATCTGAGGTGTTGATCGAGCTGTAGTTATAACGAAATAGTTTGCAATTGAAGTTAAATCGCGTACATCTAAAATTGTCGTTTCGTCCGCTTTTTTATCATCTGCTATTTCTGCTGCCTTTTTAGCTAACACAAAAAAATCAACTTTTGACATTTCGTTCCCCTTTTTTATCAAGAGTGTCATATATTATGCAATCTTTACCTACAAATACACTTATGTCAAAATAAATCCTCTTATTGTATGAAACTATTACTGCACCTGCTTTTAGAATTTCAGCAATTTTTAATGCTTTCGTAAAATTTCCCTTATAGTCTTTTATTAATGTTTTATCATAAGTAATAGAAAAATTACTCCAATCTAAAACATCAAATTTATTTCCTCTTAAAAGCCATGTTGCTTTTTCTGCCATACGCGGTTTTCTTGCAGCATTTTTAATATCAATCAACACATTTTTTGGATTTATCTGCGAAACTGGAGCAGCATAATATATTTTATTTAAAAACGCTTCAATGTTTTGTTTGTCGGGCTCAACTCTTGCCTTTGTATAGCTTACAGGCATTTCACAAAACATAAAAACTGGCTTTAAAAATTTAAATCTTAAAATTGACACCGCAAAAGACAATCTTGAAATATTTGTATCAAGAGAATTGTAGTTTTTGCAAATTCTCATTATTCTATAAGGTATCAAACACAGAATATGCTTTATTGTCTCAAGACGGTTTAAAGATTTCAAATCTTTATTTTCAAAATTATTTTCTGAAAGAATTAACTTAAACTTTTCATTATATCCCATCACAGCATCAAGCGTTTCAAAACTTGCGTTAACATAAAAATCAACTGCAGCAGCACTTCCTATAATTTCATATAAATCGGCATAGAATTGTTTTACCGCAATATTTATACCTTTTTCTGAGTTCTCATTAAATAGTGTTTTTAAACTTCTTGCTTTTTCTCTTTTTTTAAAAACAACAGTGTCAGTATTTACAGACAAAACTTTTAAAACATTAAATTTCTTATCATACAAAATAGTATATGCATCAAGTCTATCGGGAAACAATTTTTCACTGCCATATAGCAAAATTGAAAAACTAATATAATCTTTATCTTTAAGTTTTTTTGCAACTGCATCATTTTTATCTATATAAATATAAATAGACACGGCTACAATTATTGATATAACAAGAAAAATAATTAATATTTTAGTTAGCTTTTTTATTGTTTGAAACATACCAATTCCACGTATCTACAGTTTGCGGTAATAACCATATACCTCGATCAATAACATATTCTATTTTTTTTGTAAGCACTTCAAAAAAAGCTTTGTCTAAATCTTGTTTAGCTAAATTCTGCAATCTTCTAACGTGGCTCCATTTTCTGTCATTAGAAACAGAATCGGCAACAAAAATTATTTTCTCAAGAATACTCATATTTTCTCTTCCTTGAGTATGGTTTTTTATCGCATTTAAAATGTTTTTGTCTTTTATTTTAAATTCTTTTTTTGCAATAATTTCCCCGGCAAAAGAATGCAAAAGATGCGGTGAAAACTTTACTATTTCTTTAAAATACTTAAAAGATTTATTACATCCTTTTAAAAAATTAACAAGTTCTTTATCTGTCATATATTTTGCACAATCGTGTAAAAGTCCGGCAGTTTGAGCTTTTAATATATCTATATTATTTTTGGACGCAAGCTCTACAGCAAGTATTGCAACATTATAAGAATGTTTAAATCTTTTAGGAGTTAAATGTTTAGATAAATAATCAAATATCTGCTTTTCAATATTTTTCATTTATATAATCTATTTTGAATTATGTAGTTATAAACCTTTTCATCAAGTAGAGAAGCTACTTTTAAATAATCTTCTTTTATAATTTTTCTTATTTCTGTAGAAGAAATATTTTCTGTTTCTTTATCTATAAAAATACATCTATCTAAATATTTCGTATTTTTATTTATTTTAATTCCTGGTCTTTTTGCCACTATAAATTTATAACATTTTGCAAGATAATTGATATTTTTCCATGTCGGTAAATCCAAAAGAGAATCTGAACCTATAATCATATATATTTCATCTACAGGATATAATTTCTGAAAATAGTCTAATGTTTGGTATGAATATACTACTTTCTGTTTTTGAACTTCATATAAATTGATTTCAGTTTTTTGCAGATTTTTTGTGATAAGCTTTAACATAGAAATTCTATCTTCAATTGTTGCGTATTGTTTTGTTTTATGCGGTGGAGTATAAGCTATAACAAAAATCAATTTTTTTAAACCAAAAGACTGAAGTGCCAATTCAGCAATTTGAATGTGCGACTTATGAACAGGATCAAAAGATCCGCCAAAAATCGCTATTTTACTCATTAATAATTCCTATTGAATTATTTTCAATCCAACCTGTAAGAAAATCATCATTAGATTTAACTTTTATATTAGTCCAGTTCCCGCTTTCAGATATTATTGATACAATTTTACCTTTAGGAACTGTAAAAATTTCAAGTTTGTTTTCATCTGGATTATTTCTAACATTTGAAGCAGACAAAACAACCGCTTCTTTTAATATTATTTCATTGTAAAATTTCAAAATAAAAAGCGATATACATATAATTAAAACAATAATTAAAACTATTATAATTCTCCCTAATATTGATTTTCTATTTATAATAAATAATGATAATGTCGTAAGAAGTAAAATTAAAAATACTGCAGATACTGTTGTTATTTCATTTAAAGAAAACAGTTGTAAAAAAATATCTAAAAAAATTTTTTTTTGGACTTGTCCTGACACAGTATTAAAATATTCCTTATTACTTTTTATTTCTCTGTCACGCGGCGCAAGTCTTGATGCCTTCTCTATATTTAATATTGCTTTACCAAGATTTCCGTTTTTGTAATACGCATTGGAAAGATTGTAATAAATATATGGATTTTTTACTTTCCCTATCCGTATAAGGCTTTCATATATTTCAATAGTTTTAGAAAAATTTCCTTTTTTAAAATTCTCTTCAGCATTACCTATTTGTGATTGATATATAGTTTCTGCAACACTTATACTAAAACAAAAACAAACGACAATAAATCCTAAAATTTTTTTCATACTTTTACCCTTATCAATTTAAAATAATATAACAAACTAACTGGTACTTGTTATCATTTTGCGCTAAAAATAGCAATAAGGTGTATTGGTTATATACGATATTTTAGAATTTTGAAAGATGATATGTAAAAGCGTTTTTAGATTTAACACATAAATCCTTCATCCTTCGCTTCATTTTTAAATTTTAAATAACATACTATGAAAAAATCGTTGAAAAGCTGACAACATATCTGATATAATTACTTATACTTAAAAAGTAAACGAAAAGGAGAGCTGTATTATGAGAAAACCGTTAATGGCAGGAAATTGGAAGATGAATAAGACTATTCCGGAAGCTATAAGTGTTGTAAAAGCACTTAAAAGCGCAGTTGCTGATGTAACAGATGTTGAAATTTTAATTTGTCCTACTTTTACCGCACTTTATGCAGTTAGCAATGAAGTTAAAGATTCAAATATTAATATTGGAGCACAGAGTCTTTTCTGGGAGACAAAAGGAGCTTTTACCGGTGAAGTTTCTCCTGTGATGGTAAAAGATACTGGTTGTTCTTACGTTATAATTGGTCACTCGGAGCGCAGACAATATTTTGGAGAGACTGATGAAATCATAAACAAAAAAATGAAAGCAGCTATTACAATAGGACTTACACCTATAGTCTGCATTGGCGAAACTCTTAAAGAAAGAGAATGTAATATAACTTTTAAAGTGATTGAAAAGCAGACAAGAGGTGGTTTGACAGGACTTACACTGGAACAAGCAGCTTTAGTGGTTATAGCTTATGAACCTGTATGGGCAATAGGGACTGGTAAAACAGCTACTCCAGATCAAGCTCAAGAAGTACATGCTTTTGTAAGAAAAATATATGCTGAAATGTATAAAGATGCTGCTGAAAAAATAAGAATCCTCTACGGAGGTTCTGTAAATTCTGGTAATGTGTCAGAGCTTATGAAAAAGCCTGATATTGATGGAGGGTTGGTAGGCGGAGCAAGTTTAGAAGTGGAATCTTTTGCAAAACTTGTTAAATATTCTAAGCAACAACTATAAACATGATAAATACTGTGTCATTGTGGGTATCTGAAAGGGCGGAGGCAATCTGTGTCGTTAGATCGTGTCTGCCAATTGTGAAGTTCGAAGGACTGTGACAATCGGATGTAGTTAATAAAGAACAGATCGCCATGCTAATTTCGTTAGCTTGCGATGGCATTTTTGTGTGTTTATTGTGGTAAAATGGGATAATATATGGACAAAATTAAAAATTTGGCTCTTGGCACGGATCACGCGGCTGTTGAAGTAAGAAATAAAGTAAAAGAATATTTGCAAAGTATCGGTTATGAAGTTGAAGACTTTGGGTTCTTTGGAAATGGAAGTTGTGATTATCCAGATTATGCTGTTAAAGTTGCAGAATCTGTTGTCAGTAAAAACTCAGATAAAGGTATCCTTATATGTGGAACTGGTGTAGGTATGTCTATTGCAGCAAATAAAGTTAAAGGTGTTATTGCTGCGGTTTGTTGGGATGAAGATACAGCAAGACTTGTAGCACAACATAATGGTGCAAATATTTTATGTTTAGGTTCAAGAACTGCTACTGTAAGCGAACTTTGCCACAGAATAAAAATATTTCTTGAAACTCCTTTTGAAGAAAGACATTTAAAGAGAATTGAAAAAATTAAAGAGATTGAAAAGCAACAGTGTCAAAAAGGGTGATAATGAAAAAATTGATTTTTACTATTTTTTTTATTTTTATAATGTCGTCTTGTGCAGTAAATAGAGCTGTTATAAAACCAGATTATGATTTTTCTGAAGTTAAAACTATACGTGTAGGAAAATTTTCTTCTAGTAAAATATATGGACAAATTGGTGATACTGTAGGAAATGCTTTTATTCAATGTCTTTTAGCCAAAGGATATAATGTTATATCTGATTCTAATGTAAGTGTTGATGCTGTTATAGAGGGAAGTATAACTGCTTTTCACCGCGAGCGGGAAGATGTTGTTTGGCCTATAGATGTTTATAGGCGACGTTGTGAATATGTTTTTGGTGAATTTGATCAGCGACGAAGGATGAATATAATTGTTGATGATAATGTTGTTATCAGAAATGCTATTATAGGAATTTCTGCATATATGACTGATGTAAAAACAGGACAGGTTGTATGGTCAGATTCATTTACGTATGAAAGTGTTAATATAGATTATGCAATTACCGGAGCAATAAAGTATATTCTAAAAACTCTTCCTCGTGATAATACGACTCTAAACAGAAGTGGTTATAGAAAGGAGATGTTATAATGGATACATTGGATTTAAAAGTAATATCTACTAATGTCAGAAAAGATATTATTAAAATGCTTGGTATTGCAGGTTCAGGTCATCCCGGTGGTAGTTTGTCTTCAGTTGAACTTTTGGTATCATTGTATTTTAAACACATGAAATTCAATCCTAAAGATACAAAAGATCCAAACAGAGACTACTTTATTTTGTCTAAAGGACATGTTTGCCCCGTATTGTATGCTGTTTTGGCTCAACTTGAATGTTTCAGCTCTGATGAATTATATACATTAAGAAAATCCGGAAGCAGACTACAGGGACATCCGGCAAAAGACAAAGAGCTTCCGGGAATAGAAGTATCTACAGGTTCTTTAGGATACGGTTTATCGATTGGAGCAGGAATTGCCGCTGGAATGAAACAGGCAAAAAAAAGTAATAAAGTTTATGTTCTTATGGGTGATGGGGAACAGCAAGAAGGAAGCATTTGGGAAGCTGCAATGTCTGCAGCTCACTATAAACTCGATAATCTTTGTGCAATTATTGACGATAATGGATTACAAATAGATGGTGTCACAAAGGATGTAATGAACGTTGAACCTTTGATTGATAAATATAGTTCTTTTGGTTGGGATGTTGTAGAGATAGATGGGCATAATCTTGACGAAATAGATAGAGCGTACTTACAGTTTAAAACAAAAAAAGAAAAGCCAACAATTATAATTGCAAAAACTGTCAAAGGCAAAGGTGTTTCCTTTATGGAAAATCTTGCTCAATGGCACGGCAAAGCCCTGTCAAAAGAACAAGTTGAAAAAGCGTTAGCAGAGATAGAAGCATATGAAAAATGAATCGTTTCTTAAAAAGGGCATGTTAGCAAAGATTTTTATTAAGGATAACTAATGTCAAAGAGAACGAGTTTTCAGAATTATGCGGAATATTTTACTCTTAATATCGTAATTTTCTTTATACGATTATTTCCGCTTAAATTTTCAGTCAAAATAAGTCAGTATATAGCAGTTTTTGTTTATCATTTCATTCCAATCAGGAAAAAACATGTCTTGGAAATGCTATCGATTTCTTTTCCTGAAAACTCGCAGAAAGAAATAGAACTTATAGCAAAAAATACCTACAAAAACTTTATGAGAACCGTTGTTGAAATTATATTTTTCCCTATAATGTCTAATGAAGAAATTAATAAGCTACTTGTCTGTACCAATGAACACTTAGCGGAAAAGTCTTATGCTGCAGGTAGGGGAACTATATTGATGTCTGCACATTTTGGCAATTGGGAACTTACGGCACTAGCTTTTTCAAAAAGATATCCGATGTCTGTGGTTGTTGCAGAACAATCAAATAAGCTTGTTGACAATATGATGAATGATATACGTACGCGTCAAGGATTTCACACAATAAGCAGGGACGGAATGGCTTTTAAAGGTGCTTTAAAAGCTTTGAAAAGAAATGAATTTGTTGCAATCTTGTCAGATCAAGATGCAGGGAGACAAGGAGTTTTTGTTCCATTCTTAGGACGTTTAACTGCAACACCGAAAGGAGCTGCTCTTTTTGCTTTAAGGGTAAAATGCCCCATAATTATTGCTTTGGGTGTAAGACAGAATGATGGAGTTATGGAAGTTGAGTTTACAGAAATTCCTATGCCAAACACTGGAAACGAAGAAAGGGATATAGAAATAATTAATACTTTTTATTCGCAAAAGCTTGAGGATGCTGTACGTAAAAACCCTGAACAATGGTTTTGGTTCCATCGCAAGTGGAATACTCGTCCATAAAAATAACGACAAAAAATGTGAATTTTCGCTTTCGCGAAGTAGACACTGCAAAAGACATGAATTATGAACAAAAATGTTGTGTCATGTTTGTACAAATGGGCATCCAAGCTGTAAAAATCTCAAAATGGATTCCTGCAAGAGTTAGTTTGCCCTCAAATATCTTAATCATGGAAAACAGTCAACCTCCCCCTACGGACTTACATCCTAGCTTGAAATCAGAATGCAAGCGCTTACTCCAAATCTTCTTTTTTCTGATATTTTACTTATCACTTTATCTCTTTTTCACCTAAGTACTGTGTTTATATAACGCACAGTAGACTTGTTTTCTTATTTCCATTCTATAATTTACAATATGTCGAAAAAATCTTACTCAAGGTCTGTTTCCTCTACGGGCTTATGCCCATAGTTTCCAAGCGGTGTTTTTAAACAGATGCTGTGTCATCCCCTCCCCAACCCAGTTAAAAAAGACTGTAACAATTGTGAATCGATTGTATTGGAAAGCAATCTGCGTTGTTAAATTTCGCTGTCATACCCGTAACAATAATAGGTATCCAAGTTGTCGTAAGATGTTAGCTAACATGGATTCCTGTTTTCACAGGGGAGATGGACACGGCAAAAGAAAGAAAAGATTACTACAGTCATTTGGGCTTGGCAATTAGAGACAAAACCAAAAAATACTGTACCATACCCGTTTGAAGCTAAGCTTCCACGGGTATCCAAGTTTCGTTTTTTCTAAAATGAATTAAAAAAATACTCTTAAAAAGAATATTGCCTTTTCCAAAAACAGCTCTCCATCCACTTACTACTTTTGTTTACACAAAATATATTCCTATATAACAAGAGTAAATTTTTGTTATATACTCAAAAATTGCCATTCCTAAACGATAAAAGATTCGGGGCGACTGGATTTGAACCAGCGACCTCACGGTCCCGAACCGAGCGCTCTAGCCAACTGAGCCACGCCCCGATATAAAATTAGTTCATATATGCTTTGGAATTTTTATTTTAAGTCTAGTGCTTACACAAATATTCTAATTTGCCCATTGTGAAACTATGAAATAGATGTGGCAATCTTCGCTTTTTTAACAATGCAGATTATTTTCGTCGAGACTTTGTCTATCCATTGTGAGCTAATAAAATTAGTGTGGCAATATGTTCTTTACTAGAGTCTGTTCACACTAAACTATCAAATTTCCCTCAAAAATCCAAATAGCACTTTTGTCCTTATTAATATAAACAGACTCTAGTTGCATTTATTGAGTTATTTTTATAATTTTATTATCTTTATCAACGAAAACAATTTTAGGATTGATAGGTTTATCAGAAAGTATAAATCCCATTATTATTATTTCTTCACCTTCTTTGATAATGTGAGATGCCGCTCCATTCACACAAATTATTCCAGAATCAGGCTTGCCAGGAATTACATAAGTTTCCAAACGCGTACCTGTTGTATTTGAAACAACAAGAACTTTTTCTCCTATCCAAAAACCTGCTTTATCGCAAAGCTCAGTATCTATTGTTATACTGCCTTGATAGTTTAAATTAGCTTGAGTTACCGTAGCTTTAAATATCTTTGAATTTAAAACAAACTTCATTTTTTATATGCCTCCGTATAACTAATAATATCATTTACATTATTACTTACTTAAGAGTAACAACTCTTTGAGGAAATGGAATCTCTATTTTGTTTTCATTGAATTTTTTATAAAGATTTTTTAATATTTCACTCTCAATAAAAGCTCTTGAATATATATTTCTTACTCTAAAAAGTAAAGTAAAATTTATTGAAGAATCTGCAAAGCTTATAAATTGTACTATTGGAGTATAAGTTTTGACACAGTCTTTTCCATATTTATTTATTATTTCTTGTGCTGCAAGTATTGCTACTTTTTCTACATGTTCTAAATCACTACCATAAGCAATTCCACAATTTATTAAACCTGTAACCTCTGATTTATGAAAATGAAAACTTGTTACTATTGCAGATGATAGTTTAGTATTTGGTACTATAATAACTGTATTAGATATTTCTCTTATAAGAGTTGTTCTCCAATTAACTTCAATTACTGTTCCTTTTTGTCCCGAATCGAGTTGAATATAATCATCTCTTGCAATCTGTTTACTTGCAAGGATATTTACACCTGCAAAAAAATTAGTGAGGGTATCTTGAAGAGCAAGCGCTACAGCCAGCGAACCTATCCCCAACGCCGTTAAAATGGGCGTTAATTTAATGCCGGCCTGATTTAATATTAATACTAGACCAACAAAGATTACACTAAATTTTATTATGTTTGTTCCGATTTTTTCAGAAACTGATTTCTGAAAAAGCTTAGAAATAATCGATGCAATCAAAACAACTGCAGAAAAAGCAAATACTCCATAAAATAATTTATGGCTACTTGTACTGTATATGGGTGACTTTAAAAAAGCTGCATAAAGAGCTATAAGAAAGAGCCAAAACGAAATATAATTACCAGACATTGCAATTATTTCATCGCGTAAAACAAGTCCTGTTTTTGATAATATATTTTGAATAAATTTTGCTACATATTTTTTAAACATAAAGCCAACAGAGAATACTAGTACAAATAAAATTGCACTTTCTAGCCATAAAGTAAGAGTTTGATTAAATTGAGATGACATCATTTTTTATTTTTTGGATTTTCTGCTTCTTCCTGACACTGAACGCAGTATCTTGTCCACGAGATTGCTTTCAATCTTTCCACCGGAATAATATTGTTGCAACATTCACATTTGCCGTAAGTATTTTTTTCTATTTTAGCAAGAGCATCATTTATAGCATCTAAAGCTATTTTATCATTCACAGCAAGTTCAAAGTACATTTCTTTTTCATTGTTCTGGCTTGCCGTATCTATTTCATCACCAACATTAATATCTGAATCAGTATCCATTTCTCTATGAGCATTGTTAGTTTTGTTTAAAAGTTCAGTTCTTTTCTGTATTAAGATTTTTTTAAAATTTGCTAAATCTTTTTTATTCATTGTTATCTCCATTGTTATCTCCATTATATCTGTTAATTTGTAAAAATTTTTACAGTCTTTAACATTTCTGCTTCTTGTCCAATTATTCTTATATCTTTAGAAGACATATCTATAAGATAATCACATATCTCTTTTGTAATTCTCTCTCCGGGAATTATAACTGGAATGCCTGGAGGATAAGGTGTAAGAGTTTGAGCAGCAATATGTCCAACAGCTTTTTTCAAACTTACTTTTTTTGTGTTGCTTGAAAGAAACACTTCTCTGGGTTTCATAACCATTTCTGTAGCAAGAGATGGGATTTTCAATATCCAATTTTTCTGCTTACCATGATATTTTTTACTTATACTTTCAAGAGCATTTACAAAAGCTTCTATGTCTGATTTATTAGAACCTTCACCTGTAATTGCAACTAAATTAAATAAATCAGCATAATCAAGTTGTATGTTGTATTCTTTTGCAAGAATATTTTCAATTTCATATCCAGAAAGGCCTGTTTTTGTAACGTTTACTGTAAGCTTTGTAACATCTAAATCAAATCCCAATTTTTGCATTTCACTACGCGTAAAACATTTCATTGAATGAATATTATTATTTATATATGCTCGTCCCCATTCCGCAACTTTTATAACTCTACTGAAGTTTTCTTCTCCGTGCAAGAATGCCTGTCTTCTTGCTAAATCAAGGCTTGCAAGAGTTAAATAATTGGGGCTTGTTGTTTGAAGCATTGAAACTATTTTTTTTACTCTATTAAAATCGACAATTTTTGAATTAAAATGCAACACTGATCCTTGAGACATTGCAGATAAAATTTTGTGTGTTGACTGAACACATAAATCGGCTCCTGCGGTAACTGCAGATTCCGGCAACTGTTTATTAAATATCAAATGTCCACCGTGCGCTTCATCAACTAAAACTATCTTTCCTCTTCTGTGACACAAATCAATAATCTTACTTAATTCCGTAACTACGCCATTATATGTAGGACTTGTGATAAATACAGCTTTAGCTTCTGGATACTTGTCTAAAGCATCTTTTACCTGTTCATAAGTTGAATTAAAAAATAAATCGAGATTTTGATCTATTTTAGGTTGAATCCAAATAGGCCATACACCAGACATAATAATTCCAGTCGTAATTGATTTATGCGAACTTCTTGAAACTATTATGGAATCACCAGAATCACATGCGGCAAGAAACATAGCCATATTACCAACTGAAGTACCGTTAACTAAAAAGAAAGAATGCTTGACTCCATACGCTTGAGCCATAAGTTCTTGGGCTTTTTTTATAGGACCTATAGGATCGTGTAAAGAATCCACTTCGTCAAAAACAGTTACATCAAATTTATAAACTTCTTCACCGGTATAATTTTTTAATTCTTTGTCTATACTTCTACCATTTTTATGTCCCGGGCAATGAAAAGAAATAACATTTCTTTTAGCATGAGCTAAAAGAGTGTCAAATAGAGGAGCTTTAGATTGTCTTACTGCTAACGATTTAGATATTTTTTTCATTATACTACCAACCCTTGAAAAAATGCCCGGTAGAAGACTCGAACTTCTGACCCCTTCCATGTCAAGGAAGTACTCTAACCAACTGAGCTAACCGGGCAAACTATACAAGAATAGGTGCGGGCCGGAATTGAACCGGCGAATAACAGTTTTGCAGACTGCTCCCTTACCACTTGGGTACCGCACCATTAAAATAATGTGTGAGTATATAAAAATAACGCAATTTAGTCAATTAATTCTTTCTATAATTTCCCCAAACGAATAACGAATATTTATTGAATTTATAATTTTATCAGCTTTATCTAAAACCAATGACCACGTTTGATACATAAGCATTATTTCGAAGTCGAAATTTTCTTTATGAAGAGCATTTAAATGGGCTTTCCATATATAATTATATTTCACTTATTTTCAATATCTTTTAATAACTTTTCAACTTTAACTTCAAGTGTTGCTATGCTGTTTGAATCGTTAATAAAAGTAATATCTGCCATATTCGCTGTTTTTCTTAACTGTTGCCCAGAGCCTTTAATCTGTGATTCTTTTTTTTCAAACTCAATAAATTTTTTCAAAATCTGAGGATCTCCAGTTCTTTTTCTCTTTTGCATTCTTTCAAAACGCACACTTTGAGGAGCATCAATATTTATTAGAATAAAATCTTTTCTTTTGTTGAGTTCTTTAACTTCATCGGAATGTCTTATTGAAGTTATACAACATTTGCCATTTAAACCAATTTTTTCTAAAACTTTTTTTGCAAGAATACCGTTTCCATTTTCTTCTCTTAATTTAGTTCCGAATGCTATCAGATTTTCTCTTGTAGGCTCAATGTCTTTTTCTTTCATTATTTCCCTTATAACATCTGACAATGAATAATGTTTATAGTTATGTTTTTTAACAATATAATCTGCAACTGTATCTTTACCTGAACAATAAGATCCCGTTAGACCTATAATCATTTTACCGCCTGTATAACTTTAACTATACATTTTTTTACTGGGAGTTTGCCACATAATGGAGCGTGGGCATCTTGCTGGAAAAATACACTGAAACTTCCCTGCTTTAAGATAATATTAAAATCTGGGTAGTCATTAAAAAAGGCTATATCTTTTGATTTGTCGTAATTTTTATAAATTTTTTTACAATTTGATAAACTTTTCCAGCCTATTACATCATATCCATCTATAATATATTGAACATCAATATATTTTCTATGTATCTCAAGTTTTTGATTTGACGATTTTTTTGGCTTTGAGGTTTCAACAACAGAATACATATTATTATTTATTTCATATCGTTGTTCTTTTGACGAACAAGAAATATTTACTTTTATAAATTCTAATGCTTCTTTAATGGCATTGTTAATATTTGAATAAAAATTAATGTTTTCTAAGTCATCTGTTATCATAAATTGAATTATACAAAATAATAGGACAAAAGCGTAAAACATAATACAAAGCACGAAAGTTTAGCAATAGCGAGATTATTGACATAACTTAAGCAGCAATTGGCTATTTTTGTCATAACCCTTCAGGGGATGTGGCTGCTTTTTGGTAAATTTTGTCAGTTTTGTTCTGTCAATATATTCAGGTATTGCCATCCACAAAACATCCAAAAATTTCTTAAAAATCCAAACAGTATTTTCGTCATGTTAATAATATGGACGGACTCTAAGTTTTTTAGTAAAAAAAATACGACCCTATTTTAATAAGGTCGAGTAAATTTAAATTGCGGGGGCAGGATTTGAACCTGCGACCTTCAGGTTATGAGCCTGACGAGCTACCGGACTACTCCACCCCGCGACTATAAATTAATTACTTAAGTATTATAGCAATTTTACATTTATTTGTCAAATTTTTGCAGTTTGCTTTGTTGTGTATTGTCCTTTTCTTATAGTCAACTGCTACGGGCTTACGCCCACACTTTCCATAAGGGTGGGGTGGTTATGACGACGAAACTTAACTATGCAAACTGCTTTTGCCTTATTCTTTCAAGCTGTGACAATTGCTTGATAAATTTTGTCAGTTTTGTTCTGTCAACATATTTAATATTGCTATAACAAAACAACCAAAATTTCCTCAAAAATCCTAGCAGCACTTTTGTCTTATTAGTTTGAATAGATTCTAATTAAAAATTTTTTCTTCGATAAGTTTTGCAATGATATGTATCAAAAGTATATGACATTCTTGCGTTCTTGCAGTAACTTTTGACGGAGCACAGTAGCATAGATCACACATATCTTTCATCTCTCCACCATTAGAGCTTGTCATACCTATTGTAAATATTCCTAATTTTTTTGCTGATTTTAAAGCTTTTATAATATTGGGAGAGTTTCCACTTGTAGATATTGCTATGAAAATGTCACCTTTTTGTACGAAAGCCTCTAGTTGGCGGCTAAAAACACAATCATAACCAAAATCATTTCCAATAGCAGTTATTATTGATACATTTTCGGATAAAGCAATGGAAGGAAGAGCATCTCTGTTTTTTTCAAACCTAACAACTATTTCAGCAGCAAAATGTAAAGCATCTGAAGCAGAACCACCATTTCCACAAATAATTGTTTTTTTCTTATTTTTATACACTTCAACAATTTTGTTTGCAACATTATAAATATATTCAATTTGTTCCGGTTCAAGCATTTTCTTTTTTACTTTAATACTTTCACCTATTAAATTTTTAATAAGATCTTTAGTTTCCATTAATTTCCCCTGATGCTTATTTTCTAATAAATCTAACAAGAGACTATAAACCAAGTTTAAACTGATAATCTAAGTTAACTGCTATGGGCTTACGTCCGTAATTTCCATAAGGTATGGTTATGACAAGCTTAGTATTAAATATGATTTGCGAGAATAACATGCAACCTGTCGTTATTGTCTGTTGTAAGATTAATTATCTTCCAAAAATATATTTAGAAAGAAAATCTGTACTTACACTGCCTTTTTGAAAATTTTCATTTACCATAATTTTACTGAGAAGAGACGAAGTGTTTTTAATACCTTCTATTTCAACTTCTCTTAAAGCTCTTTGCATTTTTGTAATAGCTTCATCTCTATCTTTGCCAAAAGCAAGAACTTTTGCTATTAAACTATCATAAAATGGCGGGATTGTATATCCGCAATAAACGTGCGTATCAAGTCTTATTCCTGGTCCCCCTGGTAAAAACAACTTATTAATTTTACCAGGAGATGGAGTAAAATCTCTATCTGGATCTTCGGCATTTATTCTGCACTCTATAACATGACCTAAAATTTTAACTTTTTCAGAAGTAATAGAAAGTTTCTCTCCTGCAGCAAGTTTTATTTGTTCTTTTACTAAATCTATACCGGTAACCATTTCTGTAACAGGATGTTCTACCTGAATTCTTGTATTCATTTCCATAAAATAAAAATGACCTTTTTTATCTACAAGAAATTCTATTGTACCTACAGTAACATATTTTACAGCTACTGCTGCATTTCTTGCCGCTTTACCTATTTTTTTTCTAAGTGCCACATTTATTAATGGAGAAGGACTTTCTTCGACAAGTTTTTGATGTCTTCTCTGTATGGAACAATCTCTTTCCGGAAGATAAACAATTTTTCCGTATTTGTCACCTAATACCTGAAATTCTATATGATGAGGCTCTTCGATATATTTTTCCATATATACATCAGAATTCCCGAAAGCAGCTTTGGCTTCTGTTTGTGCTGTTATAATAGCATTCTGGAGAGTTTCTTCAGAAACAACTATTCTCATACCCTTTCCGCCGCCACCAGCAGTTGCTTTAATAATAACTGGATATCCTATTTTTTTTGCTATAGCAAAGATTTTAGGATCATCTGCATTGACAGGACCGTCTGACCCTGGAACTACAGGAATACCTGACTTTTTCATAAGTTCTATAGCTGTAATTTTATCGCCCATTTGTTCTATTGATTCTTTTGAAGGTCCAATGAATTTTAGTCCGCAGGCTTCACAGACTTCTGCAAAGTAAGCATTTTCAGCTAAAAAACCGTATCCTGGATGAATTGCATCTGCCCCTTTAATTTCTGCCGCCGCTATAATACTTGGTATATTTAAATAACTTTCAGAAGCACTTGCTTGTCCCACACATACTGTCTGATCTGCAAGTTTTACGTGCATACTTTCTCTGTCAACTTCTGAATGAATGGCAACAGTTTTAATTCCGAGTTCTCTGCAAGCTCTTATAACTCTGCATGCTATTTCGCCTCTGTTTGCAATCAAAACTTTTTTAAACATCTTATCTCCAATTATAGCTACTTTTGCCTTATCCTTATTACTTAATACTTGTATCTACCAAAAATAATTCCTGTCCATATTCGACAGATTGTCCATTTGACACTAAGATTTTTGATATTTTTCCTTTGATATTAGAATTTACATCTTTGATAATTTTCATTGCTTCAACTTGTCCGATTTTTTGTCCAACAATTATATCGTCCTCTTCTTTGACGAATGGAGGTTTATCATTGCTTTGAGCATTAGCAAATGTACCAACCATTGTCGATTTAATGGCAACAAGGGAGAATTTTTCTTTTTCTTCTTTTTTAACTTTATCTATAGCAATTTCTTTTGTAACAGATGTTATAGCTTCTATGTCAGTTTTCTTAAAATATAAAGAATCTTCTACACTTTGATATTGCATTTCTTCAATATCCGTATTTTTTATTGATTTTAAAAATTCTTTAATTTCCTGCAGGTTCATTTTGACCTCGTTGATTCCTATTTAGAGAACTTTCTTCATTACTTTATACTCTTTCTACATATTCACCAGTTCTTGTATCAACTTTTATTCTATCACCATCTTTAATAAAAAGAGGTACGCGTATATCTGCACCAGTTTCAAGTTTGGCCATTTTTGTCATATTAGAAACAGAATCGCCTTTAATTCCTGGTTCTGCTTCTGCTATTGTCATTTCTATAATTATAGGAAGATCTATACCTATAAGTTCATTTTCTAAATATATCGCTTCAACTTCAAGATTTTCTTTAAGAAACTTTGCCATCTCACCTAAAAATTCTGGCAAAACAGTTATCTGTTCATAAGTATTCATATCCATGAAATTGAAGTTAGTGCCTTCTTTATATAAAAATTGTTTTTTCTGCCTAGTAACACTCAATGCTTCAAATTTTTCACCTGATTTAAAAGTACGCTCAATAGTACCACCTTTTTTGAGATGCCTAAGCTTTACACGCATTACAGCGCCACCTTTACCTGGTTTATGATTTTGGAACCATGTAATCTGATAAGGTTCTCCGTCAACTAAAATATTCAATCCATTTTTAAAATCCGATGTAGAAATCATCTTTTCTCCTAAATTAATATGTTGCTGAAGTTAAAACTTCACAACCATTTTCTGTTATTAATATTGTATCTTCAATTCTTACGCCAAATTCACGTTCAATATATATACCCGGTTCTATTGTAACTATCATATGCGTTAAAAAAACACCTTCGGCATTTGATGCTAACGAAGGCATTTCATGAATTTCTATACCTACTCCGTGACCTGTAGTATGAATAAACTTATCTTTATATCCAGCTGCTGCTATAATGTTTCTTGATGTTTTATCAGCCCACAACACTGGCAGCCCAGCTTTTATTTCTTTCAAGACAGCATTTTGAGAGTTTTTAACAAGATCCCAAATCTTTTTCTGCTCGTTATTAATTTTACCTAAAAAGTATGTACGTGTCAAATCAGAACAATAACCGTTATATCTACATCCTATATCCATCATTATTATATCATTTTCGGATATTTTGCGGTTTGAGCTTATATGGTGAGGATTGGCAGAATTTGCTCCGGATGCAATTATAGGAGAAAAACTTTCTGTTACTCGTTTTTTAGCAAATAATTCAAGCACTCTGTAATGAATATCAAGTTCACTTAAACCAGTTTTCAATTCACTTTTAACTTTGTTGCATACTTCAGATACAATATGGCAGGCTGTTTTAATATTCTCAATCTCAACTGTGCTTTTTATAAGTCGTATATCATCCAAAATACCTACTTTTTTTATGAGGCTAATTTTCTCTTTGTTTAAATTTTCGTTTATTAAAATAAAACTTGCGGCATTCATATATTTTGGATCAATTAGCAAAGTATCTATTTTGTTTTGTTTTAAAATTTCTCCAATGGATTTATACAAAGGTAGTCCCGTATGTATATGTATATTTTGTTTATTAAAGTACTCTTTTAACTGGTTTTCAATCATTTTTGAGCATATTGCGTATATTTTGTTTTTTAAAATCAAAAGCCAAAATCCATCAATTCCCGCACCGGTAAGATAAAAAGTTTCTTTTGCACCTGTAAAAAGAATGCTTTCTGTTTTATATCTGTTGAATATTTTCGATATTTTTTCTTTCATAATGTGTTTTATTTCCTTGCCACAGCTCTTTGAGATTGAATTACAAAGCAATATGGCAATCTATTCTTTTAGTTTTGTCCGTCCTAAAAGGGCCATGACAATCTTTCTTTTAACAACGCAGATTGCTTCGTTGGGGCTTTGTCCTTACCCTCGCTGCCTTCGTCAGCCTCACAATGACGACAAAAAACAATTGTTTCGCCCGGTCTTTACCGATTCACAGAATTTTGCTGTTGTATGAGAATTATAATGTTCAAAATTGTTCATTTATCAGTTCAGCTATTGCTTTAGCATCTTTTATATTTTTTTCAATAAAAGAATACTCCCACGCACCATATCTACCTATTGAAAAGATTCCATTTTTATTTAAAAAAGTATTTATTATTTCAATAGATTTTTGTCTGTTTTTATCAAAAATCACATAAGCATAAGGCATATCAATAATATTTACAGCAACTATTTCATCAGTATTTCTTATAAAGCCAATTTTTTTAAAATCCATCATTACATTTTCTGTATTTTTATACCTACCATTAAACGATGAATATTCAACATAAAAACTATAAGAATTTCCTGGAGCATTATTTTTATTTATATTTGAATATATGCCTATTCTATAAAAAGGAAACTTCATTTCAGGAACATATACCCAATGTCTATCTTTTAAAAGTTGTGGAATTCCTTTTTCTGATTTTATACCTATATTTATACATCTTACCGAACTTGCTAAAAGTTTTTCTGCAGCAGTCTTTACATTTAAAGGAACATTTGTTATCTGTTTTATTAATTCCGGCAAGGCTTGAGTTGAAATAATTTTATTATACTTATACAATTTACCGTCGAAAGAAAAAATCGTTTTATTTTTTATGTCAATTTTTTTAGTTTTGGTGTTTGCATTAATTTTTATTTTTTTTGTAAGACCATCAATTAACGCGCCACAACCTCTATTTTTAGGATAATAAAATGTACTGTTATAACCATATCTTCCCTTACTTTTTGAATACGCTGATTTAATTATATTTTCTGTATTTAATTTTGGAATAAACGATTCTGACCATTCAGCAGTCATTTTATTTAAATCATAACTCCAAAGTTTTTGATTATAAGGCTTCATAAAATATTTTGTGATGCCTGTGCCAAACATAGCTTTTGACCACTCAAGAAAAGGCATTTTAGTTGAGATTTCAATGTTTTTTCTTTTAAGAATGCCATCTATGCATTCTTTTTTCATTTTTTCGTTAAGATGGTAAAGATTTGTCTGAAATGGGTAAGGTACAAATTTGTTTTTTATACAGATTGATGCATTTCTATTAATTTTATCAATTCCACCGGTAAGTTTATTTATAAATTTCTTGATTTTTTCATCTTTAATGTGAATAAAATGTCCTGAACAATCGAACACAAAACCATTCTCATAATACGAAACACAAAGCCCACCCGCATAAGATTTAGCTTCTAAAACCTCATAAGGTTTCTTTAAAAAATAAGCAGCTATTAAACCGCTTATTCCCGCACCGATTACAATTACTTTGCTCATTAGTCCATCCTTACCGAAGCGAGCTTAATACTTATCACCCACATACATATAATAACTGAAATAAAAAGTAACATTGCATATACTATACTTAATTTTGTAAACAAATAGGCACATAGCGAAAAAATTATACATGCTGTATAAGTAGCTAAAAGAATTTTTTTTCTTGAGAAACCCATTTTTTCAAGACGTAGTGCATAATGATCTTTGCTTCCTAAAAATGGCAGTTTACTTTTTTTTATTCTAAAGAAGCTTACCAAAACTGTTTCATAGATGGGTATTGCAAGTATAAGAAGTGGCACAAATAAACCTATTTCACTTACAAAAGTATAAGACGTTCCAACAGAAAGACTCGCCATAACAAAACCTATAAACAGACTTCCTGCATCACCCATAAATATTTTTTTTGATTTTGACAAATTAAAAGGCAAAAAACCTAATATTGCACCAGCTAAAGCAACAGCACAAAAATTAACATAAATCATTTTAGTCGGTAGAGAAATAAACAAAAATGCAAGCGATGCTATCAGCGCTATACCACTTGAAAGCCCATCCATAATATCGATAATATTAAAAGCATTTGTAATGCCTATTATCCAAATAATACTTATAAAACAAGATATCCAGTACAATGGAATAAAATTAATTCTTATATCAAATAAAAATACTACTATATACGCTGCTAAAAACTGAATTACAAGTTTCAATTTGAAACCAAGACCCTTAAATTTTATATCGTCGATAAGACCAAGTCCTAAAAGCATTAAAGCACCGCAGATTACCGCTCTTAAATTTCTTAAAGTCATTGTAGGAAAATTTGTTACACCTCTTATAAAAAGCAAAGATATTATCCAACCTGCTGCTACAGCAACGCCACCAAGATAAGGCGTGCTTATTTTATGTGTTTTTATATCTGATGTTGGTGTATCAAAAATATTTAACTTTATAGCCACAACCCTACATGTAAGCGTTGCAACAACAGAAATCAGAAGCGCCATAAAAAATGCAATAATATAAAGTATCTGTCCGCTCATTGGTTTCCCTTGCCCCTTGTAAATTTGAATAAATCAGAAAATGACAGTTTGGCTTTTATTACACACGCAAATCCTAATGCAAATATTACTATGAGTTGGATAAAGTGATAAAGCGCTATGCACACAAATGCCGCATTTTTATCTATTGACAATATTGACAAAGCTGTAACACCCATAAATTCAAATGCACCAAGATATCCTGGAGCAGTAGGAATAATTGCTCCTATTCCTATTATAATTACGGTAAAAACTGCTCCCAAAAGAGAAATATCTACGCCACATGAAGCAGCAACAAGAAGAAGACATAATGCTTCTAATACCCAAATTACAATAGACGTTATAAAACTTTTAATTAAAACAGATGGGGTTCTAAGTATTACAAGTCCACTTGTAAATTTATTAAAGAATTCTGTTATAAGTGATTTCATTATGGCAGGTATATGTATTTTTGATAAAAAATTTAAAGCTTTATTTTCATTTATCAACATCATATAAAGCACAACGAGACAAATTATAAAAATTATAACTAAAAAAGAAAAAGATTTTTTTATAAATTCAGGGAAAGACATATAAATCATTATTGTAAAAAAGAATAAGATAAACATAACTATATCGAATAATCTTTCAATTACAATTGTAGCTAACACACTGCTGCGCGATATGCAAAGACGTTCACCTGTTATTTTTGCTCTTATTAATTCCCCCAGTCTTAAAGGAATTATATTGTTTGCAAAAAAACCAAGCATTGTATAAGGGAAATTTTCCATTATACGCGTTTTCTTTACAGGAAGAATAATAAAATAATACCTTATACTTCTTAAAATATAAGTAAATGCATAAATTAAAATTCCTGCTAGTAAAATAAAATAATTTGTATTCTTTATAAAGTCTAATGAATTTCTAAAATCTATCTGCCGCAAAGTTAAATATATAAGAATCGTACTAAAAAGTACTCCTAAAAATATTTTTACAAAGTGTTTTTTAAACATATTTATTCCTAATATTATGATAATAAAGTTATATGCTCTAGATACAAAGAATTAAATGAATCCATTTCTACAGCTTTAGTTATATTTGCTGCCGCTTGCTGTTTATCATTTTTAAAATGGTACAGCCACGCAAGCTGATAATAATACTTCCCGTTATACTTGTTGAGACTTGAAGAATAATTTGATAATTCTATTGCAAAGTCAAGGAAAACTTTTTTTTCAGTCTTCTGATAAATCGCAAAATAAACATCTGCCAACCTACTTGTATATTCTGGATTTATACTATCGTTATTTATAGCATTTATAAAATAATCTTTTGCGACTGAATATTTTTGCGTTGCAAAAAATGAAAGACCTTTTTCATATTCCAAAACCGCATACAAAGGTTTACCTACTGCTATAACAAACGGCAAAAATAGTACGATAATTACATAAGAATTAATTTTTTTCTTCCTCTGTTTAACATTATAAAAATCAAGAGGAAAAGCAAGTAGAAAGAAGAACAACAACATATTTGTCGATACAAACGCAGATGAACTGAAAAAGTTATAAAACAAAAAAGATATAACTGAAATTAAGACAGGAAGATATAAAGTCTTATCATAAGTTTTTAATTTTTTCAATATAAAATAAAAAAATATTGTAAGCATTGCTATAAAAAATATAAATCCGAAAATTCCACTTTCTGATAAAACTTGTAAAAATATGTTATCTGGATAAAGAATATTAGTATCTTCAATTGTACTGTAAGCAAGAGAAACTGTCTTATAGTTGTTAAATCCAACACCAAAAAGAAAATTGTCTTTTATTATAAACAATGCTGTTTTCCATACTAATATTTTGTCATAAAAGAAAGACGATTTAAAAAGAAAATAAAATGATACAAACGATATTAAAATAAACGGCACAACTGTAAGAGTTGTCTTTATTTTTATCTTTTCTCTTATAAAAAATAGATAAACAGCAAATACAAGTCCTGCAGCACTTATAGCAAGAAAGGATTTAGTCATTATTATCGCTAAAAAAATTAGAAAAGATATATAAAAATAAATTTTCTTTTCGCTCCACCAAAAAACGAAAGACAAAGAAAGTGCAAGAAGCAAAAAACATGATGTGGAACGCATATATTCTGTAAGCATTCCTGGTTCAAAAAACTTTGAAAAAGCAAAATTCACTGCAAACAAGTAAATTGTAAGCCATAGTCCTATCAAAACAGGTATAATAAGAACATTTCTTTTTTCATAGTTATTCAAAAATCCTTTCAATAAATAAAGCATCGCACAGGAAGAAAGCAAAAATATTTCGTTTCTAACATTACATTTATAATCGGCAAAAAAATACGACACTATAGCAGTTGTAATAAATAAAAGTACTGGGAGAAAATATATATTTAAACTAAATTCAAAATTATTGAAGAAAAAAGTAAAAGCTATGCACAAAACAAGAAATACTGCCAAATAAACACCTAGAGATCCGGAAAAACGTGAAAAAACTGAGAATATAAATACTATAGAAAAAATAAGAACTAAAAAATTAAATTTTTTAGAAGAAGACACTTTATACTCCTAAAATTCTTTTCAACAAATGAGTTTCCCATACAAAAAATATATTAAAAAATGATGATGGATTTGGAATAAATATTATTATAAAAGATGCTACTGACAAAAACGGACCAAATGATATATATCCTTTCCTTTCAACTTTTTTCAAAACTAAAAGTATCAAACCTGTTATACTTCCCAAAACTGCTGCAATAAAAATTGCAAATAATACTTTTTCCCATCCTATAAATGCACCAACACCTGCCATAAGTTTAATATCTCCGCCACCCATAACTTCTTTTTTATAAATAAACTGACCTAAAATTCCAATGGCAAGTAAAACACCACCTCCTGCAAAAATGCCTAAAATAGAATTTATAAATCTTGATAAACATGTCGCACCTAAAGTTAAATTTATAAAGCTTGACAAAATACCTATAATAATTAAAAGTATTGGAAATATCACAGGAATTATTCTATGAAAGTAATCTGTTACCGAAACGGAAATCAGAGAAAATGTAAAAAAAGCAAATATAATAAATTGAAATGAAAATGAAAATTTGTAAAAGATTAATGCAAAAGAAAATGCTATAAGCAACTTAATAAGATATGTTTTATATATAATATTTCCAACTATAAATCCTATATAAAAAGCCAAAAATATTCCCAAAATAAAAGATGTCATTGTTATAACTTGTTCCAGTCATTATGTAAACAATTTATCCAAATTTGTCCTTTTACTCCGCCTGTTGAATCTGATGTCTCATCAGCTTTATATGCCCATCCACCGACATCGGTATTATTTGCAAGGTCATAAGTTAATATTGAATTTGGCTTTTTGTGATGCGATATATAAACAACATACGGTATTTTCCGCATATAACCCTTTTCAACAAGTTCTTTTGCTATGTCAACGTCAGGATAATGTCCTCCATTGTTTCCATAATGCAAAGCTATCGCACTCCTTAAAGAAACAAATCACTTTTTTGTAGTTGTTTCTTCAGATTTTTTTTAAACATCTAAAAATTTTGGCACAGCAATAAAAGTAAGTATTCCTAACTACTACAATAGCTATTAATATTTCTATATTTGCTAAAACCATTATTATTTTGCATAACCACCTTTTGATAAACTTACAACTCGTTTTTTTAATTCTTTTTCTACGTGTTTAGGTACAAAATCAGAGGTATTACCTCCAAGCATTGCAATCTCTTTTACCATACTTGAAGAAAGAAATGTATAAGACTGATCAGTCATTAAAAATATTGTTTCAATTTTTTTGTTTAGTTTTCTATTCATCAATGCCATTTGAAATTCATACTCAAAATCAGAAAGAGCTCTCAACCCTCTTATCAAAACAAAAGAATTAATCTTTTCAAGATAATTTGCCAAAAGTCCTGAAAAAGATACTACTTCTACACTTTTTAAATTTTTTGTAGTTTTTTGCAACAAATCAATTCTTTCCTGTAAAGAAAAGATATGCTTTTTATTTACATTTTCTGTCACTGAAACTATTATCTTTGGAAACAAATGGGAAGCTCTAGTTATAATGTCCAAATGCCCATTAGTAGGTGGATCAAAGCTTCCTGGGTAAACTGCTGAAATTTTTCTTTTCATAACAAAAATTTATACCAATTTTTAAGCTGTTCTGTCAATGAAATAAACTTTATTATTTTATAGAAAAAAACTTAAATAAAAGATATAATAAGCTCGTGTAATTCATTTCAAGATAAAGGCGCTATGAGTATGGGCAAGATTTATGAAATTCTAGAAAGAGTAAGAAAAGTTTCACCTTTAGTACATCACATCACAAACTGGGTTACAATTTAAGAGTGCGCAAATATTGTTAAAGTTTTTGGTGGATCCCCCGTAATGGCGCACGCATCTGAAGAGGCTGCAGATATGGCAATTATTGCAAATGCTGTTGTGATAAATATAGGAACCTTATAAAACTGCTGTACTAAAAGGCAATGCTTCTGAAATTGCCGCAGAAAATGCCGATAAAATTTCTGAAGGACCTCTGAAGGACCCTGGAACATTTATAACAAATTTGTTTGATAAAATAGCTACATTAAACGATATATCTATAAGCAAAATGAAAAAACTCGAAGAAATAAAATAATGGAAGAAACAATAAAAAATTTAAACAAGTTAAAAAAAGAAAGAAATGCTGTAATTTTAGCACATATATACCAATTACCAGAAATTCACGACGTAGCTGATTTTGTAGGTGATTCTTTAGATTTAAGCAGAAAGGCTGCACAAACTAATGCCGACGTAATTGTTTTCTGCGGCGTGCATTTTATGGCAGAAACCGCATCAATATTAAGTCCAAAGAAAAAAGTTTTAATTCCCGATGTAAATGCAGGCTGTCCTATGGCAGATATGATAACTGCCGAAAAACTAAAAGAATTTAAATCACAATATAAAAACCCTGTAGTTATTGCTTATGTAAACACTTCTGCTATGGTAAAAGCCGAAAGCGATATATGCTGTACATCTTCAAATGCGGTAAATGTTGTAAAAAGTATTGCCAACAATAGTGATATAATTTTTGTTCCAGATAGAAATTTAGGTGAATATGTTCAAAAAACCTCAAACATAAAAATGAACATTTGGAATGGGTTTTGTCCTACACACAACAACTTTATTATTCCAGAATATATATTAAAAGCCAAAAAAGAACATCCCAGTGCAGAAATTTTAGTGCATCCTGAATGCCGCTCTGAGGTTATATCTTTGGCAGATTACGTTATGTCAACCGGCATCATGTGTAGACATGTTGCAAAAAGTGCCGCAAAAGAATTTATTATAGGAACAGAGATGGGAATTTTATATAAACTTAAAAAAGATAATCCATCCAAAAAATTTTATCCCATATCACATCTTACAATATGTCCTAATATGAAAAAAATTACGCTTGCAAAGGTTTTAGATGTACTTATAAATATGAAAAATGTAATTTCAGTTCCTGAAAATATAAGACAAAAAGCATATATTCCCATTTCAAAAATGCTAAAAATTGCACCACAAAGTTGAGAAACTTCATTTTTTTAGCAAATTTACAGTTCTATCGCTAATTGTCAATTTTATGCTAACACTACTTCAACAAGTGGTACTGCTTATTATTTCAGTGCACATACATCAATATTAAATTGCCTACAAAACCCAATACTGCCTCAAAATATCCTGTATAATATTTATGTTATTTAAGATGCTTTCTAAACATAGCGTTAACTTTTCCAAAAAACAACTTTTGTAAATGGTAGATTTTAAAAAATCTTTAAAAATAAATTCCTTTTAAGTTAGCATTCTTAACTTTTTGAACATCTAACAAATAACTGTTTTTCCAATTTATCTTTTTTTAAATCCTAAAAGTCCAATTTGTTGTGAGATATTATAATTTATTGACATTTTATTTTTAGTAATGTAGTATATATGTTGTAGTAAATGAAATCTGTTACTACTATACGTAGTGTTTTAGAAATTTTTTGGTTCACGAATTTGAATTTAACTTTCAGTATTTACAAAAATAAAACGCATCTTTGTTCTCATAAATCCTTATTCTAGTTTTCAATGATAGGAGAAAAAATGGAAAATAAAGAGTTTTTCAGTTCCATTGTAAAAAGAAATGGTATCAGAGAAACATTCAATCCACAAAAAATTGCAGCAGCTATAGCAAAAGCTGGTAAAGCTACGTGTGAGTTTGGTCAAGATATAGCAGATAAACTGACTATTAAAGCTTTATCTCTATTACGTGATACAATTGAAGATAAAAAACCTACTGTAGAAGAGATTCAGGACATAGTTGAAGAAGTTTTGCTTTCTTCCGTTTATAAAAAAACAGCAAAAGCATATATTCTTTATCGGGATCAACACAATAAAATAAGGAAAATAACATCTGCTTTTAACGTCGATTTAGTTGACCAATACCTCAAAAAAATAGATTGGCAGGTAAATGAAAACAGCAATATGTCTTATTCTTTGCAAGGTCTTAATAATTATATATCCTCAGAAATTAGCAAAATTTATTGGCTAAATAAAATTTACCCTGAAAATATAAGAAAGTCACACAGTGAGGGAGATTTACATTTACACGATTTAGGATTATTAGGTGCTTACTGTGTAGGCTGGGATTTGCAAGATTTGTTGATTAATGGATTTAAAGGCGCATCCGGAAAAGTAGAAGCAAAACCGGCAAAACATTTCAGAACAGCGCTTGGACAAATTGTAAACTTTTTTTATACTCTTCAAGGTGAAAGCGCTGGAGCTCAAGCTTTTTCAAACTTTGACACTCTACTTGCTCCTTTTATTTATTATGACAAACTAAACTACGAAGAAGTAAAACAGTCTTTACAGGAATTTTTATTTAATATAAATGTTCCTACTAGGGTCGGTTTCCAAACTCCCTTTACAAATTTAACTATGGATTTGACTGTTGCTCCACACTATAAAGACGAACCTGTTATAATTGGTGGAAAACATCAGGATAAAAAATACGGTTTTTTTCAAAAAGAAATGGACACATTAAATCAAGCATTTTTAGAACTTATGCTTGAAGGTGATGCAAAAGGAAGAGTTTTTACGTTTCCTATACCTACGTATAACATAACAAAAGATTTTGATTGGCACAACAAAAATATAAGCGCTCTATGGGACATAACAGCAAAATATGGGATACCTTATTTTGCAAATTTTATCAATTCCGATATGAAACCCGAAGATACAAGAAGTATGTGTTGTAGGTTACGTATAGACAATCGCGAACTTCAAAAACGCGGTGGTGGACTTTTTGGAGCGTCCCCTCTTACAGGTTCTATAGGAGTTGTTACAATTAATTTGCCTAGAATAGGTTATCTAGCAAAAAATGAAACTGATTTTATTGATAGACTTAAAACAAATATGGATATTGCTAAACAAAGTTTAGAAATTAAAAGAAGTATATTAGAAAGATTTACTTCAAGCAATTTATATCCTTATATGAGCTTCTATTTAAGAAGTGTTAAAGAACGCTTTAATGAATACTGGAAAAATCACTTTTCAACAATAGGAATTATAGGATTGAATGAAGCATGTATGAACTTATTTGGCGAAGGAATTGGAAGTGAAAAAGGAAAAGCTTTTGGCGAAAAAGTATTAGATTTTATGAGAGAAACTCTTATTCAATATCAAAAAGAAACAGGAAACAATTACAATCTTGAAGCCACACCTGCAGAAGGAACTTCGTACAGACTTGCAAAACTTGATATTAAGAAATATCCGAACATAATTACAGCAAGCAAAAAAGCTGACACGCCCTTCTATACAAATTCAAGCCAGTTACCAGTAAATTATACTGATGATATTTTTGAAAATCTTGATTTACAGGACTCGTTACAGACAAAGTACACTGGTGGCACAGTTTTGCATATGTTTATGGGAGAACGTGTTAAAGATACGGAAGCTCTAAAAAGTTTTATAAAAACCGTATGTGAAAATTATAGTTTGCCGTATTTTTCAATAACACCTACTTTCAGCGTATGTCCACAATGCGGTTATATTGAAGGCGAACATAATGAATGTCCAAAATGTAAACAAGAAAAAATTGACGATATAGATAAACAAATAAAAGTACTTGAAAATATGCTATATATAAATTGATATCGCTTTTTCTATCAAGTTCAAGATTAAAGTGTAAAAAATGGATATCTGTTTCCACAGGAATGAAAGGCTAAATTTGGTTATTATTAAATTTAATATGAAAGGAGTGCTAAAATGACCGTAAATGAAATTAAAACAAAGATTTTAGAATTAAAAGAACTTAAGAAAAACATTGAAAGTACAAAATGTGAAGTCTATTCAAGAGTAGTAGGATATTTAAGACCTGTCGCCTTGTGGAATGAAAGCAAAAAAGAAGAATTCAAAATACGTAAAAATTATTGTCCTTGTAAATAAATATTTTGTTATGCTATCATTGCGGGTTTGAGCAACATAATAATTCGTTGTTTGTTATTGCAAACTGCTAAAGACGGTGAAGCAATGTGTATGATGATTCCTCTATGCAAAAAAGAAATAAAATGTTAATTGGTGGGATTCAAAAAATATCACTTATAGATTATCCAGCAATTCCTGCTGCCGTCATTTTCACACAGGGTTGTAATATGCGTTGCGCTTACTGTCATAACCCTCAACTAGTTTATCCAGATTTATTTGAAACTACTTTTAAAGAAAAAGAAATTCTAGCCTTTTTAAAAAAGAGACAACATCTTTTAAAAGGAGTGGTTATAACAGGCGGCGAACCAACACTTCAAAAAGATCTGTGTGATTTTACAAAAAAAATTAAAGATTCAAATTTTCTCGTTAAACTTGATACAAACGGCACAAATCCTGAAATATTGCAAGAACTTATAAGCGCAAAACTTATAGACTTTATAGCTATGGATATAAAATCACCCGCTGAAAAATACAAATTATTTTTTAAAGGAGATTTAAATTTAATTGTGCAATCGTTACATATAATTAAGTCTTCAGGTATTCCACATCTTTTTAGAACCACTTATGATATGAATATTTTAAATGAAAGAGACTTAGATGAAATAAAAGTAGTAGTATCAAACTCAGAATATATTGTTCAGGAACGTATAAAAAAAATTAAATGTTAAAAAAATGTAAAAACAAAGATAGATATTTATAAAAAGTTAAGTTAAGTTTTGATAGAAAATGATTTATTTTTGCAAAGTTCTTATGTATGTGGCTGCTTCTATAGCGTCTTTGGCATAAGCATCTGCTTCTATTTCTTTTGCGTATTTTTCTGTTACAGCAGCACCTCCTATAATTATTTTTGTTGGAATATTTGATGCTTTCTTTAATTTTACAACTGTTTCCATCTCAGGCATTGTTGTTGTCATTAAAGCAGAAAGTCCTATTGCAATAGGATTAATTTCGCGAGCTTTATCTATTATTGCTTGAGCATCAACATTTATACCCATATCTACAACATCAAACCCATAACTTTCAAGAACCGCCCCAACTATGTTTTTACCTATATCGTGCATATCTCCTTTAACTGTAGCCACTATAACCTTACCAATAGATTGTACTTCACCTTTTCTTAAAATAGTTTTTACTATGGCAAAAGCTGCCTGCGCAGCTTGAGCGGACATAATTATCTGGGGTAAAAAGTATTCTTTTGAAGCAAATTTTTCACCGACAAGATTTAACGCTTTTAAAACATTATCATTTACTGTTTTAAAAGGATCGAAGGCGGAAGTAATAATTTGATTTAAAATATCAGTTACTGATTCCTTATTTCCATTCAAAACCGCAAAATAAAGTTGTTCATCTAAAGAAAGTTTTTCTGTTTCGGTTTTTGGTATCTGTTTTTTAAAAGAACCAAAAGTTTCTATGTACTTAATCGCGCCTTTATCTTTATTTTCAAGTAAGTTTCTGGCAAGTATGTCATCAATACTCCAATTTTCATGAGGGTTAATAATTGCAAAATCAAGTCCAGCATCGACTGCCATCTTTAAAAAAGTTGAATTGATTGTTTGTCTTGAAGGAAGTCCGAAAGAAACGTTTGATACACCTAAAACAAGTTTACATTCCGGATACATTTTTTTTGATTCTTTCATAGCTTTTAACGTTTCTTGTATCTGCTCTGGTAAAGAACTTACAGAAAGAACAAGATAGTCAAAAATAATATTTTTTCTTTCAAATCCATATTTATCAATGAAATTTAAAATTTTTTCAGCTATCTTTAACCTTTCTTTTGCTGTTTTAGGTATGCCATTTTCATCTGTTGCTAAAGCAATAAGCGCTGCTCCGTAGCGTTTTGCAATAGGTAATATCGCATTGAGTTTTGCTCGCTCGCCATTTACAGAATTAATTATAGGTCTACCTGCACAATTTTTAACTGCTTCTTTTAAAGCATTTGGATTACTTGAATCTATACACAAAGGAACAGAAACTATTTCTTGTATTTGATTTACAGCATTTTTAAGAAGCTTTATTTCATCTACACCAGGAACTCCCATATTTACATCTAATGAATTCGCCCCGGAGTGGACCTGTGAACACGCCTCATCTTTTACAGATGATAAATTTCCTCTAAGCAATTCTTCTTGAAATTTTTTTCTATTTGTAGGGTTTATTCTTTCGCCAATTATAACAGGTTTTTTAATTTCATTTATATCTATAGCTTTTGTTCTTGTTGAGAGAAAATATTTGTTTTTTACATTGCGTGTTTTTGGAGCTTTATTTTTCAGTTCGGCAGATAAAACTTTTATAAATTCAGGATTTGTTCCGCAACATCCACCAAACATATTAACACCATAAGAATGCGCTTTTAAACTAGCTTCAAGAAATTCTTCTTTTGTTTCCGGAAATTGTGTCTCATGGTTAATTAACACAGGAATTCCAGCATTAGGTTTAAAAGATATAGGCAAATTTGTATTCATACACAAAACTTTAGCAAGCTCTGCTAAATCCAAAGACCCTATAGAACAGTTCAATCCTAACACATCGACACCTAAACTTTCAACCATTGCAATAAAACTTTTTAAATCCGTTCCCGTAACTGTAACGCCATCTTTTGAAAAAGTCATTTGAGCAATAACTGCACCTTGAAAATTTTCTCTTGCAGCAAGGATTGCCGCTTTCATTTCTTTTATTTCAGTCATTGTTTCAATAACTATAATATCTGCACCATGTTTTTGTAATAGAGATGCTTGAAATGCAAAAGCGTTATAAACCTCCTCAAAAGATAAAGCCCCTAGCGGCTCGGTATATTCACCCAATGAAGAAATATCTCCTGCAATAATTACATCAGGAGAAATTTCTCTTATCAAATCAATTCCAGACATTACTATTTCATCAGCTTTGTTCAACAGTCCGTGCCGTTTTAATCTAATAGGATTTACGCCAAATGTATTTGTAAAAATTATATCTGAACCGACATTTATATAAGAAGAATAAACATCTGATATTCTTTCTGGAAATTTAATATTTAATTCTTCAGGAATTACAACATCGTCAAGATATTTCTTCCTTTGAAGCTCAGTTCCAACTGCACCATCCATTATCAAAATACGATCTTTTAAAATATTTACAAACTCTTTTCTATCCATATTAGTCCTTTACTTACATTTGACAACTTAAGTTCCAGACGATGTCATCAACTCAGTTGAAAAAGGCCTACGAAGTAGGCGTGACAATCTTTTCTTTTAACAACACAGATTGCTTCGTCAGAACTTTGTTCTTCCTCGCAAAATGACGCGAGATTGATGTTTTACTGTCATTACAATAGACAGGACAGCCCTTTTCAAGTGGGTTTGATGATGGACAAGTCAAAAAGAATACTGCATCATACCTGTGAAAATGGTAATCCATTTTTTACTCCAATTAAAGCCGAAACTGATTTCTCCGGTTTCATTTGACAAAATCCATTTAATTTAATGCCTATAGAGTCTGCACCAATCCAATCTAAAAAATCTTTATTACTCTCAAGTTCCCAGTCGCCGTATCCGGGCGAATATCTTTTTGTCAATATATTCCCATTTTTTTCTTCGTAACCTTTAATCTGCGCATTTGCTAGAGTAATTGCTTCTTCTGCAGCTACAGAGCCTGCTGCATCTAATATTAAAGCATTAAAAATTTCTTTTTTTTTCAAAAATTCATCTCTTTTGCTTTCCAATGCACTTCCTATTGTTACACTTACTCCATAAGCTTTGAAACAATTCCTCAAAAGGACTGCAACATTATTGCTTTTAATTTTATAGCTATTTTTAAAAGAGACAAAATTTTCTGTTATTATTATATTCTCAAAAGCAATTACCACTTTAGGTTTAATAAGTTTTTGCGCTAAATCTAAAATTTCTTTTATCAAACCTGAAGTTTTATCATCAAGTTTTGTTTTAGCCTGCAAATATCCCAGTCTTGCAAGCAGTTCCTTGTAATTAATTTTTATATTTGAAACATTTAGCATAGTGATATTTTATCATAAACTATGATCTTTCCAAAATATAAAAATTCTGCAATAAACTTTCTAAATATTCTATATATTATTTCTAACATCTTTCTCTCTCTTTGCAGAGGAATATCTCATGAAACAATAGGGAGAAAAGCCCGTCGTCATAAGAATCTCCTAGTAACAAAAAATCCCAAGCTTAATGAGTTAAGCCTGGCTGAAAGGTTATAGTATGGTAACAATTGAAATCAAAGTGCGCTGACAGCAATAAAGCATGATAAAAAGAGGTGATGGAAAAATTTTTTATAAGAGCTTAATAATAGCCAAAGTAAAGAAATCAATGATAGCAATAATAGCAGTGATGAGAAAAATAATAGTAATTCTAAATAGCAAACGAGAAGCTTATTATATGCTTAAATGTAGTTGTTTTCAAATGGGTTGATGGAAAAAAACGTGGATTCCCGCTTTCGCGGGAAATCCATGTTAACTAATATCTTACGACAACTTAGATACCGTTTGAAGCTAAGCTTCCACGGGTATGACATGATATTTATGTATTGCAAAGCCCGAAGGGTTGTGGCAATCTTTTCTTTACTAACTGCATAGATTGCTTCGTTAGGACTCTGTCCTTCCTCGCAATGACGGCATTGATGTTTTTTTATCATTGCGCACTGCCGAGGACCGTGAGGGTAGGAACAAAATTCCGACGAAGCAAAATCTGTACTACGTCGTTAAAGAAAGATTGCCACGGCGCTTTGCAACCCTCGTTGCGGTATTACATAATGATGATAATCTTTCTTTCGTTTTACAAACCTTTTATATCAATGTCGAATTATTCATCGTTTTACTTTTCTTTTATAATTCATTTATTGAAATCTCTATTTGGGTTTTCTCTTTCATATCTTTTACCAATACTTTGCCGTTTTCAAATTCTGTTTTAGCAAAAACTATTGCTTTAGATGCTTTTATTTTATCTGCAAATTTTAGTTGATTTGTTAAACTTTTATTGTTTACTGGACCGAAAACAGAAATGTCTTTATTACTTTTTAATCCTTTTCTTACTGTCTTTGTGGCAAAAGAAAAAGCCTCATTAAAAAGTTCTTGATCAGCAATAGCTACAAAAATTTTCTCAGGTTTTTTTAAACTATTAAAAAAACCTGTTTTCTCAGCAGCAAGCAAAACTCTTTCACAACCTAAAGCAAATCCTACCGCAGGAGTGTGTTTGCCTCCGAGTTCTTCAACAAGGTTATCATATCTTCCGCCTGCAGCAAGAGCATCCTGCGAGCCTACAGCGTCTGAACGAATTTCAAAAACAATTCTTGTATAATAATCAAGCCCTCTTACAAGTTTTCCATCAACAGTATAAGCACATCCAGCACTTTTAAGTAAAGACTGCACCAAGCTGAAATTATCTTTACAATCATCACATAAATAGTCTGACATCTGAGGTACTGCAGTAAATTTGTACGAATCCACTTTACAGTCAAGAAGTCTTAAAGGATTTTTCTCCAGTCTTCTTACACAGTCTTCGCACAAATTTTCTACAAAACCAAAATCTTTAACCAATGCCTCTCTAAAAAGAGGTCTGCAATTTTGGCAGCCTAGAGAATTTATATGCACATTTATCTTATCTATGCCAATAGCAAAAAGCAAATCTTGTGCAAGCACAATAATTTCTGCATCTGCAGCAGGCGATGAATTATCGAAAAACTCAGCGCCTATCTGATGGAACTGTCTGTATCTTCCAGCTTGCGGTCTTTCATAACGAAACATTTCTCCAACATAAAAAAATTTGCCAGCAGGCGTTAATACATCCATTCTATGCTCAATAAAAGCTCTCACCAAAGATGCAGTTCCCTCAGGACGTAATGCTAGTTTTCTACCTTTTCTATCCTCAAAAATGTACATTTCTTTTTCCACAATATCTGTTGTTTGTCCTATTGAACGCATAAAAAGAGCAGCATCTTCAAATATAGGAGTTCTAAGTTCTTCAAATCCATGTTTTTGAAAAATTCCTCTTGCTTTCTGCTCAAGTAAACTCATACCTAAAGCATTATTTCCAAAAACATCATGCGTTCCGCGCGGGGCTTTATAAGTCATTATTGATTTCCTTTATTTCTTCTATCTCTTCCTTAAGCTCTATCTTCTTATCATTTTTATTCATACATATCACTCCGACTGAAATAATAAACTGAAATGCCTGTTCTACTGTATATTCGGTATAAATTATTTCTTCCTCTTTAAACAAGAGCAAAAAACCCGTAGTAGGATTTGGCGTTGTAGGCATAAAAGCACAAAGATATTTCTCCCCTTTAATTATTTGGTTACCCGTTAAAAAAGCAACGCTATAAACTCCTTTATTTGGATAAGGCACAAAAATAACTTTTTTAAAATTTTTTGTACTGTCATTGCCAAATATAAAATTTACAAATTGTTTTGCTGCAGAATGCACTGTTCCTAAAATAGGCAGTTTTTCTATAAGTTTTTCTATTGAATTCAAAGCGCTTTTCCCAAAAACTCTATTTGTGATAAATCCAAGGATGATTATACTTATAATCGAAATAAAGAAACTTGAAATTCTTGCTATAACATGCACCCAATATTTATCGGAAATAAAATAATAAACAATTGGGAAAGCAAAACCGCTTACCCATTTAAAAAGAATAGCCACAATAAAATATGTTAACCATAACGGAATTATGACTACTAAACCTGTTATTAAATACGTTTTAATTAAAATGCCTAATTTTTCTTTTATACTTTTTTTACTTTGCTTTTCTTTTTCCATAAACAAATGCTTTCCCTACCTTTAAAAGTTTATTAAGTTTTGTCTGAGAATCAGCTTCTGCATATACTCTTACTAACGGTTCTGTACCTGAAAACCTAAAACCTATCCATGTATTATCATCTAAGATAAATTTATGCCCATCAATAGTTATATTTTTTTGAACTTTCATGCCCAAAATGCCATCAGGAGTTTTAGTTTTTAAGGTATCTACGAAAGCATCCATAGTTTCCTTTGGCAAATAGAAATTAAGTCTCGATGTTAAAACTTCACCAGTAAGTTTCTTAATATCTTTTAATAATTCTGCAATAGATTTTTTGCTCATTGCAACAGCTTCCGCCATTAAAAGACATGCTAAAATTCCATCTTTTTCAGGGACATGCCCTCTTATTGTAAGACCTCCGGATTCTTCCCCTCCAATTATAAATTTATCCGGATTATTTACCATAACATCTCCTATATATTTAAAACCTACCGGAGTCTCCATAATATCAACACCTATTTTTGCTGCAAGCTTATCTATAAGATGCGTTGTCATAACACTTTTTACTGCAATGCCTGTCCAGCCTCTTGTTTTATTTAAATGATATAACAAAATAGATATTACATGATTGGGAGTTATAAAAGCGCCGTCAGAATCTATAATACCAAATCTATCTGCATCGCCATCGGTAGAAAATCCAAGTTTATAAGATTCCTGTTTGACCATATGTACAAGTTCAGTAAGATTTTTTTCTGACGGTTCTGGAGCGCCCCCGCCAAACATTGTATCTCTACTTTTATTTATCGTTGCATTGCTTATTCCTGCGTCGTCAAGTAAAGCGTCAAGATAATCATTGGCTGTACCATGTAAAACGTCAGCTGCAACTTTAATTTTTGATTTTTTTAATGCTTTAAAATTTACAAGCTCTTTTATTCTTTTTATATATGCTGCACGTGGATTATACATTTCTATAAGTTTGTTTTTTAATCCATAATCCAAAGATATAGATTTTATATCTTTACTTTGTATAGAAGCACAGTATTTTTCTATTTTCTGTGTTGTTTCCGGAAGAGCAGGTCCTCCCCATTTTGGAGAATATTTTAAACCATTATACTTGTAAGGATTATGACTTGCTGTAAAATTAATACCTCCGGCAAGTTTAGAATGTATAATGTCATAAGCTATTACAGGCGTTGGAGTATCTCTTTTACAAAGCAATACCTTTATACCATTACCTGCTAAAATTTCAGCTGATGTTTTAGCAAAATCTTCAGACATAAATCTTGTATCGTATCCTATAATAACGGAAGCTTTTTTAAATTCTTCGTTGATAAGGTTTGCTATTGCCTGTGTAACAATAGCAACATTGCTGTAAGTAAACTCTTTTGCAATAATTCCTCTCCACCCTGAGGTTCCAAATTTGATCATATTTACATTCCCATTTAAAACAAGATAACTTTCGAGAGGTAGCTTATTACTAACAAACTACCTCTCGTATTTTTTAACTCAAAAAACTAGAAATAGAATCTTATACCTACATTTGGCCACCAACCATTATCATACATGCCGAAATATGAACCATTTACTTCACTTCCAACTCTCCCTAAATAATGATATTTAAATCCAAAATCCCCAACAAAAGATAAATTCTTAAATACAAAATACTCTACTCCAACACCACACCCTATACCATATATATATTCTTCTATATCCGTATTCCAACTTGCTTCATCAGAACCAGATGTTCCCTTAGAATCAAATTTGGCATCCAAATACAAATGACCTAATCCGAAGAAAACATTGCAATAAATTTTTGCTTTTTCAAACTCTTTTATAACCCTAAAAAAATTTAATTTAGTATACCAAAAATTTCCTTTAGCGCTTAACTTAATGTATGGTATATCTTTTTTAAAAATTTCCCCTAACAGATCAACAAAAAACTTGTCATTTAGTATCAAAGATCCACCCTTTAGAGCAAACGAAAGCTCAGCTCCCCACTTAGAAAGTTCTTTTCCCCAACTTTTGCTAAACCAGTGTCTTACCACTAATGATTTGATATCATTGTTATATCCAAGAGCAAAACGTCCAGCTACATTATTAACAGGAAAGGAACAGCAGCTTTCTGGCGCTGCAGACACAAAAGATACAGATAGCGTTAAAAAATAAATAGCAACGAGCAATTTTTTCATAACATCTCCTTAGCAGAAATTTTAAAAATCGCAGATCTTTCGGACAGCAAGTTTTTACACACCTCCTTTTTTTAGGTTTTTTACGAAGTTGCTTTCCACAACAAATGCATGAAAAAAAATAAGAGAAAAGAATTATCACGACCCGTCGTCAATCGCAAACCTACGAAGTAAGCGTGGCAATCTGTTCTTTTAAACAATGCAGATTGCTTCGTCAGAACTTTGTTCTTCCTCGCAATGACGGCAAAAACTATGGATTCATGCTTTCGCAGGAGTCAACTGCTACGGGCTTATGCCCGTAGTTTCTATAAGGTATGGTTAATGACACAATAGAAAATCGTTTTCATGCGTTTGTCGAAAGCTGCTTTTTCTTTCTTATTAACAGGTTTCTGATATTGATTATTCTTGCCATTCTTTTATTTTTTCAATATATATTTCAAGAAGTCCTTCTGCTAGTGATTTGTCTTTAGCTTCAGACCAAATATGAAATAATGCTTCATCAGGATCGGGAACTAAAAGAATCCAGCTGTTATTTAAATATATTTTTATACCATCGATAAGTTCTGTTTTTTTATTTTTAACTTCTTCCAATGCCTTACGCATTGTTTGTCCTTTTTTATCCAACGAACACGGAACAGTTTTATGAATTACTTCAAAAGGAGGAATTTCACAACTTACTTTACTAAGCGACAAATTTTCTTCCACCAGCATTTCAATTACTTTACCTATTGCATACATTGCATCAAAAGCATTTTGAAACTCAGAAAAAATAAAACCGCCCATACTATCACAAACTAAAACAACATCGTTATCACTTTCGTCAGCTATAATGTTTCTTAAACTTGTTGCAACTCTTTTAATCTTTACACTAAATCTTTTAGCAAGTTCATCTATAACCGATGATGCATTAACAGGTACAGCAATTGTAATTTCTTTGTCTTTATTGGTTTTCATCACAAGATAAACCACTATAAGCATCGCCAAAGCATCTGTAATTATTTTACCTTTTTCATCTACTAAAAATAATTTTTCAGCACCTGCATCAATCAAAAAACCAGCATTCGTCTTAAGAGTCGTAACAATATCTGAAAGCTGTCTCAATGAATTAGAAAACTCTTCAGATGATTTTGTAATCTTTGAAGAATTTACAAAAGCATTTAATGCAATAACATCAATATCAAGTTCGCCTAAAATTGTTGGGAATATTATTGAAGCAGAAGAATAAGCATAGTCAATAATAATTTTTTGTTTTGCTTTCCTTATAACATCTGCTTTAATAGCACTCAAATAACCTGTTTTATAATATTCTATAGCTCTTGCAGGAACTATAATCTCGCCAACTTTGTCCACACTTGCACGCTTAAAATCTTCTCTGAAAAAAAGTTGCTCTATGGCTTTTTCCTGTTTTACTAATAAATCACCGCCGTTTGAATTGAAAAACTTTATATCTATTGCTCGAACATCACAAGGAGATTGTCTTATGTATATTCCACCAGCTTCACCATCATTGCCTGTTTCATATCTTACCACAGGTATCGGTAAACTCCCTAAATCACCAACTTTAACTCCAGCCGACAAAAGACCTGAGATTATCCCTCTTTCTATCATCCTTGTTGCACGGTTATCATCTCTTGAAACTACAATATACGCGCCTTCTCCAACGTAAGCTCCATAAGCAGAACCTATTTTTGCTGCGAATTCTGGAGTAATTTCAATATTGCCAAGACCTGTAATTCCATAAGCATTAAACAATGCTTTATTCCATCTTTCACCCCACACTAAACTGTTTGAAAGTATTGCACCAGCTTCTATTGTCTTATGAGGCCATATTCTCAAATTTGTTCTTACAATAGCGCCAGCGCCTATCCTACTTTCGTCTGCAATTATAGTACCAACTTGAATAACTGCTCTACATCCAATTGTTGTAGAATTTCCAATAACATCTTCTTTTAATCTTGCTTCCATTCCTATCGCTACATTATTCCATAAAACAGATCCAAGTACTTCTGCTCCTGAACTTATTTTTGTATTTGCGCCTATCACTGAACGCGATATAATTACATCATTTTCAACAATAACATTATCTCCTAAAATTACTTGCCCATCGACTTTAACATTTTTTCCTACAGAAACATTATTTCCTACAATAATTTCTTTTCCGCCAACATTTATTTTTTTTCCATTTACATCTATTTTAACTTTTCCATCAAGAATATCGTAATGAGCCAGTCTATACTCATCGTGATTACCTATGTCTCGCCAGTATCCTTCTGAAATATATCCGTAAAGTCTTTTGTTTTCTTTAAGCAATAATGGATACAAATCTTTTGAAAAATCAAAAAGACTGCCATTTGGTATAAATTTAAAAATTTCTGGTTCTAAAATATATATTCCGGTATTTATAGTATCTGAAAACACCTCACTCCACGACGGTTTTTCTAAAAACCTTTCGACTTTCCCATTTTTATCTGTAATAACAACACCAAATTGTAAAGGATTGCTGACTCTAGTAAGTATCATTGTTGCAATAGCATCTTTCTTTTTATGAAATTCTACAACTTCTGAAATATCAAAATCAGTTAAAACATCGCCAGATATAACTATAAAAGTATCGTTTATGTTTTTCCTTGCATATTTTACACTGCCTGCTGTACCTAAATCTAAATCTGGACGTAAGTATTTTATATCTACACCAAAGTTTTTGCCATCGTTGAAATAATTAGTAATTATTTCAGGTTGGTAATACAACAACATTGTCACATCTAGAAAATTATACTTTTTAAGAAGACTGATGGTATGGCAAAGCATAGGCTTGTTTGCCATCGGAACCATAGGCTTTGGAAGGCTGCAAGTAATAGGTCTCAATCTCGTACCAAAACCGCCTGCCATAATCACAGACTGCATAAAGCGCCCCTCTTGCGAAAAGTTCCCAATTGGTAGAAATTTTACTAAATCTAATAGTTAAAAAGCAAAGCGGCCAACGCAAAAAAAGAGAAGTTTTTCCTTATTTGTTATAAAAGGGCAATTGTACACTACTGAAAACAGCAAGGTTAAGACATTCGAGTTATAAACTCCAGCAAAAAATCCATGTTAACTAGTATCTTACAACAACTTGGCTACCCATTATCACGGGTAATAAACATAACACAAAATATATTTATTATTTTGAACTATCTACTACTTCAGATTTTACTTCTTTTTTCATCTTTTTGCGAAACTCTGCAATTTTCTCAGGAGTTGCTATATTGTTTACAACATCACTTAACACTTTATTTATAAGTTCGGGCTGTGTAAGCTTTCTATAATCTTCGTTCTGTTTTGTTACTTCAATCCATTCTAACGCAAGTTTTACTATTTTATATCTTCCCAACTGAGAAGTTGATACTGCTAATCCCAACTGTGTTTCTGTCAATGTCATTTTTATCTCCTGTTAACCATAAAATCTGTCCATACTAATAGAGCGAAAGCGCTGCTTGGATTTTTGACTATTTTTACTCTTAACGCTTTTGTCTCTATCAATGTGAACAGATTCTAAAATACTTTTTATTTTTCTGAATTCTATAATCTAAAGACTTTATAATTGTTTTAACTGCATTCACAGCATCATTTAACTTTTTATTTATAACCAAATATTCATATTTTTTAAGATATTTAAGTTCTTTCTTTACATTGTTAAGACGTATGTCTATTGTTTCTCTACAATCTTTATTTCTTGCAACTAATCTATTTTCAAGAGTTTTTAAATCAGGCGTCATTATAAAAATCATACAGGCTGTAGGGTATTGTTTTTTTATGTTTATACCACCTTGAACATCAATTTCTAAAAGAATGTTTTTTCCTGTTTTTAACACTTTTTCTAGTAACGCTTTTGAAGTACCGTAATAATTATTATGAACTTTTGCCCATTCAACAAACTTTTTTTCTTCGACCATTTTTTTGAATTCAGCTTCATTTACAAAAAAATAGTTTTTGCCATTTTTTTCATCTTTTCTAGGTAATCTTGTAGTATATGATATTGAATACACTACATTTTTATTACTACTAACAACAACATTGCTTATACTAGATTTACCTGCTCCAGATGGTGCGGAAATAATTATTATATTGCCTAATTGTTTGGTAGGATTACTCATTTTTTATTAATCGCTAAAAAATGAATTGGAGAAATATATCGGGAAGGCGGGACTTGAACCCACAACCTCCTGCTCCCAAAGCAGGCGCGATAGCCAATTACGCTACTTCCCGATTAAATTCAACAACTCTTTTATAAGTTCTTTTACTTTTTGTAAAGCCCTTGCCCTATGACTTATAGAGTTTTTTTCCTCAAAACTAAGTTCTGCTAAAGTCTTTCTATATTCTGGAATGTAAAATAAAGAATCATATCCAAACCCATTATTGCCAGCTTTATGATTTTTTATTATACCAAATATTTTTCCATCTAACAATGATATTTCCCCTTCAGGACTTGAAATTGCAACTACAGTTCTGAGTTTTGCTGTTCTTTTTTCCTCTGGAACTCCTTCTAACTCTTCAAGCAACTTTTGATTACTATCATCATAAGAACAATCTTCTCCTGCA
>JAITPF010000035.1 GCA_031289585.1 Endomicrobium sp. | reverse complement strand
TCTTTTTCTATTTTAGAACGAATATATGAAAAAGTATTAACAGTAATAGATTTCTTGCATAACATTTAAAACGATGGCAAATATATAAGTTAATCAAGAATTATAATATATCAGACCTTGGAGAGATGCATATTAAACATAAAAACTATTAATGGTAAGACAACTAAATTTAGTGAAGATAAAGCAGATACTAATAAATGCAATACATTTGGGAAGTAACGACTTGGTAAATTTTATAATGTCATTTTAAATGACTTGATAATGTTCAGTCAAAATAAACAATCAATTTTTTTACCTATTGCCAACTCTTCAGCATTAGTCATATTTGAAGGAATTTCAAGAATTGAAGCTGAATTTTTTACAAGAAATGCTACTTTGAAAGGTTGTAAAGATTTTATGACTTTTAAAACTCTATTTGATTTATCTAGATAAACAACATCTACGTCAAAACGCATAAAACAAGTATGTATGGATTTACAATTATTAAATAAAAGAGCATAATTTGCACTTTTCTTAAACATAAACCCTGAAAATCTTTCCCAAAATGTTTCAGCTTTAATTATCGGTATACCCAATTTTGTATTTCCCATACACTATTTCTTAGTTAATTAACAATAACAATTTTTCATAATTTATGTTATAATTACCTTATGAAAAAAAATATTGTATTTTTGTTGTTTTTTTCATTAATAATTATATGTGGAATTCTTTATCCACTCACAGAATTTCTTTCAAAAGATAAAGCAAAAGATCTAGAAACCCTGATAGTAGAGAAAGCCAAATCAGCCGTAAAAGTAATTGTTCCATCTTTTAACAAAGCTCTTGAAAGTTCAGACGATATATCTCTTCTTATAAACGCTGAATCAGTTTCAAAAATAGAAAATATTACAGCATGCTTTGTTTTAAATAAAAATAGCAGAGTTATTATACATAATAACACAAGTGAATGGAATACAGAAAAAAACAGTAAGATTTACAATAAAGCCCTAGAGCAAAGAACTGAACTTTTACAACAAACACCTGATAAAAATCTTTTACTATTTTCAGAACCACTCATGGATGATTGCACACTGTTTTGTACGTTCTCTATTCAAAAAGCAAAAGAAACTGCAAAATATTGGAAAATAAAATATTACGCTATTACTTCATCTGTCGCACTATTTATAATAGTAATTTTTTACTTTCTTTCAAAATTACTTATACTATTACCATTCAACAGAATCAAAAAAACTTTAGAACAAACACCTGCGGAAGATATAAAAAAAGGTGGATATAATGAAATTACTGATATTTTTGTGACAGAAAAAGAAAAGCTTATAAAGAAAATAGAAACACTGAAAGAAAATAGAGAAAGCTTAAGTAAAATTATCGAATATTCACAAGAAACTGCAATTAAAAATAGTTTGGCGTTTATAATTTTAAATTCATTAAATGAAATCGTGTATGCATATGATAATACTGGAAAGATTCTGAAAAAAGATTTTGAAAAAAATGTCCACATACTTGAGATTTCAAAAAACCCAAATTTGGTCAAAATAGTAGCAGAAGCGAATGAAAATCCAGGAAAAGAAATTAATGATTCTCTTAATAATTATACAATCACAGCAATTTCAATAAATGCAGATGATAAAATCGTCGGAACAATAATTAAAATAAAGTAGCGTTATTATAAAAATTTAGAGTCTGTTCATACTAATAGGACGAAAGTGCTACTAGGATTTTTGAGGAAATTTTGACTGTTTTGCGATAAGCAACATTGCGAAACATATTGGCAGAACAAAACAGCTAAAATTTACCAAAAACTGTTACAGCTCAAAGAGTTGGGATAAAAAATAGCCCGATGCAGCCGTTGCTCAAGATGTGTCAAGAATCTCGCTATTTCTACACTTTCGTGCCTTGCAGTTTGACTATTTTTGCTCCTAAAACTCTAAAATTTATCATTCCATTCAGAAATTAAATATTTCTCACTTGCAATTTTTTCTGCATATTCAACATCGTTATTACTAAAACTCAAAGCTTTTACTTCGGTTTTTATAAACTCCGCTATGTTTTTTGCAAAATTTTTAGAAAAAACTTTTTTAGCTTTGCCATATAAATTTATATGAATTGAACCCTGCACCATTAATTTATTCCCTCGCCTTCGCAAACAAGAACCTACAATTTTTTTTTTGTTTGAAATTAAATCATTTTCGCAAAAAGTCTGAATACAAATATTACTCATACTCCCTGTTTTCTTATTCAAAATTATAGAATTGATACCAATTTGCTGCAAAGCCTTTTGTATTGCCAAGTGAATACTTCTGTAAGTCCCATTCTGATCATACACATTCCAAAGATCTGATGATACAATAAAACTATAAGATATATCACCGCTATGATTTACCATAAGCCCACCAGTAAGTCTTCGTACAAATCCTGGAACAATAATATCTTTGGCTTTTTGAAAATATCCTATTGTTGTATATAAATTATCCCAATAATAAATTCTTAATATAGGTTCACTTTTATACTCATTAAAAAGCACCTCATCGAGAGCCATATTCATTGCGGCATTTCTTGGAATGTCATTAATCCATCGAAGCATCTTTTCCGGTTTTCTTTTCATACTCTAGCATTTGTAATTTTTTCTTTATTCCACCTACCGCAGAATATCCACCCATTTTACCATCAACTCTTATAACCCTATGGCAAGGAATTATTGGAGCAAACGGATTCTTACTTAATGCCATACCAACTGCTCTTGCGGCTTTAGGAGATCCTACCTTCTTTGCAATCTGCAAATATGTCAATGTTTTTCCGTCAGGGATTTCAAAACAAGTCTTCCAAACTTTTACATAGAAGTTAGGATATTTTTTCATTTTTTCAATGATACCTTTTGGTATTTTTTTCATAATCTCTCTTTTGTTGTGTCATCGATACGATACAGTCTATTGTCATGAAATTCTCTTATTAATCGCAAAACATTACACTCCGAACTCTTTTGATCTAAGCTTTCTATGATAATTTATAGCAAATCTATGCGCTTCATCTCTTACTGATTGTAAGAGTCTTAAGGCTGCAGAATGTCTGCTTAAAACTAATGGATTATCTTTGGTTGGCAAAAAAATTTCTTCATTTTTCTTTGCAAGTGAAATTATAGGGATTTGCAACTGAAGTTCTTCCAATGCGCTTACAGCAGCTCCAAGTTGTCCTTTTCCACCATCAATTAAAATTAAATCCGGCATTTTTTCATTTTTTCTTATTAATGACGAATATCTTCTAAAAACGACTTCTCTCATACTTGCAAAATCGTCTGCTCCAAACACAGTTTTAATTTTAAATCTTCTGTAATTTTTGTTATCAGCAATCCCATTTTGAAATCTTACCATGGAAGCTACAGCATTTGTTCCCTGTATATTCGAATTATCAAATCCTTCTATTATTGCCGGTTGAGATTTTAATCCTAAAATATTTTTCAATTCGTTTATGCTGTCTGCTCTTTGAACAGACTGATTTATTTCGTCCTGTGTAATTTCGCTTATCATAACTCTTTCAGATATATTTTGCAATGCATAAAGTCTATCTCTTATTTCTATTGCTTCTTCATAACGTAAATTTTGACTCAAGTTAAACATTTGCGTTTTCCATTCATCTTCAAGTTTTTTAAACTTACCGTTTAAAAACAACTCAACATTTTTGATTTTTTCTTTGTAATCTTTCGAAATAATTTTACCAAGACACGGAGCAAAACACATTTCCGTATGATAGTAAAGACACGACTTGACTTTTTTTTCTTCTGGCAGAGAACTTTCTACAATATTCAGTTTACATGGACGAATTTTAAAGAGCTTTACAAGCCAACGAACAAGTTTTTTTATATAAAAAATCTGTGGGTATGGTCCAAAATATAAAGATTCATCTTTAATCTTTTTCCTTGTAAACGTCAAACGAGGAAAATCTTCCTTTATTGAAAATTTGATATATGGATAAGATTTATCGTCTTTCCACATTGAATTGAAATACGGTTTTACTTTATTTATAAGCTGTCTTTCAATTATTAACGCTTCTCTCTCAGAAGTGCATAAAATATAATCAATTTTATGCATCACCGTTATAATGGTAGCAGCTTTTGAATTTATATCAGCATTAAAATATGATAATATTCTGTCTTTAAGACTTTTTGCTTTGCCAATATATACAATATTACCTATTCCATCGCGCATTATATAAACGCCGGGAAGTTTAGGAATTTGTGCGAGTTGCTTGTTTTTAGTTTTCATATAATAAAATTCGACTATGATTTCAATTATTTAACAACGTACTATTTCTCTGAGAAAATATGCAAAAAAGTTTTTAACTCTTCAGATTTTAAAATATACGAAATCACAATAAACACAATTAAGCCTAAAATTATTGAAGACGTAACTGAAATAAATAAATTTTCTGAAATTTTATATATATGCCCTGCTACAACTCCAGTAATAATAGATGCTGCCATGGATTTAAAACCTGAGAACAATATTTTTTTAAAACCAAGTCTACCTATACGTTTTTTGAGATATGCAGCAAGCAGGAAAAAATTAAAATAAGACGATATAGCTGTCGCAAGAGCAAGTCCACCTATACCCATTGGTCGCATTAATATAACGCATAAAATAATGTGCAAACTCATAGCCCATATTGCTGTTTTAACAGGGGTTTTTGTATCTTGAAATGAGTAAAACGCATTTGCAAAAATTTTTGCTACGGCATAAGCAGGAAGTCCTAAAGAATAGAAAAACAAAGCATTATTTGTCATAAGTGATGCTAAAGAATCAAATTTGCCGTGTTCAAATAAAAGTTTCACTATAGGTAACCCTATAACCATAAGACCTGTCGCTGCAGGAAAGAGAATAAAAACTGTAGATCTTATGGAATAATTAAGAGACTTTTTAAGTGTTATCATATCTTTTTTGGCATAAGCTTTTGACATTACAGGAAGCGAAACAGTAGCAAAAGCAAGTCCAAACATTGCCAAAGGCAACTGCATAAGCCTGTTAGAATAGTAAAGCGCTGTTATAGAACCACTTACAAGAAAAGATGCACATATATTATCAACAAAAGCATTTATTTGATCTACTGACAAACCTATTACTGACGGTATCATAAGTAATACAATTTTTCTTATACCTGGATGTTTAAAATCCATTTTAAATTTTAAATTCCAACCTAAGTTTTTAAGTTTTGGATACTGTATAAAAAAATGTAATGCTCCGCCAATAATAACACTTACAGCAAGTCCTTTGATTTGGTTTTCAGAAATAAGTATCGGAGCAAGTGTAAGCACATAAAAAATCTCAGAACAACTTAACGCAGACGGCGCAAATGCTGGAATAAAAAATGAATGTAACGTATTTAATATTGCAAGTAAAAAAGCGGCAAGACATATAAACAGAATAAAAGGGAACATCAGTCTTGTTAGTTCTATGGTAAGCTGCATTTTTTCGGGATCATTTGTAAATCCCCAAGCTATTACCCTTACAAGCACAGGCGCAAAAAACATTCCTAAAATAGATATCACGATAAGTATTAATAGCAAAGCTGTAAACACCACATTCAAAAATTTTTGTGTTTCATTTTTCTCTTTTGTATGTAAATATTCACTAAATACCGGGACGAATGCAGCCGAAAACGAACCTTCACCAAACAAACGCCTGAAAAGATTAGGAATTCGAAAAGCCGCATAAAAAGCGTCGGCAAATATACCTGCACCAAACAAGTTGGCAACAAACATATCTCTTACGTATCCAAGAATTCTAGAAAGCATTGTCCCAAAAGATGTTTCCCCAGCATTTTTTGTCAATGTTTTATTTTCCATAGATATCTCATGATCATCCTATTTTAATTTTTAATCTTTTAATGCATATGTTTTTCTTGCGCTTAGCGAGAAGTAACTCTAGTCTATCACTTTTTAATTCTGGATTTTACAAGTAAAGACGATAAAACCTTATATAAATTCAACATCAGGTTGCGCTTTAAACCAAGTGTTTTGACGTTTAGCATAATGTCTTGTATCTTTTGAAAATTCTGCAATTAAAGCATCCCTTGAAATCTTTTTTTCAAGATACTGTATTATGTGTCTGTAACCTATACCGCTTAGAGCAGGACAATTTTTACTAAAGCCCATATCTAAAATTTTTTGTGTTTCTTCAATCATTCCATTTTCAATCATATATTTACATCTTTCATTTATTTTTTTATATAAAACCTCTTTTTCAATAGATATGCTGTAATGTTTAAAAATATATCTTGGACTTTTAGACTTAAAATGTTCTTGCATAGTTTTTCCCGAAAGAATGTTTACTTCAAGCGCCCGAAGCAATTTTTGCGGATTTTTTATATTTTTTTCAGCAGCTTTTGGGTCTAATTCCAAAAGCTTATTATAAAGTTCATCTTTAGATTTAGTTTTTAATTTTTTTCTTAAAGTTTCATCTGCTTTAGGCATTTCGTCTAATCCGTAAAGCAAAGCCTTAATGTACAATCCAGTTCCACCTGTTATAATCGGATTTTTTCCTTTTTTGAAAATCTCTGAAATTTTTAAATCAGCATCTCTTACAAAATTTGCAACGCTATAAGTCTGATTAGGATCTATAATATCAGTTAAATGCTGTGAAATTCCATCAATTTCGCGAAGTTCATTTTGTAAAAGAATTCCTTCTTTATTCGTACCAATACTTAAATATTTATAAACTTGCCTTGAATCGCAGGAAATTATCTCGCCATCTTTTTCTTTACAAAGTTCAACAGCCTTCTTTGTCTTTCCACTTGCAGTTGGTCCCGAAATGATGATTATGTTCATAATTTTACCACTATCTATTTCGTTGCTGTCCTTTCACTCATAATAACAATTACGAGGATGGACAAAATCCTAGACGAAGTAATCTGCATTGTTAAAAACAGATCACCACGCCTTACTTCGTAGGACCTCAATAACAGGCAAGTCCAAAAGGAAAGATTGCCACAATTGCTACGCAATCTCGCACAGCAAAAAGGCAGAAGAAATTTATTTACGTCTGAAAAATTTTTCAAGTTTATTCAACGAAATCTTATAAGCTGTAGGCCTACCATGCGGACATGTAAAAGGATATTCACATTTAAAGATATCACTTATCAATTTTTTAGCTTCAACAAATGAAACTTTATCACCTGCTTTTATACTTGCGCGGCACGCTGAACGAATAATTTTATCTCTTTTTTGTCCTATTTCCACATTTTTATCGTCTTCAATATCTGATATTATTGTTTTAACTATTTGCTCTATTGATATATTTCCAAGCAATGCTGGATATGCTATAATCCTGAAAGAATTTTGTCCAAATTCTTCAATGTTTATCCCAAGCTCGTTGAAAAGATTTATATTTGCTTTAAGAAACTCTGAAACACTTGGCGAAAGATCAAAAGTTTCAGGCATAAGCATTTGTTGTGCTTTAATAGATTGCTGTTTCATTTGCAAAAGATAAAGTTCATATCTAACTCTCTCTGCAGTAGCATGTTGATCAAAAATGTATAAATCTCCCTTGTTTTCAACAATAATATACGTATCAAAAACTTGTCCTAGAATTTTTATATTGTTATCAAAATTTTCAGGAGCAAACTCTTCCTGCTTTGCAAAAACATTAGCATATCTATCTATATTGTAAATTTGTTTTGAAGAAACATAATTATGTTTTGATTTAGGTTCTCTAATATAGATTGTTGGTCGTGATGAAGTAGTAGATATATAATTGTCGGCAGCAACAGATCCTGGATCAAGTTCAATATGCTTCTCTGTAGTCGCCTTTGAATAACAACCAGATATATTATCAGCAATAGATGAATTAATAGGTATTTCCGGATGGGCGTGTGATATAAGAGCATTTCTTAATACCTTAAAAAGCATATCGTATATACTAGTTTCACCTGCAAATTTTACTTCTCTTTTTGTCGGATGTATATTTACATCAATTTCTGACGGATCGATACTAATATAAATTAAAATTCCAGGTTGTTTATCATGAGGAATAGATTCTTTATAAGCTTGATAAACACAATGTATAAGCCACTTAGGATAATTTACCGGTCTAGAATTAACAAAAAGATATTGATACTTTCTATTAGACAATGAATCATCTCTTCCTGTAAAATAAATATCTAAAGAAACTTTAGAGTGGTTAATCTTTGTATTTCTAAGCGTTTTTGCAAAATCTCGCCCCAAAATATCCGAAATTCTTTCTATTTTATTATCTGTTTGTGGTATAGAAAGAATAGTTTTATTTTCAGAAAGTATTTTAAAAGCTATTTCTTGATTTGCAAGAGCTGTCTCTTCAAGCAAACTTATGATCCTTGAACGTTCGGTAGAGTCACTTTTTAAAAATTTTTGTCTTGCAGGGGTGTTAAAAAATAAATTTTTAACTTCTGTTATTGTTCCTTCACCACCTGACCATGGAATAAATTTAACATCTTTACCACCTTCAGCTAAAAGTTTCCAGCCGGAAGTTGCACCTTTTTTCCTTGTTTTTATTTCAAAATTTGAAACAGCTGCAATAGAAGCAAGAGCCTCCCCCCTAAACCCTAAAGAATGAATATGCGATAAATCATTAAAATTTTCTATTTTACTAGTAGCATGCCTTAATATAGAAAATTCTAAATCTTTTTTATCCATACCAAAACCATTATCGGAAACTCTTATAAGCTTTTTCCCGGCTTCTTCTATTTCCACAATTATAGAAGATGCAAAAGCGTCTAAAGAGTTTTCTACAAGTTCTTTAACCGCGTTTAATGGACGTTCCACAACTTCACCAGCAGCTATTTTATTTATTGTTTCCTGCGATAAAATATTTATCGGCATTTTTTATCCTCAATATTATTTTTCATTCCCGCTATAGTAGATGTAACATTTCTGCACTCACACTGCCGAAGGCAATGAAATCCCTTTTTTGCAGGAATGACTCCTTATTTTGTTGTCATTGCGAGGAGGAACAAAGTCCCGATGAAGCAATCTGCATTGTTAAGAAAAGATTGCCACAGCCATTCGGGCTTCGCAATGACGGCACTGCTTGTGGCAATTCGCAATAACAACGGAACTTAACGGCATAGATTGCTTCGTCCTTTTAGGACTCGCAATGACGGACAAAATGGATTCCCACTTCCACGGGAATGACTCCTTATTTTGTTGTCATTGCGAGGAGGGACGAAGTCCCAACGAAGCAATCTGTGTTGTTAAGAAATTGCCTCGCCTACTTCGTAGGCTCGCAATGACGGACAATATCAAAAGAATACCGTGTCATATCAAGTTAAAGACAAGCGCTCACTTGTATTTTTCTTTCCAGTCGCGCAATATATTAAATGCTTCTAAAGGGCTTATAGTATTTATATCAATATTTTTTAAGTCTGTTAAAATCTGCGACTCAGTAGTACAGAAAAACTCAATTTGCGGGTTTTTATCATCGTATTCTGATGATTTAATAGAGTTTGTCTCCAATTCATTTAAAATTTTATAAGCTCTTTCTATAACTTGATGAGGAATGCCTGCATTTTTTGCAACGTGAATTCCATAAGATTTATCTGCGCTACCTTCAACTATTTTATGTAAAAATATGACGTCTCCGTTCCATTCTTTAACATCAACGCTATGATTTACAACTCCTTTAAGAGTTTTGTAAAGACTAGTAAGCTCAAAATAGTGCGTTGCAAAAAGTATTTTTGCTCCAGCATTTGCTTTTCTATTATCATCTGCAAAAAATTCTATTATTGCCCAAGCAATAGACATTCCATCGTAAGTTGATGTTCCCCTGCCTACTTCATCAAGAATAATAAGACTTCTTTGTGTATATTGGTTTAAAATATTTGCGGTTTCAGTCATTTCAACCATAAAAGTTGATTCACCGCCAGCAAGATTGTCTCCTGCTCCAATTCTTGTAAATATTCTGTCAACAAGTCCTATTTCTGCACTATAAGCAGGAACAAAAGATCCGACTTGAGCCATTATCACGATAAGAGCTGTTTGTCTTAAATAAGTGGATTTTCCAGACATATTTGGACCGGTAAGAATCATGATTTTTGAATTTTCATCAAAAGTAACATCATTTGTTGTAAAGTCACCGCTTTTTAATATTCTTTCCACTACAGGATGCCTACCATCTTTGATGGAAAGTTTTTTATCGTCTGAGATTTTAGGGCAAACATAATTATATTCCAATGCATTTGCAGCAAATCCACAAAAAATGTCAATTTCTGAAATAATTTGTGCTGTTTTCAAAATATCTGTAGCAAAAAGAGATATTTCCTGTCTTAAAGTATTAAAGATATCGCTTTCAAGTCTTAAAGTTTTTTCTTGTGCTGATAATATTTTTTCTTCAAGAGTTTTTAATTCTTCAGTTATGTATCTTTCGCCAGTTGCAACGGTTTGTTTACGCACATAATGCTTTGGAGCTAAGGCAACATTAGTTTTGCTGATTTCTATATAATAGCCAAACACTGAAGTGTAACCTATTTTAAGATTATTTATTCCAGATGAAGATCTCTCTTTAACTTCCAGATTAGATATATAAGCTTTTGCATCTGTTGATATCTTTCTTAACTCATCGAGATTAGCGTTAATACCACTCTTAATTATATTTCCATCTTTTAAATAGATAGGAGGGTCGTCATATAAATATGTCACAATTTTATCTATCACCTGAGTATTTTCAGGAATATTAAGACTTAAACTATTTGCAGATTTTATAATTTTCGAGATATTACTTATTATTTTTAATGAATCTCTTAAAGCTGCTAAATCTTTAGGATTTGCAGTGCTGGAAAAAATTCTTGCAATTATTCTTTCAATATCAGAAACAGTTTTAAACTTTTCAATTATTTCTTTCCGTATATTAGGATTTTCTATAAAAAACTTTACAATATTTTGACGATTTTCAATCTTTGAAACATCTAAAAGAGGCTTTATAAGCCATTGTCGTATAGTTCTTGCACCCATAGGTGTTTTTGTAGAATCCATAACGGAAAGCAATGAGTTCTCGAACTTCCCACTTGACATAGAATTAAGAAGTTCTAGATTCTTTATTGCAACAGTATCTAAATACACAAAATCTGAACTTCTTATATATTTTATATTTGAAAAAATACTGACACTTTGCGGCTGCATTTCTTTTATATAAGAAAATAACGCGCCACAAGCGCAAACTATTTCTTTTTTATTTTTTACATCATTATCATAAAAAAGTTCTGATATTATCTTTTGAGAATTGTCAAAATCAAAAAAAGAGTTGTTTACATCAGAAACAGACACTTTAAGTTTTGATGTAAAATTTGAAATCTGTTCATTCTGCTTGTTGCTAGCAGATATAATAAGTTCACTAGGATTGTATTTTGATATTTCAGTTTCAATAGACTTTAACGTTGTTTCGGAAGTAAAAAATTCTCCAGTTGATATGTCAGCTGCTCCATAAGCTGCCAACAATGTAGTTTCATTAAAAATAATAGACATCAAAAAATTATTTTTTTTAGACTCTAAAAGAGTATCTTCTAAAACTGTTCCGGGAGTTATAATTTTTGTAACTCCACGCTTTACAATGCCTCTTGTAGTTCCAGACTCTTCAAGCTGCTCACAAATAGCAACTTTAAATCCTTTTGTTATAAGTTTTCTAATATAAGAGTTTGCCGAATGATATGGAATTCCACACATCGGCATTCCTGCTCTTTGTGTAAGCACAACTTCAAGAACAGGTGCAGCTTTTACTGCATCATCGCTAAACATCTCATAAAAATCGCCCAAACGGAAAAATAATATTACCTCTGAATATTTAGCTTTAATATCCCAGTATTGCTGCATTAAAGGTGTTAACTTTTCAGAATATTTTTTAATTTTTCTACTTCCTTGTAAGCCTTATAAGTAAATATTACGGACCAGACATAATATTTAGTTTCTTTAAAAGGTATTTTACATATTTTTTTACCTACTTTTGGATTTTCTCTATACCAATTTTCAACATTTCCTATTCCTGCATTGTACGCAGCCAAAGCTAAAATCAGATTATTGTTATAATAATTCAAAAGCTTTTGTAAATAATACGTTCCAAACATTACATTTATTTCAATTTCTTTAAGTTTTTTATCGGAATAATTTGTAATACCCAGCTGATTTGCAATTTTTGCTGCAGTTTTAGGCATTAGTTGCATAAGACCAACAGCATTTTTATCTGAAACTACATTAGGATTTAGATTCGATTCTTTTTTCATAACAGCCTTAACAAGCAAAGAATCAACTCCAAAGCGATTAGAATATTTAACTATATAATTTTCATATGGATTTTTCTCAAATAATCCTATTTTCTTTTCAAGATAAAAAAGAAAAAATATCATGGTAATTAATATAACAACTGTAATAACTTTTTTCATATAATACCACCAAATAATAAATTTATCTTTGCTTCTTTTATATTAACATTTATCTGTTTGCCAAGTTCATATTCTTTGCCACATTCTACAAAAACTTTACGCCCGCTTCTTGTTCTTGCTTCTATAACATCATTTTCAATCTTTTCGATTAAAACCTGTTGGGTACTTCCTACCATTTTTGAAACAATTTCAATAGAAATTTTATTTGATTCTTCAAGTATAATTGCATGACGCCTTTTTTTCTCTTCTAAAGGCACGTTATCAATCATATCTGCCGCTCTTGTATTTGGACGTGGAGAATATCTAAAAACATATAATCCGCCAAATCTTATTGATTTTACTGCATTTAAAGTATCTTCAAAATCTTTTTCAGTTTCATACGGAAACCCTACTATAATATCAGTTGTTATGCTTACATCTGGTATAGTTATTCTTAGTTTATTAATTAAACCAAGATAGCGTTCATAAGTGTATTTTCTGTTCATTGCTTTAAGAATTTTATCAGAAGCAGATTGCATTGGAAGATGAATGTGAGAACATACCTTGGGATTTGTTGCCATAATATTTATTAAGTCATCATTTAGATCTTTAGGATGATTTGTCATAAATCTTATTCTTTCAAGATTTTCTATTGCAGCAACTTTTTTAATTAGCGATGCAAAATTCATATTTTCATATTGATATGAGTTTACATTTTGTCCTAAAAGCATTATTTCTTTTGCGCCATTTTTTACCATCAAAGAGCATTCATTTAATATTGTTTTATAGTCAAGACTTTTCTCTCTTCCTCTTACAAAAGGCACTACACAGTACGAGCAATAATTGTCACAGCCTCTCATAATTGAGACATATCTTATAATCTCAGATTTTATATCAGGCTGGTCTTTTTTTGACACGTCGCTCATAGAGCATAAATTTATAATTTTTAAAGCGGCATTATCAATCTCCCTTGCACCTATAATTAAATCAATGTTGTTAAAACGTTTCTTAATTTTTTGACCAAGTCGTTCTGCCATACAACCAATAACAACTATTTTTATAAAGGGGTTTTGCTGCTTGAATTCTTCTACTCTGCCAAGATAAGAAAAAGCTTTTTGTTCCGCTTGTTCTCTTACAGAACAAGTATTAAGTATAACCACATCTGCATCTGATAAACTATTTACTTGTGACGCTCCATAAGTTGATAGCGTAGAACCAAGCATACCAGAATCACACACGTTCATCTGACAACCTATTGTTTCAATTAAATAATTCAAGATTATATCCTATTATTTTGCAAAACTTTGTAATTTGTTACATTATACAAAATTAAAAAGGCTTGTTTTTTTGTTAATTACGAATAGGGCTTTCTTCTCTATTTCAAAACAGACATTCTTCCTTTAACTTCCTTTTTATACTATAATTATATTTCTTTTTTAAGTAACAATTGCGAAAGTGGGGATCCACGTTTTTGTAAGATATTAGTAAAATGGATATCTGTTTTCATGGAACAAAGTCATAAAAGACCTTAACAACTACAGATGTAGGACTAAAAGGCTGTGATAACCTTAAAAATTATGGAAAATAAATTCAAACTAATATCAAAATTTAAACCGGCTGGTGACCAGCTACATGCTATTGATAGACTGTATCATAATTATTTGAATAATGAGAACTGTCAGGTTTTACTTGGTGTTACAGGCTCAGGTAAGACATTTGTTATGGCAAATGTCATTGAAAAACTCCAAAAACCCACTCTTATAATATCTCCTAATAAAATTTTAGCAGCACAGACTTATGCGGAATTTAAAGCTTTTTTCCCTAATAATGCTGTAGAATATTTTATCTCTTATTACGATTACTATCAACCTGAAGCTTACATTCCATCAAGTGATACGTATATAGAAAAAGATGCATCAATAAACGATCATATAGATAGGTTACGTTTAAAAGCAACTACTTCTCTTCTTGAGAGAAAAGATGTTATTGTAGTCGCTTCTGTTTCGTGCATATATAATTTAGGCTCGCCAAAAGACTATCAAAATATGTGTATTGAAATAATTGTTGGGAAAGAAAAAACCATGAACAGACTTTTAACTGAGCTTGTTGCAAGTCATTATGAGAGGAATGAAGTTGAATTTATAAGAGGAAAGTTTAGAGTAAAAGGGGATACCGTTGAAATTCTTCCAGCATACCTTGAAACTGCCATAAGAATTGAATTTTACGGTAATATGATTGAAAATATAAAGGAATTTAATCCTATAACGGGTGTAATAATCAATAAAAAAGATAAAGCGTATATTTATCCTGCAAAACTTTTTGTTACTGATAAGGACAAAATTGATAACGCTTTGAAAACAATACAAATAGAATTAAAAGATCATCTTGCGGTTTTGAAATCACAAAACAAGCTTCTTGAAGCGCAGCGTCTTGAACAAAGAACAAAGTATGATATGGAAATGTTAAAAGAAACTGGTTCGTGCAATGGTGTTGAAAACTATTCAAGACATTTATCAAGTAATCCATTGGGTACAAGACCGACAACCCTTATAGATTATTTTTTGCAAGAAAATGACGATTTCTTGATGATAGCTGATGAATCACATATTTCTCTACCACAAATAAGGGGAATGTTTGAAGGAGATAGAAGTAGAAAACAAACGCTTGTAGATTTTGGGTTCAGACTACCATCTGCATTAGATAACAGACCGTTAAAATTTCAGGAATTTGAAAAACTTATAAGAAAATTTATGATGGTTTCAGCAACTCCAGGAGCTTACGAGCTTGAAAGAAGTAAAAAACATATAGTAGATTTAATTATTCGTCCTACGGGACTTGTAGATCCTGAAGTTCTTATCCGCCCTATAGATGGGCAGATACAGGATTTAATTCTTGAAATACAAAAAAATGTTGAGAAAAAACAGAGGACATTAATTACTACTCTTACAAAAAAAATGTCAGAAGATTTAGCAGCTTATCTAAAAGAAAAAGGGTTTAAAGTTGAATACCTTCATTCAGAAATAGATACTTTAACAAGAATAGACATACTTAAAAATCTGCGTCTTGGAAAATTTGATGTTTTAGTAGGAATAAATCTTTTAAGAGAAGGATTAGATTTACCGGAGGTTTCTTTAGTAGCTGTTTTAGATGCTGACAAAGAGGGTTTTTTGCGTTCTGAATCTACCCTGATTCAAATATGTGGAAGAGCTGCAAGAAATGTTGATGGACGGGTCATATTTTATGCGGATACTATAACAGGTTCAATGCAAAGAGCTTTAAACGAAATGGAACGTCGACGTAATAAACAGATTGAATACAATAAAAAAAATAATATTAAACCGAAATCAATAATTAAAGCTGTTTACGAACTTGACGAGTTTAGAAACTTATCAAGAGAGGAATCAATAACTCATATTGTTGCAGAAGAACAATTTGATTATAAAATTACACCTAAAAATATCGACAATATAATAAAAAAATTTGAAGTACAAATGAAAGAAGCTGCCAATAATCTTGACTTTGAATCTGCAACGGTTTTAAGAGACAGAATTATTGAACTGAAAAATATGAAATCCGGCAAATCTTCTATAAAAAATAAGAGAAAGAAATAGAGCCTGTTCACTCCAATAGGGCAAAAGTGTTAAGCTCAAAAATAGTCAAATTATAAGTGTCGTTCCCACGATGTTGGAATTCATGTTTTTTGTCATCATTTTTTAACTTGGATATACGGCACAATTTTAAGGCTTTATAAAACATGGATACCCGATAAAAGACACTCGGGTATGACACGGTACGTATGATATTGGTCGTCATTGTGCACTGCCGACGGGGCAGCGAGGGTTGCGAAGCAACGTGGCAATCTATGTTGTTAAGTCTCGTTTGTGTCATAACCATACCTTATGGAAACTACGGGCTTACGCCCGTAGCAGTTGCGAAGTTTACGTGGCGTTCTATTCTTAACGACATAGATTGCTTCATCCTTTCAGGATTCGCGATGACGACGAAAGTGGATACCCGATTAGACATTCGGGGTATGACATAGTACTTATAATCTTGGTCGTCATTGTGCACTGCCGAAGGGGCAGCGAGGGTTGCGAAGCAACGTGACAATCTTTCTTTTGGTCTTGTCTGGTCATAGCGAGCTAACGAAGTTTGCGTGGCATTCTATTCTTAACAACACAGGTTGCTTCGTCAGGACTTTGTCCTTCCTCGCAATGACAGCAAAATAAGATGTCATTCCCGCGCATGCGAGAATCTACGGTAAAAATTGAGCAGTATTTTTCAACAGGATTGTCCCTAATAGACTTCCTTACATAACTTATAGATTTGTTACTTCCAAGGTATTATTTTATTCCACCATGGTTTATTGTGGGTTTCTAAAACTTTTAATTTAATGTTATTTTTAACTTTTGCAAAACCTATTATAGATGGCGTATATTGCAGATATATTTCAAAATCATCATTTTTGGAAGATATCTTTTTTACAATTGCAGGAAGAGGAATCATATTGTCATTTTTTTTACCTCCGATTAGATGCGCAAGATAATGTGCTATATCTCTTTCATCGGTTATTACTGACAATACTATATCACCTTCTTTAATTTTTTTTGCAGTTTTACCGTCAGAATCTTCAAATATTTCAACGTCAAGTTTTATAAAACCTAAATTATAGTCTGTAAAAGAAGTTGTATTTTGTTTTGTGTTGTCGTCGGGAAGTTTTTTAAACTGTATCAGATTTAATTCTTCACGCACAGTTTCTGTTTCAACAATAACGGGATGGAAAAAAGTTTTGATTATTGTTGTAATTTCATTGTTTGAAACAATAGCAATTTTGTTGACCGCTTGTTGAATATATAACTTTAAATTTTCTTCAACTTTTTGAGTATAGCTTTCTATTGTACCTGCATCTAAACGCACTGAAAAGATTGCTTTTTCAAAAGAAAACCAATCAGTATTTGCAGATATCTCGTATATAGATGGGTTGTGTGAAAATACTAAGCTAAAACGTAAAATATCATAAGTTTTCATATTTATTGTTATCTGTATTAAGCCATATATATTTTCTTTTGGAAATATTAGTTTTATTTTAAATACAGTGATAAATTTTAAAAAAAATCCTATTGTAGTTATAGCTTTTTCAAGATTATTATCTGAAAGAGAAAGAGCAAGCTCTGCTTCTTCTTGTTGACACTCAGTTTCTTCCATCAAAAGTTGCAGGAGCTGGTCTTTTTTTTTCATAATTCTTTTTCTATCAATATAGAAACATCATTTATAAATGATTTATTTAATATTTTAAGAAATTTACATTTTTTGTCGAAGTCCTTTATTTTTGTTGTATGCATGCTAGTTATAAGAATATGCCTATCTTGCATATTGCATTTCTCTATTACTTCTATTCCGTCTATATTTTGATCTCTTAATTGATAGTCTGAAAGTAAAAAGATTTTATCCTTTTCTTTTGCTGAATTTATGAAATCAATAGTTTCTAAACCTTGAGTAAAATATTTTACGCTTATATCGTCAAGATAATTCTCAAAACGATTCTTCAAAATTTCATGAAAGGATATATCATCATCTAACACTACTATAGCATTACCTTTAGGCAGCGCGATTTTATCAACGACAAATTGCGGGATTTCAGACTCAGAAAATATAAGAGTAATTTCAGTGCCTACATTTTCTTTAGCTTCAATAAACATTTGACCATTCATAGCTTTTAATGTGCGTCTAATTTGTTTTAAGCCGATACCTGAACCTTCCTGTTTTGTTGTGCCAATATCTATGCCTTTCATTATTTTTTCTACAGTTTCTTTTGGCATTCCTTTTCCATTGTCTTTTATCTTAACTTCTACTTTGCCTTGTTTTACATTAAAACTAATATCTATAATCCCTTCTTTTCCTTCTAATGATTCTACTGCATTGTTTATTAAGTTAGATATCATTCGATAAAAATGGGTATAGTCGCCTTTTATAAATACAAAATTATATGATGGATTTGGAGAATAGTTAAATACTACATTTAAGTCTTTATATTGGAATCTCTTACTAGCAATAATGTCGTTTAAACAAAAAGAAATCGAGGTATATTGTTTTGCCACTTTGCTTATATTTAACTCTGCGATTTCGTTTTGTTTATATTTTTCAAGTAAATTATTTATAATATTTTCAATACTTGTTATTGCGCTATTTAACAAGCTTTGCTCTTTTGAATTGGAATTATCAAAACAAGAACTTGTTAACATCTTTAACACAGACAATGGAGAAGCAATATCATGTGCTACTTGACTTGAAATAGTCAAAAGCTCTTTTTGTAACTTTAGTTTCTGTTGTAACTCTTCAGTTTTTTTACGATCCGTAATATCAACAGCAAATCCAATCATTCCTTCCACTTTGTCGTTTATTATTAATGGAGATTTTACAGAAAAAAAGCAAATATTTTTATATCGTTCTTCAAGTATTATTTGTTTCCTTGTTTCAATAACTTGTTTTGATGTTTTCCATGCCTCAGGATCAACAATATCAGCAGGAAGTCCATGAACCATATTTGAAAGAAGATTGTTTTTATATATAAAATTTCCAAATTTATCTGTTACATAAAAGTTTATGTTAAGCTTTTCCGTTAAAAGTAAAAGCAACTTTTGATTTATTTGTGTGTAATCGTTGGTTATACGCTGAGAATTGCGTGCATTATTAGAAATCATATAATACAAGTGAAGCAATTGAATATCATATCTTTTTATCGTATTTAACATGGGCATAGATAAAGGCATTGGATATGCAACAACAGCATCTTTTAGATATGCACAAGCATGAGCACACTCTTCAAGGATAAAATCGCGACAACCTTCAAATGTCCCTTTCCCTTTAGCAGATCCATTTTGTGCTTCCATTGTTACTATATCTCTAAATTCTTGCACTAAGCCATTTCCGTTCTCATCTCCAGTATAATCTAGCAGTATCTGTTTATGGTAGCGCTTAAAATTATGACTTTTTATTTGTTCTGCCCAAGAATTAATTTCAACATTACATGTCAATTTATCAATAAGGTTTTGATTATTAATTCTCCATATAGTTAGAATGTTAGGGGTAGAATACTGAGCAAAGCCAGGAATGGAATGTCTGTATAAATACGAAGCATCAAGAATAATGAGTTTTCTAATCTTTCTTTTGATACTTTCGTTATTAATTGAATTAACAAATTCTTCAAATCCTTTTTCTGTTTGACTCTTACAGTCATGACATACAATAAATGTTAAATCTACACTATTGTCTATAGAAGATTCAAAAAATTCCCGCGCTTCTTCGCTCCACTTCACAAGTTTATTCGTTTCCATAAATCCCCCCTCTCTTCGTTTTAATTATGTGTATCATTTTCTCGGATGAGCTTTTTCGTAAACTTTTTTTAAACTTTCTATTGTAACATGTGTGTAAATCTGTGTTGTAGAAAGATTTTTATGTCCAAGCATTTCTTGAACGCTTCTTAAATCGCAACCTCTGTCAAGAATATGTGTTGCAAATGTGTGCCTTAAAGTATGAGGACTTACTTTTTTTGTAAAACCCGCTTTAACAAACCATCTGTGTAAAATTCTTCTCGCAGTTCTTTGATTGAGTTTTTTTGCATGATCACTTAAAAATACTGGGGATTTTAGGTCGCAGGGAAGTTTTAAGGAACGTCGCTCATCAATATAATTTTTTATTGCACGAAGACATTGGTTTCCTACCGGTACAATTCTTTCTTTGCTTCCTTTGCCTGTTACAATAATGGTGTTAGATATAAAATCTATATTTTTCAAATCCAAACTCATTAATTCTTCAATTCTTAAACCGCATGAGTAAAGAACTTCAAGCATTGCGCTGTCGCGAAGTTTTATACCGGGCAATTTGAAAAGAGCTTGCATTTCAGTTTCGGTTAAAAATAACGGAACTTTTTTATCTTTTTTGGGTCCCGACATACTTTCTATCGAATTTTTGCTAATTATACCATTTATTATTAAAAATTTAAAGAATGTACGAAGTGATGCAAATTTTCTTGTAATTGTTGCTTTGCTTAAATTTTTACTGTTGAGTTCTTCAAGAAATTTTCTTATATCATATTTTCCAGCCTGAGAGAAATTTAACTGCTTTGTATATAAAAAAAGCGCAAAATCAAAAATGTCTCTATTATAAGCTCTTAAAGTATGTGAAGAAAAATTTCGTTCAGCTTTGAGATATTTTACAAAAGAATCTATTTGTTTATTGTTTTCTTTTCCGATATTTTCATCGGAACGTTTATTTTCTTTTTCTTGGGCTTGGATGTTTTGATCCATTGTAAATTCCTACATTTAGGGAATGCCGAACAGGTAAGAAATGGGCCTCTTTTGCCTACTCTTTTAAGCATTTCAGCACCACACTTTTCACATTTTATGTTAGTGTGTTCTGGTTCTGGTTTTATTACTTTATTCCCATCTTTATCAATATTATATATAGTCTTACATTCCGGGTAGTTTTTACATGAAAGGTATTGTTTACCACGGAATCCTATTTTTTTTATCAATGGACTTCCACATTTATCGCATTTCATATCTGTTTCTTGTGAACCTGCAACAACTTTTCCGTATTTATCTAAAGACAATGTTGTTTTACACTCAGGATATCCTGAGCAGCCTAAAAACTGTCCTGCTTTGGAATCTCTTATAACCATATATTTTCCACAGTTGGGACAAATCTCCGAAGATTGTTGTGCTTGAATTTTTTGTCTTTGCAGATTTTTTTCTGCTTCCTCTAAATCTTTTTCAAATGGATTATAAAAATCTTTCAAGACATTTTGCCACACAACTTTATCTTCTGCAATGTCGTCAAGTTTTTCTTCAACACCTGCAGTAAATTTGACATTAATTATATTGCCAAAATGATTTTTTAAAACATTGTTGACGACAATCCCAAGATTTGTAGGAACAAATTTTTTACCGTCAAGACGTACATATAATCTATCTAAAATAGTTTTAATTGTAGGAGCATAAGTTGATGGTCTTCCTATACCGTGTTCTTCAAGAGCTTTGATTAAACTTGCTTCATTATAGCACGGTGGTGGTTCTGTAAAATGTTGTTGAGGAATAATTTGTAAAAGATTTAATATTTCGCCGTTTTTTAAAAGAGGAAGTTTTATTTCTTTTTCATTATCATCTATGTTATAAACTTTTAAAAATCCTTCAAAAATCAATGTGCTTCCTGTCGCTTTAAATAAATAATCTTTTGCTGAAATTTCTGCTGTAACTGTATTGTAAACTGCGTCTGACATTTGACTTGCCAAAAATCTTTTCCATATTAAATCGTAAAGTTTCAATTCATCAGAAGATAAATATTGTTTTATTTTAGATGGTATTTTGTTTGGTGAAGTTGGTCTTATAGCTTCGTGGGCTTCTTGCGCTCCTTTGGTTTTTGCTTTGTAAATTCTTGGCGTTTTAGGAAGAAAATTGTTCCCATAAGATGATTCTATAAATTTTAACGTCTCATTTTGAACACTTTTTGCTATATTTAAAGAATCGGTTCTCATATAAGTTATAAGACCGGTACTGACACTGCTTCCTATATTTATGCCTTCATATAATTTTTGTGCGACAGACATTGTTTTTGAGGCAGAAAAACCAAGCCGCCTTGAAGCATCTTGCTGCATTGTTGAAGTAGTGTAGGGCGGATATGGAGAACGTTTACGTTGTTTTGTGTCAATTGACTTTACGATATATTTTGTGCCTTCGAGTTCTTTTAATATGTTATCAGCTTGCTCTTTATTTTGAATTGCAAGTCTATCAAACTTGATGTTGTTTTTTGAAAAAATCTGTGCCTTAAAAGGAATTGCATTTTTTTCAAGTTTTGACAGTTCTGCTTCAATGCTCCAGTACTCTACTGGAACAAAATTTTTAATTTCTTCTTCTCTGCTGCATATAATCATTACAGCTACAGACTGTACTCTTCCTGCAGAAAGTCCAACTTTTATTTTTTTCCATAAAAGGGGAGAAAGTTTATAGCCTACAAGTCTATCTAAGATTCTGCGTGTTTGTTGACTGTTTACAAGCCCCATATCCAGTCCTCTTGGACGTTTTACAGCGTCAAGAATTGCTTCGGATGTGATTTCGTGAAATGTTATTCTTGAAATTTTAGAATCCGTAAGTTGTAATGCTTCTTTTAAATGCCATGCAATGGCTTCTCCCTCACGATCAAAATCAGTAGCAAGATAAATTTTGTCGGAGCTTTCAGCTGCTTTTTTTAAATCTGATATAAGTTTTTTAGCTTTTGGTATATTTGTGTATGTCGGTGCAAAATTATCTTCAATATCAATACCAATTTTGCTTTTAGGCAAATCTCTGATGTGTCCATAAGAACTCTTTACAGTAAAATCTTTACCTAAAATTTTTGATATTGTCTTTTCTTTTGCAGGGGACTCTACTATAACTAGATATTTAGGCACTATTTTACTCCTCTACTAGTACACTCTTATATATATTTGTCCCGGAGTTGTTTTTATAAGCCCGTTTACTTCAAGTTTTAAAAGTGCAAGCGCTGTTTTTGAAATTTCGATATTCAATTTTTTTGCAATTAAATCTGACGGTAGTCCAGCACTATCATTTTCTATCAAATTAAGAATTCCCAATTCAAGTTTATCAAGAGTTGAAAATTTACTTTTTTCTGAAACATTGTCTTTAGGAATCCACTCAAGATGGCTTGCCATATCGCTCGGACTTAACGCAACAAAAGCACCGTTTTGTAAAAGTAAATTTGTTCCTTTTGATACATTTGAGTATATATTCCCCGGCACTGCAAAAACATCTTTTCCATATTCGCCACAAAATCTTGCCGTTATTACAGCTCCGCTTCCAAGAGCTGCTTCTGTAATCAAAGTTACTTTAGAAAGTCCTGCAATTATTCTGTTTCTTCTAGGAAAAGTTCCTCTATCGGGCTTTTGCTTAAGCGGGAATTCGCTTATGACTGCACCACAATGCGCAACTTTTTCCTGTAGTTTTATATTTTCAGGAGGATAATTTACAAGCAGTCCATTGCCTAAAACGGCTATGGTTCTTGATTTGTTTTCCAAAGCCGTAATATGCGCTTGAGTATCAACACCTCTTGCAAGACCTGAAACTATTGTTATTGCTTTTTTTGCAAAATAAGATGCAAATTCTGAAGTAACAGTTTTTCCATAATTGCTTATTTTTCTTGATCCAATTATTGATATAGAATCAAAATCTCTTTCTAAAATGCTGCCTTTTATATAAAGAACAAGCGGTTTATCGGAGAAATTTCTTAAAGATTTTGGATAATCGTTGTTGTTGTAGAGAACAATCTTTATATTATTTTTTATTGCAGATTCAAGTTCTTTTTCAGCTTTATTAGAATTTGGAACGTTATGAACTGCGTCGGCAATTACTGAACCTATACCGTCAACTGACATAAGATCTTTCTTAGATGTCTTGAGGATTGATTCTACATCGCCGAATTTGTCGAGCAGTCTAAAAAATCTTACCGCACCGATATCTGTTGCCAAAAGAAGGTTAAATAAAGACAAATCTTTTTCGTTCATTGTGAGCTATTGTAAACAAATTGTTAACAATTTGTCAAAAATTGACAGTAAATTTGTTTGAAAAAATTGACAGTAATAAAGAAAATTTATAAGATTAAATAAGTTAAAAGTGTGAAACAACTATTGTGCAATAATGATTAGACATAATGGGAGACAAGACAAATCTTATCTAAATACCTCTAAAAGAGTCACTTCAACAAATACTTTCGAAATACTTATTCCAGTGAAATTGTAAGCACGTCCTAAGTGGTGTGGCTTTATATCAACTGCAACGACATGGTATAAATTCGATTAGTGCTTATGTATATATTTTCTTAACATTTCCCTCAGCTACTACTCTTAATCTCTTGTGAAGTTAATCAAGGATGCAGTGTTTCATTTTGTCCAAAAATAAAAAGGCAAAGCAATAAAAATGTAAGTTTTGGAGTCATGTCTGTGCAAATAAGCATCCAATTTAAAGGAAGTGACTAAGTTGAAAGTTCTAATAGAATTGCTTTAAAGGCTAAGGTTTATACTATGATAAAAGACAGGAAATAACAAAATGTCTTTGATGGTAGGAGCATTAAATATTGAAATAAAAGGAGGAAAAAAGTTTTAGGAAGAGAAGTAGAAGTTAAATTGAAAAAAAAGAGGAGGATATAAAAAAACGGTTTTGGATTTGCCAATTTCAACAATTGAGTATTGGAATAAAGAAATAGCAAAAAAACTAATTTAAAAATTAAAGTAGATTCTTAAATCTATATTTGGTTTTTATCATTGGAGGAAAAAGTAAATGGAAAATAAGACAAGATAAGAGACTATTAAGTATGGTAGTAGGTTTATCAATTTGTGTACTGGCTTTTGTTGCGCATGGTGGTAGCCAAGAATATGTTGATATTGTTACCGGTTTTAATGAGGATAGCAAAGATACTCTTTCTGATATTATTGAGGATATTGACGCTATTGCTGGTATTATTGCTGAAGATTTGGTTACCATACACATACACATTGGCATGCATACTACCCCCCGTCACATGGATCGCATGTTTGCTTACTTTTTCCTCACCAGGCTACAAAATATTCGCGATATCGTCAAAAATAGCGCTGATTTTATTGCCAAGATCCATGCTAAAGCTCAAGATGTACTTGGTGACAAAAGATCAAAACAAGAGTAGAGGGGGTAGTAGTCGACAAACGCATGAAAAACCTAATAGATTTTCCTCTTGTAGTTGCTGCTGTTTTTTCATTAATTGCGAAAAAGCTTAACCAGTTAAAATATTGTTATTGATAACTTTTTTTCATGCGTTTGTCGTAGTATCTATTTGGGAGTAAAAATTGACATTACCATACCAAAAATGGTATTGTGATATTACAATTAATATAAAAAATGGTATTATAATATTATTTTTATGATAGGAATGGATAATGTTTAGAAGAGATTTGCAAGAAGCAATTGAAAAGTGGCTCAATAAAAGTAAGATAATACTTCTCTATGGTGCAAGACAAGTAGGTAAAACAACTCTTTGTAAACAAATCTTAGAGAAATATTCAAAAACATTTAAAATTCAGTATTTTAACTGCGAACTTTTTGATGTAAAGAAATTTTTTGAAATTTCAAGCGATAATGCTTTACGTTATATGATAGGGGAAAACAAGCTTATTATTTTAGATGAAGCACAAACAGTAAAAGATATTGGAAAAACGCTGAAAATTATATCTGACACAATGCCGGATGTTAAAGTAATTGCGACAGGTTCTTCAAGTTTTGATTTGGCAAATAAGTTGTCCGAACCGCTTACAGGACGCGCGATTTCTTTTATTTTGTATCCCTTTTCAATTCGAGAGTTAAAAAATAACACCAGTTTTATCAATGCCACAGGAGAACTTGATCATATTTTAACAACAGGTTGTTATCCTGAAATTTTTAATGCCAGTAAAAATGAAGCTGAAAGATTATTAAATCTTTTAGCAGGTAACTATTTATATAAAGATATTTTTATGTATGAAAATATTAAAAATCCTCACCAGTTGACAGAATTACTTCAGCTTTTAGCTTTACAAGTAGGCAATGAAGTATCCTATAATGAAATAGGACAAAAATTAGGAATGAACAGGATTACAGTGATAAAATACATAGATATTCTTGAAAAAAGTTTTGTAATTTTTAAATTACATGCTTTTAATAGAAATAAAAGAAACGAAATTTCTAAATCTATAAAGATATATTTTTACGATTTGGGGATAAGGAATGCGCTTATACAATCTTTTGCTCCGTTAAGTTTAAGAGCTGATGTTGGTGCTTTGTGGGAGAATTTTTGTATAGTTGAGAAAAGAAAACTAAACCAAATACTAGATAGATTTGTAAATCAATATTTTTACAGAACTTACGAAGGAGAAGAGGTAGATTATATAGAAGAGTATAATGGTAAACTAGATGGGTATGAGTTTAAATATAGCAAAGAAAATATCAAATTACCAAAACATTTTATTGAACAATATAAACCACAAGTTTTTAAAACAATAAACAAAAACAATTGGTTTGAGTTTGTAATATAACATGATAAATGTTGCGAATGAGTTATAAAAGTAAAGTTCTACAGGCTTACGCCTTGGAAGCAGTCTGTTTTAAAACTTTCATCAATACTGCAAGACGGATGTTTACTGCTAAATACTTTTTCATATGTGTTTGTTCAAAAGAGAAAAAGATTTCACAAAAAATTCACATCTTTATGTTTCTTTACATTCTTTTTATATTAAAATTACATTTGTTAAATAACGGGATATTAATTTTATAAATTAAGATCAAAAGATTAATTTCATGAGTATGACAAAGTCATAGAATTTCCATTGTTATTGCGGGAAAAAGGACAAACTCTCGACGAAGCAATCTGTGTTGTTAATAAAGAAAAGATTACCACGATTGCTCCGCAGATAAACAAGAACAAAAGAAAAGATTGCCCAGCTCTTCGGTCCTGACAATGACGCCAATATCATAAGTACCATGTCATACCCGTGACAATGAGGTATCCAAGTTGTCGTAAGATGTTAGTTAACATGGATTCCCGCATGCGCGGGAATGACACGACAAAAGAATGAATTCCTGCTGAAGTTTCCCTCGGATGTCTTTTATCGGAAGGAATGACACGACAAGAGTGTCATACCCGAATGTTTTTTATCGGGTATCCATTTTCACAAGAATAAAACAACGAAGTTAATATGTATCCTCAAATATCTTAATCTCGCAGCCTTAGTCAGTGTGCAATTGACGACTTATTTTTACACTTTTCTAACTATCAAAGGAGGTAAAATTGTTGAAACAGCATTATAAATGCAGTGAAAAAATTATTTTCGATTATAGTTGTGATATCCATAATCGGCGCATTGCCGACATTTTCATTTGGAACAAAAATGAAATCCAATGAGTGTGAGTGTAAGAAAAATCCTGATTATTGGAAGAATGATTTTTGTCTTTCGTTAGCTAAGTTACCTAAGCCAGTATGTAAAATTGGTATTAGTTGTGCTGTATATTTTGTAGCAGCTCCAGCTGCACCTGCTATACCTATTGCTAGAATTATTATTGGCGAGCTAGGGAAAAATTATTTATGCGATAGTAAAACTATGGTTGATATAGAATCCTGGTTAAAGGAAATGTGTAATAACCCTATAAAATATACTTGTACTTGCGATTTTCCCGATTATAAAAACAGTACGGTTATAGAAGCAGGTGAATTCAAGTTGCTAACGCAACACTTGTAAAAGAAGAATTAGTAAAATGAAGGAATGAAAACATACAAAAGGCTAATAGAAGAAAGGAACAACATAGTAGTGTTTATATGCGAAGCTTTCTATTTAGTTTATAAATAAGATTGCTCGATATTTTGTATTCATAACTTTGATAAATTAGAAAAGTGGCAGTCTCCAGTTAGGAATTCTGGAGGCTGCTTGTTGTATAGTAAAAGACAATAGACTTCTTGCGAAACTAAGATTTAAAATTAAAAAAACCTATACAATTAAATTAAACCTTAAGTCAGCTTTTTCCTTCTAACTCAATATGTAAAATGAATATTTGTTGGAATCCATACTTTTCGTTGTCATTGCGAGATTGCGTAGCAATCGTGGCAATCTTTCTCTTTCAACAACATATATTTGCTTCATCGGGACTCTGTCCCTACCCTCATTGCCTTTGGCAGTGCGCAATGACAACAAAATAAGATGTCATTCCTACCCCAGAGGATATTCGAGGATAAACTCCTTCTGCAGAAATTCACTCTTTTGCCGGATCATTCCTGCTCCCAATAAGAACATTCGAGGGAAAACTCCTACAGAAATCCATGTTTTGAATTGGCAAAGCCGATAAAGCAATTGTAGCCCTTTTAAACTGGATTGAGTTGATAACTAAAGTTTTCATGCGTTCATCATGAACATATTATAATTTAATTGATATTTCTTTTTTACTTCTTCAAAAACTTCTAAAACAGTTATACTGCGCATACATATTACTTCTTTACAATTTCTATTTCTGCATGGCTGGCAGTCCACTTGATGCTGTATAATTTTTGTATTGCCCTTATATGGTCCGGTACGTTTTGCATTTGTAGGTCCCAAAATTGCTACAGCCTGCGTATTTAGTGCCGTTGCAATATGCATAGGACCAGCTTCGTTTCCAACAAACACTTTACACATTTTTAAGAAAGCACATAATTCTTTTAACGTAAATTTTCCACTCATATTAGCTATTTTAACACCAGCATTTGCAATTATTTCTTCATTTAAACCTTTTTCGCTCGTTCCGCCTTCTTTTCCTCCTACAAGAACAATATCTGTACTTAATTCTGTTTTCAATTTTCTGGCAAGACACGCAAATTTATAACTATCCCATCTTCTTGAAACCCAACCACTACCAGGATGTATTCCTATCATATTTTTTATATTAATATTTTCATTAACAAGCTTTATTTGAACACTTTTAAAGTTTTCTTCTGAAATTGCAATAGGATAATTTATATCATCATTGCAACCTAAATATTTTGCAACTTCAAAATGACGTTCTACACAATGATATCTTCGAGGAGATTTTATTTCTTTTGAAACCAGCCATGAGAACTCTTTCATACCGTTTGTAGAAGACGATGCTATTTTAAATCTCGCATTTGCAAGTTTAACAAGCATTGCAGACTTTGCAAGTCCATGCAAATCTATGCTTAAATCAAACTTTTTTTCTCTTAGGCGCTTTCTCAGATTTTTATAATATTTAAAAGAAATTTGCTTCCTATCCCATACAAAAATATTTTCAAGACATAAATTGCCTTCCAAAATTTCAGCACATCTTTCATCCACAATCCAACTTATTTTTACTTTAGGGTATCTTTTCTTTATTGCTGCAAGAACTGGTAAAGAAAATACTATATCGCCAATCCTGCTAGGTTGAACTATTAAAATTTTTGGCGCAGGATGATACTCTAAATATTTTAAAATATTTTTCCCCCAATAAAATTTCCCCGTAAATTCAAACAGCTTATTTAACCTTTCTTCCACAAGAGCTGTTTTTTCTTCAATATTATCACCGTCATTAACATAAACCGGATCCCCATAAATTTGTATTGTTTTCGAAAAAGGTAGAGGAATTATTGTCTTATCCCACGATTTATTAAGCACAATTTTATTTTTAGGTGAACAGCTTATAGGAAGCAGCGGCATACCTGTTTTTTGTGCTGTATATACAACTCCAGGTTTAAGTTTATGATAAGGGCCTCTAGGACCATCTGCCGCAAAAGCAAGAGTATATCCTTTACGAGCATATCTTATAATTTCTATAAGTCCTCTTTTCCCACCTTTAGTTGAAGATCCTCTGACTGTCAAATAACCAAATTTTTGTAAAATTTGAGACAGAAGTTCCCCATCTTTTGAAAGGCTAACCATAATGACTATATTATTTTTTTGGTTAGACAACATCATCGGGAATTCATTTCCATGCCAGAAAGAATAAATTGAAGGTTTGGGATAATGAAAGGTATTGTTTAATGATGTTTTTCTTAAAGTTTTATCTATAATACGACATACAAATGCAATAATTTTTACTAATTTTTTACTACGCATCCAAACTCTCTTTTATCTTTTCTATTGTAAAAGCTAACGCACCTTTTTGTGATGCAACAACTTTTAAAGCATTTTGTCCTACGTCTTTAAGAAAAACTTTATCATTTATAAAATTTTCTAGCTTTTCAGTTAAATCATTGACATCTTCAACAATTAAAGCGCCCCCATATTTTACAAGAATTTCAGATTCAGTTTTAAAGTTATCCATATTTTTACCAAATAAAACAGGTTTGCCATAAGATGCAGGTTCTATGGGATTTTGTCCACCTTTCTTTACAATCGATCCTCCAACATAACATATATCTGATACCGAATATATGCTTTGAAGTTTTCCAAAAATATCAACTAAAACAAATTTATTTTTAAAATCACAGCTAGAAAATAATGAATATTTAATATGTTTGTCTTCAAGAATTTTTATTATATTACTTATTCTTGAAATATGTCTTGGGGCAAGGAAAAATTTAACATTACTATAACCACAACTTATTTTATTATATACATCTGCAATAATTTCTTCTTCCCCTTCCCTTGTACTACCTGCTGTAAAAACAAAATCTTCCTTATTTAAAAAGAATTCCTCTCTTTTTAAAGTTAACATAAATTTTCTGTCATATTTTATATTTCCAGAAACGATGACTTTGCTTTTTCCATCAGTCAAAAATATAAACCTAGCAGCATCGTCCTTGTTTCTTGCAATAACAACATTAATTAATCTCGTAAATTTATTCCAGAAAAATTTTAACTTTTTATATGTTCTAAACGATTTAGCAGACATTCTTCCGTTAATTGTAATAATTTTTACATTCTTATACGCTGCTGTATAAAGCATAGTCGCCCAAAGTTCAGTTTCGACAAGTATAAGCATATCCGGTTTAATAATATCAAAAGCTTTACACATAACAGGATAAATATCTAAAGGAAGTAAAGCAACAAAATCTGCTTTTTGTAATTTTTGCGCATATTCTCTACCACTTTTTGTAATTGACGTTAAAACAATAAAATATTTATCTTTAAGTTCATCTAAGATAGGATCTACAGCACGCACTTCACCAAGAGAAGCACAGTGTATCCAAAGAGTTTTTTTGGTATTTTTACTTAATGAATTGTAAATTGCAAAACGTTCGTGTAATTTATAAAATAATTCTTTTCTATACTTACTGCTAAAAAGAACAATAAATACAATGAAAGGTAATGATAGGGCAAAGAGAACGTTGTATAGTATAAGGAAAAATTTTATCATCTTTTTGATTTTTTCTTAGATGGTATCCAATAAAACAATCCGCATGTTGAATATAGGGGAGTTAAGTTTTCGGACTCTATTCTTATGCCTATTTTATCAACAGCAATAGTTTTTGCAGCTAATTCGTATAAATGTTGCGGAATGTCGATACTTCTTGAAATTTCACAACTTTCTTCCTGTGCTTCATTTGAAATAAGTCTTTGTATAAAATTTTTTGATTGTTCCAAAGCATCAACAGCTATTGCAGAAACAATCTTTCCAGTATATTCACCAAAAGCTTCTTCATTTTTCTTATATTCTTTATAATGAGTATTTCCTATAGTTATAAAAAAGACACTTCCAGCAAGCCATTCTGTTGGAACGTCTTTTTCATACACAAAAGGTAGAGTTTCTTTTGAAAAAGTTTCATAAATTACAGATGGAGCTAAAAATTGAGAATAAAAACAACAACACCGTTGAACTGCTTCTTCAAGCTCTACAGATAGTTCAACGGTATTTGTAAGTTTCTTGATTACACGCAAAATTTCTTTTATGCGTAAGTTTACCTTAAAATTTTTTATTTTTCGCATTACCTTGTACGTACAACACCTTGTTTTATAGCAGTCTTTAAACGTCTATTTCTTCTTGTTTCCCATTCATAAACAAGTGGAGTACAAATGAATATTGTAGAAAACACTCCAAGCACTGTACCTATAACCATTATATATGCAAAAGTATGTATAACTTCACCTCCAAAGAAAAACAGCGAACACGCTACAATAAATACAGTTATAGCAGTAACAACAGTTCTAAGAAGAACTCCATTTATACTTTTATTAATTACAGTTGCAAAATCTTGCTTTGCAACAAGTCTTAAATTTTCTTTTATTCTATCAAACAAAACTATTGTATCGTTAATTGAATAACCTGCAACTGTAAGGAGAGCAGCAATGATCGTTATATTAATTTCTTTACCTACGAGAACGACAAAACCAAAAGCTATAATAACATCGTGGGCAATTCCTATAACAGACACAATGCCCCACAAACTTGATTTAAATCTAAAAGCAACATAGACAATCATACCTAAAAATGCAAACAAAAACGCATAGACTGCTTGCTTGGAAAGGTACTCTCCAACAGTAGGACCTACATATTCAATTCCTTCAATTTTCATTGGATTATCAGGAAATTTTAACTGCATTGAATTTTGAACTGACTTTTCAAATTCTTCTTGAGATTCAAGATTCTTCTTTGCTCTTATCATAATGAGATTATCTGAACTCTGAAGTTCAAAAGAATTTATTCCGCTTTCTTCCACAGCGGTGCGAACATCTTGCAATTCAACTTTATCTTGAAAAGAAATACGCATAAGAACACCGCCGGTAAAATCAATACCATAATTAGGTCCACCTCTATAAATTAGCACACACACAGTCATCAACAATAACAATCCCGAAATTGTAAAAAATTTATAGCGGTTTTTGATAAAGTCTATATTTGTAGATTTAAAAAATTGCACTTTAACCTCCGATTATATTTTTATCTTTAATAAAAGATTTTCTCTAAACAAAAACTCATATATAAGTTTTGTTACTGTTATAGCAGTAAACATACTTACAATAAGACCTATTGAAAGAGTAACTGCAAAACCTTTTATAGGACCCGTTCCAAATTGAAACAAAAAAATAGCAGCTATAAGAGTTGTAAGATTTGCATCAAAAATAGTCCAAAAAACTTTTTGATAACCGGCATCCACTGCGACTCTTGCAGTTTTTCCAGTGGCAAGCTCTTCCCTTATCCTTTCTAAAATAAGCACATTTGCATCAACAGCCATAGCAAGCGTTAGAGCTATACCTGCCACTCCTGGAAGTGTAAGAGTAAACTGAAAATGTGCCATTACAGCTATAAGTACGATTAAATTTAAAGCAAGCGCTATGTCTGCAATTAACCCAGAAGAACGATAATATATAAGCATAAAAAGAAAAACTACTAAAACTCCTATAAGAGACGACATAAAACCTTTCTTTATTGAATCATCTCCAAGTGATGGACCAACTGTTCTTTCTTCTATTACTTTAACGGGAGACGGAAGAGCACCTGCTCTTAATACGGTTGCAAGAAGTCTTGCATCTTCAGAACTAAAGCTCCCCTCAATAATTGCCCTTCCATCAGGAATTCTTGCACGAATTACAGGAGCAGATTGTACTATACCATCAAGAACTATAGCCAAATTTCTTTCTCTGTTTCTTTCAGTAATATCTGCAAAAATTCTTCCGCCATCTTTGTTAAATTCTATTGAAACTATAGGCTGTCCAAACTGTCCGCCAAACTCAACTTTTGCATTTGTAAGAGCAGCTCCTGTTAAAAGAGTTTTATCTAAAACGTAATATCTTGTATCTTCTTTGCTTTCAAAAACTGACGCACCTTCTGGCATAATGGCTTCTATTTCCGGATATGCTGATGAATTTTCCCTGTATTCTGCAGGTGTTATCTTTTTTTCATTTAGCAAATCAAGGACTTGATTTGCTTCTTTACTTGTGTTTACTATTCTAAATTCAAGCAGCGCAGTTTTACCTATTAAATCTTTTGCAGCCTTAGGGTCTTTAATACCTGGAAGCTGTATTACTATCCACTTATCTCCCTGTTTTGCAATCATTGGTTCTGTTACACCAAATTGGTCAATTCTGTTCCTGATAATTTCACTAGCTCTATCAACTGCATCTTTAATTTTTACATTTTCAGCTAATTTTGACGTATCAACTTCTAAAAGAAGATGTGTCCCACCTTTTAGATCTAAACCTAATTTTAAAACTTTGCTTAAAATAGAATTCTTTTCTCTCTCTGCTTGTTCCCTTTTATCGTTAGACATCAACAACCACTTAAAAGATGGACATAATGCCCAAATTGAAAAAACTAATAATACAACAGTAATCCACAACTTCCAGTTAATTTTGCTCATTAGAGTAATTTCCTTTCATTTATTATCAATTCAAAAGCACAATTTAGAAAACTTGCGGCTCTTCTGCACATAAGCATTCTTGACATAAATATTTCAAAGTATTCCATCACTTTTGATATTTGCGTATTAACGGTAAGCTGAAGTGATATGATTTTTTTATCTTTAAGAACTTTTAAGAAAGATTTTTCCACAGCATAGTTTACCCTATCATGTATATCATATTTTGAAATATCAGGATTTCTTACTCTTGTTTTATGCACGTCAGATTTATCAGCCAAAATTAAAGCAGCCGCTACAGGATTTACAGGATCTCCTACTTCTTCTTCATGGTTTCCAACAGCTGAAATTATTAACGATGTTTCCTCTGGCGTAGTACCCATATCTTTTAGCAATCTCATAACCATAAGAGCTGCAGACCGCCCATGATCATTCCTATTTATAACATTTCCTATATCGTGTACATATCCTGCAATTCCGGCAAGTTCTTGAAGTCTTTTTGGATAATCAAGATGCAGTAAAACATTTGATGCTATAGATGCAACCAAACTTACGTGTCTTACACCATGTTCAGTATAACCAATAGTTCCTAAATAATCGTTAGCAGATTTAATAAATGCATCGACTATTGGATTTTTTTTTACGTCTTCAAGAGTTATATTTGAATACTTATTTTTATTATCCATCATTTTTGCCATTAGCTAGAGCTATTCATACTAATATGTCGTCAATTGCGCACCGCTAAAAGCAATGAGATTAAGACATTTGAATATAAACTCTAGCAAAAATCCATTTTTTTGCCGCATCATTCCTGCCTCAATTAAGGCATTTGAGGGTAACCTCCATCTGAAATCCACGTTTATTGTCATCACTTTTTAACTTGGATACTCGGCACCACTTTAAGACTTTTTAAATCATGGATACCCGACAAGACATTCGGCTATGACACTGAAAAATATGTTCTTGCTTTTAAGGTGTCATTCCCGTGAAAACGGGAATCCACATTTGCCGTTGTCATTTTTTAACTTAGAGCCCGCTTTCGCGAGCATGACAAGACTCTTTTGTCTCTCACTTATGTCTTTTGCTGTGTCGTTTTCCCACCACCGATTAAAGACATTCGAGTGTAAACTCCCACAGGTCCACATTGACTTCGTTATGCCATTCCCGCCCCGGCGTACGCGGGGGTCTTACAACAAGGCGGACCCGTTATCACAGGTATGACACGGTAGTTATGATCTTAGTCGCCATCACAAAACCCGAAAGCCTATGACAATCTTTTCTTTTAGTCCTGTCTGTCATTACGAAATTGCGAAGCAATGTGACAATCTCTTCTTTCGCTCTTGTTCGTCATTGCCAAGCTCGAAGGACTGTAGCAATCTTATTATTTCTTAACTATTTCAGGTATTTTAGCTGTTTCTTCAGCTTCTTTTGTTATAACAGTAGAAATTGACTGTTTTGCAATTTGAACGTAAACTTCATCTGATATTTTTGCTTCAACAACATTCCCCGTTACAGAACTTACTGTAGCATACAAACCACCCGCAGTAATAATTCTATCATTCTTTTTCAAAGCGTTTAACAAATTTTGATGTTCTTTTGCTTTTTTTTGCTGCGGTCTTAATAAAAATAGATAGAAAAAAACAAATATAAGAATCAACGGCATTAATCCACCAAAAGAAGACAATCCTCCTAAAGGCGATTGTGCAAACGCCAAAGATGGTACTAAACTAGCCGTTGCCAAAATTACTAACGAGTTAACAAACTTTTCCATTTTTAACCTCATTTTTAATTTCTTGAATAATATTTTTCAAAAAATTCTTGTTTTGATTTAAGAAATATATCGTTTCTCAATGACTTTCTTATATTAGACATCAAGTTTACCATAAAATATATATTATGTAAAGATAAAAGGCTTAAATATAAAGTCTCTTGCGCCCTTACTAAATGATTCAAATATGCTCTTGAATACCCAGTACAAGTAGGACAATTACAGTCCGAATCTAATGGACTAAAATCTTCCTTAAATTCCGCATTTCTTATATTAATTTTACCAAAACTTGTAAAAACTTGACCATTGCGTCCATTCCGAGTAGGTATAACACAGTCAAACATATCTATTCCACGCTCAACACATTCCCATAAATCTTCAGGCATTCCTACGCCCATAAGATACCTGGCTTTGTTTTCTGGAAGTAAAGGCAATATATTTTCTAAAACTAAATGCATATATTCTTTAGGTTCACCAACAGAAAGACCACCTATTGCATAACCTACAAAACCGATATTTAACATCTCTTGCGCACTTTTTATTCTTAAATCGTTATATATGGACCCTTGCACAATACCAAATAAAGCTTGGGTTTTATATGAATCATCTTTATAAAATTCTTCTTTACATCTTTTAGCCCACCTAAGGCTTAATTCCATAGAATTTTTTGCATATTCATAATCTGTAGGGTATGGTGTACATTCATCAAAACACATTACAATATCTGCCCCTATATCTTTTTGAACTTGTATAGATTTTTCCGGCGAAAAAAAATGTTTTGAACCGTCTATATGGGATTGAAACTCAGTACCATTTTCATTAATTTTTCTGATATCGTTTAAACTAAATACCTGAAACCCGCCAGAATCAGTAAGCATCGGCTTATTCCAAGAATTAAATTTTTGTATTCCACCTGCCTTTTTTATTACTTCAGTTCCAGGACGAAGATATAAATGATATGAATTTGCAAGTATTATCTGTGCTCCAGAACTATGCAGAAATTCGCTGGAAACGCCTTTTACTGTGCCTTGTGTTCCTACAGGCATAAAAATCGGAGTGTCAATAACACCTCTTGTAGTATAAACCTTTCCAAGTCTTGCCCTGCATTCAGACGATTTCCTTATAACCTGATAAGAACCACATTCCATTATAGAAACTTATCCTCATTAATATATAATTCAAATTTACAGTTTAAAACACTACTTGCCCTTCTACAATAATTTGTTCTTGACATAAATATTTCAAAATAATCCATAACAGAACATATTGTAGTGTCAATTTTTATTCGTAATTCAATAATCATTTTTTCTTTATTTACAATAACATCAAGTTTCTGACAAGCAGCAATAACACGAGAATGTTTATCGATATAGTACAAATCTTCAGCTCTTAATCTTTCGCGGCGAACATCTGTTTTATCCCCAAGAACAAGAACAGCAGCAATCGACGACACTGGATCTGTAGTCTTATCTTCATGAGAACCTACAGCATTTGCTACTGCAAAAACTTCTTCATTGTATCTATCTGCGCTAAGAACATTCAAAAACATTATTGCACTGCTTTGATCGTGCTCATATTTAGAAATCATATTGCCCACATCGTGAATATAAGCTGCTATTTTAGCAAGTTCTTGTTCTCTTTTGCTATACCCCAAATATTTTAAAATTCGTTCAGCAATTTCAGAGGCATACAAAGCGTGACCTATACCATGCTCTTTGTATCCTATAAGAGCAAATGCTTTATCAGTAAATTCAAGATATGTTTGTATTTCAGCATTATTTTTTATCTCTTCGAAAGTCAATAAATCATTCATAGCAATTATTATATCAAATTTTTTATTTTGAAAAGGCTGATGTCATCCTTCATAATTCAATGTAATTTACTTCATACCTTAAATTCACCTTTATAAGATTTAGTCTTGAGAGAGCGAAATAAACTGTATCGTTAAGTCTTGTTGTCGTTGTACACTGCCGAAGGCAGCGAGAGCAAAATACAGCCTTTCGTATTTTTCGTGGCAATCTTTCTTTCTTTTGCCATGTCATTCCCGCGTATGCGGGAATCCATTAAAATAAAGAGAATACAAATCTTCTTTATTCACAGATTCTTCTTAATCTCAAAAAGTCCAAAAATATTTCTTAAAAAAAGAATATAAATAAGAGTAAAAGGGGTTGGAAGAGCGAAGCAAAATGGGTCTAAAAGCCCGAAGACATCATGCTCTCCAAGACCAATAGGTAAAAGCTTGATGAGGTTGGAGATGGGCAAACAAAGTTTGCAGCAGTGAGCAATTGAAAGCAAAAAGCTTATACCCAAAGAAGGATGCATATACGCTAAATTTATCGATATTGACGTATCTAAAGACAAATTAGACGTTTATGAAACAAAGAACAATACGTATGCACTGTAAGCAATGATAAAAAAGGTATTAATTCTTTACTTAAATCTTTTAAGGCAACCGCTGAGCAGTTAGTCCTTATAGGCTTACCAACAAATGTTATTAATGCATTTGTTTCTAAAGGCTTAAACGTTCATAGAGCGCAAGGTCGTAAAGTTAGATAATTTGTTTCAAGCTACGGTCAAAAAGCCAAAACTGATAGAATAGATGCTAAAATGCTTACTGTCTATGGAGCAAAATGCAAGAAACTTTAAGATTACATCAACAACAAAACAATCAATTGCAAGAACTTATCAGCCACCGCGAAGAAATCAAAGAAATGTTTCAGAAAGAAAAGGAACCGCAAAGAATATTTCAATGATAAAGCCGCAAAGCATTGTGTTTGTGAAATAATTAAAGCTTTGCAAAAACAATTAGAACTTATAGAACAAGAAATCAAAGACCGAATTAATTAAAAGACAAAGCTAAAGTTATAAAGTCCGTAAAGTCTGTTGGACAAAAGACTACTATGACTTTATTAGCTTGTATGGGCGGGGGGTCTGAATTAGGCATTGCCAATCGCAGAAAAATTGCCGCCTTAGGCAGGTCTTTGCTCCTTATGCCAACGATAGTGGCGCAACCTGTAAAAGACGTAGAACTCGCGTTGGGCAGACCTATTGTCAAAAAAATGCTCTTTATGTGCGCTATGGTTGCCATTAAGAACAATTGCAATTTAAAAGCTTTCTATGAAACCCTTTACAAACAACGGCAAACCTAAAATGGTCGCTATTGTCGCCCTTATGCGTAA
>JAITPF010000037.1 GCA_031289585.1 Endomicrobium sp. | reverse complement strand
AAAAAAAGAATTGCCTTAATTAAAAAAGCGATTAAAATTTGATTTTGTTGAAGTGATGTCTAAAAGATATTGGTCAAGGAAAGTTAGACTATAAAGATAAGAAATCAAACTCCGGGACTAATACGCAATTCCAACAATTTGTGTCCGATAATTATAATGAACTATTGGAATTTCACACACTAATTCCCGCTATTGAACGGATGATTGCTGGTATTGAGTTAAACCAAAACTGCTTTCCGCTGATATAGTTTAGATGAGATTTAATGAAAGTTTCATTCATTGTTACGCTTTAATGAAATTCGTTGCTTGTATTAATTCCTATTGAAAGTTGCATCATTCAATGTCTGATATTTTTCCAAAGCGTTAACAAAAGTAGTAATTTCGGATGTACGTATTTCAAAACCGTCATTTTTTATAAAGTTAAAATATCTTTTTGTATCAATAAATATTTGAGGTGATATAAATACAGAATATGCATTAATTCCTTTGTTTATAAATGCTTCTAAATGTCTATGAACTGAAAACGATTCACGTATATGTTGCTGAGTTCCTGTTAGTAGCGTGACTTCCACGAGTATTGTGTCTTCATCTTCCAAACACTCTATATCAGGATTGCCGCCGGAAGCAAAACTTGTTGGTAATCCCTCATCATCCGAAATGAAATTTGGATTAACATTAATATTTTTTAATTTTTTCAATAATGCTATTGATATTAAGAATTCTAATCTTAATGGCTGTTCTATAATATTTAAAATTTCATCTTTTGAGGTTTTCTTATTTGCCAAATTTAATAATTCTTCTCTAATAACATTCCAAGAATAATGTTCCACCCATTTCTGCAATTCCGTTTTAGTAGTGTTGACTTTCTCTTTGGCAATAGAAAATTTGCCTAATAACTCCCCATCAATACTTCCTATATAATTGAAGAAATCTTTTTCTGAAATAAAAGTTTTATTGATATTATAATTATCCTCTATGTAGTCTATGGCTTTCTGTTCTTTTGAGTTTATATCTATAAAGCGCCCATTTCCTCTTAATGAGAACAAACCTGTCAAACGCATTTTCCTTATAAAATCATCAGGATAATCTACAAGAATAGATTCGTCGTCTCTGATAGTATCATTTAACATTCCATAGCATTCCTTTAAGATTATCTCATTGCTTGGAGTATATCCGTATGTTTTTCTGATTTTTATTATTTTATCCGATAAAGTTTTCGCATTATCGTCTTGCCAACATAAAAGTAAAGGCAATTCTTTTCTTGAAATTCCATTCTGTTTGCCTGTTTTGTTAAGTATTCGTATTGTTTGTATCAACAGAATTAGCGGAGTGTTTTTATTTGCAACTGCTCTAAACGGATTATTTCTTTGATATTTTGCAAATGCATTTGCAAAAACCAATACTTCATTCTCCGGTTTTGCAGAGTCTAACAACATTTTACCGCTATCTGAAAACTCTATCTTCTCATTTGGGCAATACCATACGAACCCAAGTTCTTTACCCAATTTAAACCAAGTATCAAAACGAGATGCCCAACCTTTTTCGAATCCTGCTTCTTTGTGTTGTTGAGGATTGTCCGTGAAAATTTTATCAACTTCTTTCTTACTTAAATCTATTCCGAGATTCCATTTGCCTTTAATAGAAACAGAGACTCTTATCGGGCGATACAATCCTTTTTGTATTAAGATTTTAGCGGTCTTTTCTATAATTGAATTTGTTAAAATTTTTCCATCATATTCAATGAGTACGGAAAGGAATGCCTTCAATCTTTCAGGATTTCTCATTGTAGTAGTAAATAAGAGCGGTTTATAATCTGCTTTTCTTTGAACCATTTTATCCTTCAATAATTTGTTATTAAAACTTCTTTTATATCTTTTTTACCGTTATTGTGATAATTAAAATAATGACTCCCAACAATATGACTGTTATATTGTTTCTTCCAATTTATTAATAAGTTATTTTTTTGTTTTTTGTAATGCGTAATATTTGACAAAGCAAATTTGACATTTTTTTTATTAAGCAGATCAAGCATATTTAACAATCTTTTTTCGGAATCTTCACCCCAATACTTGTTATACTCTGCTCCTGCTATTAAATATGGAGGATCTAAATATACAAAATCATCTTTGGTAAATTTGTGAGATTTAATGAAATCTTCAAAGTCAATGGTAGCAAAAACAATATTTTTATCTTTCACGAAAGAAAAGTAATTTAACAGAGCTTTCTCAACATTCTTATTAAAATCAACATTACCTACAGACAAGTTAAATTTTCCGCCGCCGTTAAACCTTAACATCCTATTAAAACCATAAATAACCAAAAGATATAATATTAGAGGGTTATTCTCTTTATTCTCATTTACTAATGCTCTTAATTTATCATATCCTTTTTTATTAAACTGCGCATAATAAGTTTTTTTATATTCATTTTTCAAATTTTGAGGCACAACATCCTCTCTGAAAGAACGGGATAAATTATATCTAATTGCAATTTTATAAACATTATCAAGGATTTTTTTGCCATCATTTGCGTTATCGTTTAAAAATTGATGTATTGATATGAGATGTTTACTTAAATCGTTTAAAATATATTTCTTTGCCAATATATTTAAAAAAACGCTTCCCCCTCCGGTGAATGGCTCGTAAAAATTATTTATATTCTGTGGAAATAGCGGAAGCAATTGCTTTAATAATTTATACTTATCCCCTATGTAAAATAATGGAGAACGCTTAACTACGCTTATCATTTTGCACCTTTGTTACGAATAGATATTCTTTGTGATTTTGGAAATCAGTATTGCCCGTCGTAAAATATCTGTAACCTTTCTCGAAAATTTTAGTAGAACCCTTATTTTTTAAAATGTTTTTTATATCATCCAATGAGATTTTATTTTTTGATGAATTGCTTTTAGATTTATATGTATTATTATATGAAACTACAATATATTTTGCCTGTAAATCTCTTATAAGTTCAGCAAACTTCGATTTTGCATTTGTTCTGCAATAATCGCTCATATTTTCAGATTCAGGCTTTAATGCCACTCCATAAAGTTTGGGCTTATCCCATTTTGTTAAATTTTCAAGTATATGATAGAAACGACTATATTGGCGGGAATTATAAGGCGGATCAATATAAACCACATCTGCGGAAATACTTCTTGCAAGCAAATTTGCATCTTGCCTATATATGCTTATATCATCAATAGGGAAAGGATCTATTTGTTTTAGCAGAAAGCTATCTTTTATGGACGCTTTTTTAATATATGCGTCAAAATGACCTACCGTGTTGGCAATTTTATCAATAGAATAAATAAGAGAACCAACTAAAATATGATATTCTTTATCTGTTAAATTTAATTTATTAGTCTCTATGTTATCTCTAATAAACCCTATTTTTTTAGCGTCATTATTGCTAAAAAATTTATTACCAAAATTATGAGAAAAATAATTATCTGCCAGATATTGCGAATTAATAGAATTATAACTATCTATAATTGATTTTATCTTTACATAGTTATATTCGGTGTTTTCAAAAAATGCCTTGTAGATAGCATAATTAGAATACAGAAAATCATTTGCGATAATTTTTTTATAAGTTTTGCTTGCCTCTGCCGCTACTATACCTGTGCCTGCAAAAATATCAGCGAAAGAATTCCCGGAACATTCTTTTGTGATAATAGAAAAAATCCAAGATAACAATTTGTGTTTACTGCCAATATATCTACGGCTATATATCTGAAAATAATTTTCTCTTGTTCTTGGGCTATATTTATAATCTTCATATATTTTCTCATACGATAAATCTGAATTGTGTTTTTGACTATATAAATCAAAAAGTGTTCCTTGGATTTCACAACAAAAACATTGAATATCGCCATTACTGTTGTGAGAATATTTAATGTTTTTATTAGTGATTTTGTATTTTTGCAAAATGGACGACAACTCTTCTTGAAATTGTAAAAGAGAAGTTTTGTTTTTATTTAAGATAGAACTGTGTTTTTTAAAAGACATTTAATTTGTTATTTACCATTTTCCAACACAGGTAAAACCCGCAGATTATCAACAAAAGCGAAATAATTTCTGTTGCTTGCAAATTTGTTTAGTATCTGTTTCAACACCGTTATTTTAGGTCTTTCTTCCATCAATATCCAAAGGTTCATAAACACCTATTTACCTTGTCCATTTATGTCGTTATTACAACTATCTATTATAAATTGAGGAATCAATTCATTTTCACGAGGATTTAATTGCATAATATATTCATTTTCAATATGGAAAGTTTCATTTGTAAATTTTTGTAAAATATCATTTTTATCTCTCATAGATTCTTCATCTATCATTATTCTAAAAATCTGTAATTTTTCATAGTTGCATTGAGCGTTAGTATAAAACTCTTTCATTTTAACAGAATCGTTCAAATCATTTAATATACTTTTATAACAAAAATCCGAGATATCTTTTTTAATTTCCACATTTGCATTATCAATTTCTTTAGGCATCATATCTCTTTCAGGATTATTTAACTTTGGAGTTGTCCTTCTATGTAATAAATTAGATAAAAGTTGATACACCATACCCTTATTATTTGTTATTTCATAATACCTACGCAAATAAATGATTTTAATAATATTACATTGTGAATTTTGTATATTATTTTTGCACACTTCTCCAAATGTTTTAACATCTTCTTTTTTTATTTTCTTTTCTTCCAATATCCCGTTATTTACTTCTAAAAATGCTACTTCAGGAAGATGGTTAAATTTATTTGATATTGTGAACATATCTATTATTGGTTCAAAATCGTGTGTTAGCATAAGGACTGTTTTCTCAGCAAAAGAATCTTTACCACGAAACAACATATCTATAATTGCATATTTTTTGTTTCTATCAAAAGAAGATATAGGGTCATCAAGGATAATAAAAGACTCATTGGTTTTAATCGATTGATACATAAATAAAACTAATGCAAAAGCATTTTTTTCTCCATAACTTAAATGTTGAGTACCCACGTTAATTGATTTACTGTTCAAGTCAGCATGTTTCAATTTCATTTTATATTGTTCATTTTCAAACTCAATATCAACTCTATATTTATATCCAGCTTGAGATAGGAATTTATTAATTTCATTTTTATACTTTAGAATATTAGTCTGTATAAGACTTTTTTGCCTTGCAACAGCACTTTTTAAAGAACTTATTTTTTCAACAATTTTACTTATAGAAGTGTTTATTTTTAAAACTATAGCTTGCGTTTCTGTTGAATTTAAATGTCCTAACATATCCAATTTAATAGAAAGATTTTTAATAACTCCTTCCAATTCGTCAATATTAGAATCCTTTAATTTATAGAAGTTCAAATTTTGCAATTGTATTAACTTATCATTCAGTAAAATATCAATTTGTCTTCTTATGCTCATAAGGTATTCGTCTTCTTCTTTAGATAAGCCTTCCGCACTATTAGTTATTTCTTTAAGTTTATTCTTTGTATCATCGCTAAAATATTTTTCTAAATCTTTTAATACCGTTATTATTGTATTAAGAAAATTTATTGATTTTGGTTCATATACATCTCCCACTTGCAATACAGTTGCTTTCTTTTCAGCAATATCTTGTGCGCAATATGGGCATTTATTAGAGATTTCAATAAATTCCTTCCCGGACAATTGCCATTGCAACCAAGGGACAGGTTTATTCTGTAAAAATTCAGCATATATTTCTAACTCTTCTGGGATGTTTGTTAGCTTGTTCCCATTACTAAAACCTTTTGCAAATTGAGAATTCTTTGCAAAACCACCAGATTTTGTCGGCTTACCAAAACTTTCGCTTAATTTTTTAAAATCCTCTATAACCTTCAACAATTCTGGAGAATTACGAAAAGTATTTTTTATCTCTTCAAGCAAAGATTCTATTTCTTTTATTTGCATATCATATTGTGGGTTTTTCACAAAGATATCAAAACTATTTTTAACGATTTCATCAGCGGTAAAAACGAATGAATTAATATATTCTTCATTAAAGATTGCAACTGATTGAATATCGGTTAGAGTAACAGAAGGTTGTTTATCTGCTTCTTCAGAGTCTATATATTTAAAAGGTTTTAATTGATTTAATTCCTGTTTTCCAGCCAAAGCAATAGCTTTTCCAATTGTGCTTTTCCCCGTGCCATTCATCGCATATTTTATATTTAGACGATTTTCAGTTATTTCAACCATTGCTCTATCAATATTATTACAATTTTTGATTTCTATCTTCATAACCGCTCCTTGTTTATATTTATTATTTCTCGCAAACCACAATATATTCCGATAACATAGTGTTAACCGTTTTGCCTTTTTCATTTGTCGGAGAGTTCCTTCTTGGCATTGATTTATTACTTAATGCACGTTCATAAGTTAGCAAATGCTTAAATCCATTTTCTTCAAACTTTTCAGCAATAAATTGATCTGTTGGAAATTTAATGTTTTTGACAGTTCTATTGCCGACGACATAAATTGCCTTGCCTCTCTCTTTGACGCTTTTAGCCACTGTTTTGATAGAACTTTCTAAATCATTATAGAATGCTGAAACTTCTAATACCCTTTTTTTATCAACTCTGGCAATTTGGGATATGAACTCTGCAATAATGCCTTTTTTTATATTTTCTTTGGGCTTTTGCCAGCCCATTAGCATAGTGTCTATTTTGCGAGCATAATCTATGCCCAACCATTCGTTAGAAAGAGTGGAAAATTGCCCATAAGCAACAGTTGTGCGGCTGTCTCCCATAAGGAGGACTTGTTAAAACAATGTCAAATTTTTTATCTTGCATGTCAAATTTAGAATAATGGACATCAACAACTGTATTATATTCTAATTTTGGCAAATAAAAATTTTTGTAATAAGCAACGGAATTTTTTGTATAAATCTATCTGCTAAATTTTTTAATTGCCAAACCGCAACTACTTCACCCGATATATGTCTAACAGATATTTCTGTTTTACCAACCTCAAGAAAAAGCCCTGCGCTATTTGGCTTAAAGACATTGTATAGTATAAGCCTTGCCTTCTATCTTTATCTTTGCTGCCGTATTTTTTAACGGCTTCAAAAGGCGGCATTTTCCAAACTTTATTATTGAATGTGAATAATGTAATTAATCCGTTAACATTTGTCCTATGCGCTTTTAATTAAGCGCCTTCAATATCAGGCTTGGCATTGTTATTTTCTGAAATTCCTAAAAGTGTTTCTAATGTATAACCTATGCCTGTCGCGCCGGAGCGCTTTGAGCGAACAAACCCTATATCTTTAATTTCTTTGAATTTGTTTTGAAATTCTGAAATATTCATTTAATATCCTTCCATAACTTCTTCAATTTCCTTTGTCTTCTCAATACTCTTTTTCAATAACTCAGTTACTTCTTGCGACAATTTGTCTATTTCTTTTTGAACTTTGGCTGAAACTATTGGGATTTCTATGTTATAAATGTCTGAAAGTTTTAGTTGGATTTTGGGCTTTTGATTATTTGATTTCTTAACGCTATTGCTTGCTGATATTATACTACTTTCTTTATGTCTTAAATAGGCGGCTACATAGTGAACGGAAATATTCAAATCGGGGTTTAGTCGTATGCAACTTAAAAAAATCTGACGGGATTGTTTTGTAGTTGTCTTGTTTTTGGAAAATTGCCACTTTGAAAATTGTTCCACGAGAAGAAATTAAAATATCGTTGTCCTGTAAAAGATACCTGTTTTTGCTATAATCTTGTTTATTAAAAAACAAGCAATCCTCAAATGAAAGTTCATTATTTTGAATATCTGCAAGTCTTATAACTCTAAATCCGTTTGGTTTATATTCATGGGAAAGAGCGTCATTAGTAAATAAAGCCGCGCCGGTAAAAATATCCGAGCAAATATCTTTTAATTTTAATGTTTTCATATCTTGGATTATAGCATAATTTACATAAAAAAATACAACTTATTAGTATTTAAATACTATAAGATTTTATAGCAATAGAAAGTTTGCACTTGGAGAAAAAAAGATAAATTTTAAATTTGGTAAGTTTATGGTCAAGTGAGCATTTTTAAACGCATTTTGCCGCTGAAATTTTTTAGGAAAATTTGGCTGTTTTGTTGCAGGCAATATTTAACGCAAATGAGGCGAAGTGTAAGGAAGTAAAAATTCAAAAGCCGACATAAAAATAAAACTCCGGGACTAGGATTCGAACCTAGACAAAGGGATCCAAAATCCCTTGTGCTACCATTACACAATCCCGGAACTCTATGTAAATAGACTACAGATAGGAATTTAAAGATATAATTGATGACTTTCTGTTGTATTAACAAACCAAGTTTTCCAGCTGTATCTGCTCAATTCGGATTTAAGTTTTTCAATTTTAGTCTTAGTATTCAAAATTCCAAAAACTGTTGCGCCAGAGCCTGACATAAGACTTATGCATCCTAATTCACTTAAAAACCTTTTAATCTCTACTATTTTAGGATTGTCCGGAAAAACAAACTCTTCAAATCTATTAAAACAACTATTAAAAGCTTCTTTTGTATTAAAAGAGTTGTTACAAATAAGAGCTTTGATTGTATGAATTTTTATAGGATTTGTCAACGGGAATTTAATTTTTTTATACATGTTTGCCGTATTAACACCATATTCAGGGTTTACAAGAACTATGTTCAATTTACCAACACTTTTTAACGCAGTTACAATTTCTCCTATACCCTCGCATAGAGCTGTTCCTTTTGTTAAAAAAAAAGGAACATCTGCGCCAAGTTTCATAGCAATTTGTTCTAATTCATTCTTTGTTGCTTTTATGTTCCATAGTTTAACTAAAGCCTCAAGCGTTGAAGCCGCATCAGAGGAGCCACCTCCTAGACCAGCTCCCATAGGAATTCCTTTTTTTAAGTATATTTTTACACCTTTGTCTATATTGTAATGTTTTTTAATCGCTTGCGCTGCTTTATAAACAATATTTGTTTCGTCGTTAGGTAAAGATTTGTCGTTGCACTCAAGAAAAATTTCATTTTCCATAAGCTCAAATGAAAGTTCATCATATAGACTGACAGTTTGCATAATACTTTCTATGTTATGATATCCATCAGCTCTTTTATTTTTAATTTCGAGAAAAAGATTAATTTTTGCTGGTGCTTTTAGATGTATTTTCATTTTTTTCAACAAAAGTGGACTCATTTATAAAAGAAATTTTTGTTGCTTCCAATGCTCCTTTGATTTTCAAATCTGAAAAATTAAATTTAATTTTTGACGGAATCTTTGAGATAAATAAATTATCATATTTTAAAATCTTGACGTTTATATTCTGCTGTGAAAAATTTTCTATTAATGCAGTATCCATATTTATGGTAAGGTCTATGCCATCTTTGTAATAAGTAAGTCTTTTTCCGTTTCTTATCACTTTGGCATCTGCAAACTGTTTATAAAAACTGCCGTTAAAAATTTTACATATTTGTAAAATAACATCTGCAAGAACCTGTGGAATTTCTTTCTCAACAGCTTTCGGCGATATTTCAGCTTGCCCGTTTTTTATAGAAATTGATGCTCCACCTGGTACAAGTACAGTAGAAAAGCCTATTTTTATACTATTGTATTTTGCTGTATAGGAAAAAAGAACATAAATACTTTTACTTAAGAAACTCGAATTTAATTTTACTTTAAAACCTGTTTTAAAAGCAGACATTCTAAGATAATTGCTTTCACTTCTTAAAAGCATTTGTTTATATAATTCTTCCTGTGAAATTTTTACCTGAGTAAGATTCAATTTCTTTTTAACATTTTTATCTTGTTTGAAATCGTAAGATAATGCGTAAGCTATCCATGCTTCGTTTATTTTTCCAAGTGCAACATAAGTATCGCCTAGATGGTCATAAATAAGTGGATCCCTAGTAAGATTTGCTACCGAAAACAGCAATTTTTCTGCATTGCCGAGTTGCCAATAAAGATAAACTAAGTCTTTATATATAGCAAAAGCATTTTTGTCCAAAGCAATGACTTCTTCATATTTTTTTATTTCAGCATCTATATGTCCATCTTTTAAATCAAAAATACCTTGTAAAAAAGTTTTATAAGCTTCATAATTTACAGCAGATACACTTTCCGTTTGTCGTAGAAGCATACAACCTAAAAAAAAAGTAATTATTTTTATTTTCATAAGGTATACCTTAATATGAAAGCATCTTCACTTTTATAATATTTTTTTCTTATGGCTATTTCTTCAAATCCAAAAGATTTATACAAATTTAAGGCAGCAGTATTATTTTGATAAACTTCAAGGAAAATAACTTTAGATTGTTCATAAATAGACTCTTTTTTTATATCTGTAAGCATAATCCGTCCAAAAGTTCGTCTTCTAAACGATGGATTAACAGCTATATCAAGTATTTCAGTTTCATCTGCAACTATACTTATTATATAATACCCTGCAACTATTTCGTTTTCATTTAAAACCTTAAACTTTACAACACTATTATTTGCTGACCCTAAAAGCATCTCTTTGGTCCAAGGATTTAGAAAAGACTGTTTTTCAATTTTTACTATATCATCTAAAAATTTTTCAGAAAAATTTACTATTTCCATTTTTTTGTATTTACTTAAATGTGAATTCTCAAATGATATTTACTAGAATCTGTTCATATTAATTAATAAGACGAATGTACTGCTTGGACTTTTGAGGAAATCTTGACTGTTTTGTGATGGCAATATTGACAGAACAAAACTGACAAAATTTACAAAAAAGCTGTCACAGTCCGAAGTATGAACAGATTTTAACTTGCAGTTACAGATGATGAGGCATATAATATAGCTTCTATCATTGCGCTTGCATCTGCCTTATTTTTTCCTGCAATGTCAAATGCTGTTCCATGCCCCGGAGATGTTCTTATAAAAGGAAGTCCTACAGTAACATTTACTATCTTTGCAGCATCAATACATTTTAGAGCTATCATCACCTGATCATGGTACATTGCACATATCAAATCGTATTGTCCATTTTTTGTTTTTAACCAAGCAGAATCTGCAGGAAGTGGTTTTGTTATATCAATACCTGATTTCTTCAATATTTTATATGCTGGCAATAAAAAAATTTTTTCTTCAAATCCTAAAATTGAATTGTCGCCAGCATGCGGATTTAGTCCACATAAAACTGTTTTTATATTTTTTTTGCCTATTTTTTTTAAAAAGTTTATACTTAAATTTACAGTTTCAATTATATTTTTTGTTTTTATGTTTTCAGATATTTGGGAAACAGGAATATGTCTTGAGACCATAACACTGTGTATATTACCACAAACCATCATCATTGCAACTTTACGGCTTTTTGTAAGAGCAGCTAGCAACTCTGTATGTCCCGTATATTTTACACTTGCCATTTTTAACGATTGTTTTGAAATCGGTGCCGTAACAAGTGCAAGAGTTTTGTTACTCGTGCAAAATTTTACAGCTTCATAAATTGCAGATGTTGCAACTATCCCTGCTTTTTTTGACGGGATGCCTATTTTTATAGAACTATTGATATTAGAAGAAGCTATAAATTCTATGTTTTTAAAATTACTGGCAAAGCTGGCATCTCCAAATACAACAGGGCTGCAAACTCTTTTTACAGATAAAGAATTTACAGCCCTGTGTACTATTTCACAACCTATACCCGCAGGATCGCCTAAAGTAATCGCTAAACGGGGTTTAGTCATTATCTATTTCACCAATTCTTATTTATTTTAATATTCGTTTTTGATTTCAAACCATTAACATATTCATTCTGAGCATCCATTACATTATTCTTGTATAAAATTTCAGTTAAATCATTTTTTATACCGTCAAAAGTTATATCTCTTTTTGCCCGTTTTTCTTCAACTTTTATGAAATAATATCCTGCATCTGTTTTTATAGGTTCTTTTGTGTAATCACCAACTTTCATAGCAAAAACAGTTTTATCTATAGTAAGAGGCAAGTCGCCTTTTGCAACTATTCCAAGATCGCCGTTTCTTGGCTTAGAAACAGGATCTTCAGAATATTGACTAGCAACATCTGCAAAAGTCTGTCCATGAAGTTCTCTTTTTACTGTTGCTACTTTTGTTTGCGCCGCTTTTATTTGTGCAACTGTCGCATCTTTAGGACAGCTAATAAAAATTTGTCTGAGTCTTATCTGCTCTCCAAACATTCTTTTCAATTCATTGGTAATATTTGCAACTATTTCATCATCTTCAGATGATATACCAGTTTTGCCACCTTTCATATTTATAATAATTTTATCATACAAAGCTTTTACCTCAATTTCCGTAGGCATTTTTATTTTGTTTTCTAATGATTGTCTAAAAAGCTTTATAATTGCAAGCTGGTCGCCAAGTGCTTTTTCAAGTTCCGAGATTGTGATATTTTCTCTTTTTAGTCCTGCATTAAATTCAGATTCATTTGCAAATTTTCTTTTTACTTCGTTAACAGCATCTTGAATTTCTTTTTTTACAATTTTAATTTTTTGTTTTTTTACTTCCTGTTTCAAAAGAATATCATTGATTTTTTGACTTAAAACTTCATCCTTTAGTTGGTTTATTTTTTGTTCGCTTTGTTCTGAAACAAGTACGTTTTGCTTATATCGTTCAAGTATGGGTAGAAAAATACTATTAAATTCTGATGCAAAAATAGGTTCTCCATTTACTACAGCTAAAGTCTGATCTACTGATACCGCGACACTACTTCCTACAACAAAGATTCCTGTTATCAAAATCATAAAAAATCTTTTCATCTTCCCACTCCCTATTTTCTAGATTCAGCTATTATTTTTATTTCTCAATATTGGTAACTGAAATCTCATAGTTTACTTTGACTCCAAGTTTTTGTCTTTCCTGTGTGAACCATGCATCAAATCTTTCTTTTTCTAAAGTCTTTTTTATTCTTTCTTTTGCTTTATCAAAAGGTATAGGCGAAAGTTTTTTCTCTGAAACTTTAAATATTACGTGATATCCGTAAGGGGTCTCAACAATACCTGACATTTCATTGTTTTTAAGGTTTAAGACAACTTGTTCAAATTCAGGAACAAGCTCGCCTCTTTTAAATGATAATAGTCCTCCATTTACTGCAGATCCATTATCTCGTGAAACTTCTTTGGCAACTTTTTCGAAACTTTCACCATTCTGAAGTCTTTCATAAGCGTTTTGAGCAGTTTGTAAATCAGAAACAAGAATATGTCTTACAGTATATTCTACAGGGTTTTCAAATAAAGCTTTATTTGTATCGTAGTATGCCTGAATATCTGCATCTGTAGGGAGAACGCTTTCGTGAACCTTCTTTATGTACGTTTCTATAAGTAAATTATTTTTATATTCGACAAATTGTTTGGCTTGCTCAGACTTAAAATCTTTTAAAGATTTTTTATATTCAGCTCTTTTATTAACACCTGCTTTCTTTGCAGACTCTACAACAATAGCTTCTCTAACAACAGCATCAATGAACTGTTTTCTTCCTAAAGGAGTATTTGCATAATTTTGATATTCAGGAGGAGTTGTCGCTAATTTTTCATTTAAAACAGCTGCAGTAATCTCTTCTCCACCTACTTTTGCAACAACTTGACTATCTTTTTTACAAGAACTTAAACCAAATCCAACTCCTACTGTAACAACTAATAACAACAATCTCTTCATATAAGCATCTCCTTTTTGTTTGTACATCATGTTTCAAAAAATTTTACAAATTTACGGTTCATTAGTCAAACTGTGTAGATTTGTTTGTGAACAGACTCTAACCTACATTAACAAGTTTTGTTTTGTTTGAGAAATGTTTATGTATTAGTCTTTTTAATACAACATTTTCATTTTTTGAAAGAGTAGGGTCTTCTTCTATAATTTTGGCAGCATAACTCTTGGTAAATTCAATGATATCGGTATCTTTTATTAAATCGCCTGCTTTAAATTCAGGGAAGCCGTGTTGTACTGTTCCCATCAATTCTCCCGGACCTCTCATTTTTAAGTCTTCTTCTGCAATTTTAAACCCATCGTTCGTAGAGGCTATAATTGAAAGTCTTTTACAAGCATTTTCACTTTTTGAATTAGCTATAAGATATACGTAAGACTGCTTAGAACTTCTCCCCACTCTTCCTCTTAGCTGATGAAGCGCAGGCAAACCAAATCTTTCCGCATGTTGTATTATCATAACTGTGGCATCAGGAACATCTATCCCTACTTCAATAACAGTTGTAGATATTAAAACATTAAACTCTTTATTTTTAAATTTCTGCATTATTTCATTTTTTTCTAATGGTTTCATTTTACCATGCAGCAACCCGACTTTAAATTCTTTGAACCATGTTTGTGACAATTTTTCTGATTCCTGCACAGCAGACTTTAAAGTAAGTTTGTCCGATTCATCTATAAGAGGATATACAATATAAGCTTGATTGCCTTTTTTTAGTTCCTCTATCGTACTTGTATAAGCGAGTGGTTCGCTTGAAGAATAAGTTTTTACTGAAGTTCTTCCGGGTGGGAGATGTGTAATTGTAGTCATATCCATTTCGCCATACACAGTCATCGCAAGAGCTCTTGGGATAGGTGTTGCCGTCATCATTAAAATATCTGGTGACTGCGCCTTATCCAAAGCAGCAAACTTTTGCATAACACCAAATCTATGCTGCTCATCCACTACTATTAGTGACAAATTTTTGAATTTTATCCTGTTTTCTATTAATGAATGCGTACCAATTGCAAGTTTTATATCTCCGCTTTCAAATCCTGCCAATATCTTTTCTCTTTCATTCTTCTTCTTTAATGTAGTAGAAGTTGCCAAAACAACTTCTACGTTAAGACCTGCAAGAATATTTGATATTGTAAGATAATGTTGCTCCGCTAAAATTTCAGTCGGAGCAACAATCATTGCCTGATAACCGTTTTCTATTACAAGTAAAACTGCACTTAAGGCTACAACAGTTTTACCAGAACCTACGTCTCCCATAAGCATTCTATTCATAGGATATATGCTTTGCATATCAGAAAAAATATCGTTTATTGCTTTTTTCTGATCTTTTGTAAATTCAAATTCTAAATTATTTTTAAAAGCTGTAAGCAATGTTTTTTGTATTTCATATTTTTGTATTTTAGGATTCTTTTTAACACTATTTCGCGACAATAAAATAGCAGATTCTAAAACAAAAAATTCCTGTAAAGCAAAAGCTCTTCTTGCGTTTTCAGCGTCTTCTAAAGTGTTGGGATAATGAATTTTTTGAATTGCAAGCGAAGAATTTAGTTTAGGGATACTGTTAAAATTCGGTATTAAACTTGAGATGTCAGGATATACTTCGCAAAACGACTCTAAAACCGTTTTAACTGTTTCTCTTATAAATTTCTGATTTAATCCTTTGGTTGCGGGATATACAGATATAATTTTGTTAAATAATAAGGGCTTATCATTTCTATTTTTAACAACTTCATAGTCATTTACGATTATTAATGTTTCACCGGTTTCCATTTTCACATCACCATAAATATAAGCAAACGCTCCTAGTTCAAAAGTTTTTTTTATAATCGCAAAAACATCTATATTGAAATATGGATTTTTCTTTCTGAAAAAACGGGCATACGCCATAGAAGTATCATCAAACACTTCTATGTCTAAAAGGCAAAGTCCTTTTGATAATCTTCTCTCGTATGTTTTTCCTATTTTTCCAAAGATACAACTTTGCGGACATTTATAAGCATCTCTTATAGAAATAATCTTTGTTCTATCCTGATATTGGACGGGAAAAAAAGTAAGTACATCGCCAGCAGTTTTTATTCCAAGCTTTGCAAGCGCCTGAGCACGTTTAGATCCGACTCCCTTTAAAAATTGTATTTCGCTATCCAATTTTAACATATCGGTATTATACTAAAAAATTTGACTACAAATTGTTAATAATATATAATTCTAACACTTAGGTATAAGGATTATTGGAGGTATGTAAAAAATGTCTTACAAATGCGTAGTTTGTGGTAAAGGTTCATCATCGGGAAATACAATTAGCCATTCAAATAAAGCTTCAAAGAGACTTTTCAGACCCAACTTGCAAAATTTAAATATTTTGCTTAACGGTAAAAAAATCCGTGAATATGTATGTACATCTTGTATTAAATCAAATAAAGTGAAAAAAGCAATATAACAAACCCACCGTTTCTCAAGATTACTTATAGTAAGTTATATAGACACACAAAGAAATAATATATTTCAAGAATTTTTCACCGAATGTTTTATTTTCTTCCAAAGCAAAAGAGAATTGATATTTTCTTATACTTACTGCAAACTCATAAGTATAATTAATTTTATCTCTATTAAAATTAGAATTATTTACTGTACTAACTCTTAAACAAATATTTTTATTTAAATATCGAATACCAAAAGGGATGACGCAGGCAATGGCGATAGCAACGACAAACGTGGATTCCCGTGTGCGCGGGAATGACACAGAGGCGAGACTTAACGACGCAGATTGCTTCGTCGGGACTTTGTCTCTCATCGCAATGACAACACTGTTTGTGACGATTCGCAGTCAACTACTACGGACTGAAGTTCGTAGCTTGTAATTAGATTGCAAACTCAGCTTGTCCTAAAATTTTTTCATTTCATCAAAAAATTTAGGATCTGTTTCCTCTATGGGCTTACGTACCTAGTTTTCAATAAGGCTTTTAAATGACGACGCTAATGTTCTGTTATCATTATCACACTACCTTCTGCATCGCATAACGACGACTCTCTTTTCAACTGTATTGATGACCAACAAAAAACCTAGTCTTCCACTTTTAGAACAGCAACAAAAGCTTCTGGAGGAATTTCTACCTTACCAAATTGTCTCATTTTGCGTTTACCTTCTTTTTGTTTCTCAAGGAGTTTACGTTTTCGTGTTATATCCCCGCCGTAACATTTTGCAAGAACATCTTTACGCATTGCAGATATAGTTTCTCTCGAAACTATTTTATTATTTACTCTTGCCTGTATAGGAATTTCAAACATATGTCTTGGAATAATGCCTCTTAATTTTTCAGTAAGATAATGTGCGGCTGTTTGTGCTTTATCTTTATGCACTATAATAGTAAAAGCATCTATAACTTCTCCGTCTATCATAACCTCAAGTTTTACTAAATCGCCAATTTGTGGATCAATATGTTCATAGTCAAAAGATGCATACCCCTTTGAAGTTGATTTTAAAACGTCATAAAAACCAACAATAATTTCTGCAAGAGGCATATTATATTTTAATACCACAATTTTAGTATTCATATATTTCATCAATACCTGCTTGCCTCTTCTTTTCTGACACAATTCAAGTATAGATCCAAAATAATCCACAGGACATATTATAGTAGCTTCAACATAAGGTTCCCAAATTTCATCAATATCTGCATTGTTCATGAATTTTGCAGGATTATCTATTGTAATAAAATTACTTTTAGATTTTACTTTATATATAACGTTCGGTGCTGTAACTAAAAGATTTAAACCAAACTCTCTTTCAAGTCTTTCTTTAACTATTTCTAAATGTAAGGAACCTAAAAAACCACATCTAAATCCAAAGCCTAAAGCTACTGAAGTCTCAGGAAAATAAACAAGCGAAGAATCCGAAAGTTTTAACTTTTCCAAAGCCATTTTTAAACCATCATATTCAGATGTACTGTTAGGATAAAGCCCTGCAAAAACAAAAGGATTGATCTCTTTGTACCCTTCATGTGGGTGCTTTGTCGGATTTATACTCTCAGTAATTGTATCACCAATTTTTATGTCATCTATAGCTTTTATTCCTGCAACTACATACCCTACCTCACCTGATGAAAGTTCATCCGATTCAACCATTTTTATTTTCATATATCCAACTTCAAGAACTTCATACTCTACATTGGAAGCCATAAATCTTACTTTCGTACCTTTCTGAATTTTTCCATCAAAAACTCTTATAATTACTATAACCCCACGATAAGAATCGTAAAATGAATCAAAAATTAAAGCTGATAACGGCTCCTCTTTTACGACCTTTGCAGGAGGAATATTTGCGATTAAAGAATCAATTATTTCACCTATACCTATGCCCTCTTTTGCACTTGCAAGTATTGGTTCTACATCAATTTCGAGTCCTTCTTTCATTTGCGCGTAAGCATTGTCAACATCGGCAGTAGGAAGATCTATTTTATTTATTACTGGAACAATTTTAAGTTTTGCATTTTTTGCAAGCATAGTATTTGCAAGTGTCTGGGCTTCTACACCTTGAGTAGCATCAATTACTAAAATTGCACCTTCACAAGCTGCAAGAGATCTTGAAACTTCATACGTAAAATCCACATGTCCAGGCGTATCAATTAAATTAAATATATATTTCTCACCATTTTTATCTGTATAGTTCATTCTTACAGCTTTTGCTTTTATAGTTATACCTCTTTCTCTTTCAAGCTCCATACCATCAAGAATCTGGTCTTTCATCTCCCTGTGAGAAATTGTTCCGGTGTATTCAAGGAGTCTATCGGCAAGAGTACTTTTACCATGATCTATATGAGCTATTATGCAGAAGTTTCTTACGTTGGACATTATTGATTTCCCTTAATGTGATCTTTATTGTTTTACAAATGACGGCACATTATATATTGCCACTTGTCAATTACTAAATCTAAAGCTGTGACAATCTATGTTGTTTTAAAAAAACGACAACTTGGATACCCATTGGAATTTACCCTCGAACGTCTTTATCGGGGGCGGGGATGACAAAAACATATTTTTCTGTGCCATACTCAAATGTCTTTAATCGGGTATCTATGTTTTAAAAATTCTTAACGTGGGCTGCCCCCGCTTGAGACTTCGTCTCCGCGAGCACGACACAACACTTTTGTCTGTCATTCATGTCTTTTGCCATGTAATCCTCGCAAAAGCGGGAATCCATGTTAACTAATATCTTACAACAACTTGGATACCCGTCGGAATTTACCCTCAAATATCTTAATTGGAGGCACTGATACGACACATAGTACTTGATTTAATCTTGTCCTATGTTTTTCGTTGCGAACCGACAAAGACGGCAAAGCCAAGCTGAATTGTTAAGAAGAGATTGCCACGTTGCTTTGCAAACCTCGCTGTCTTCGGCAGTACATAATGACGATAAAAAACGACGCAGATTGCCAAAACTTTTCGGGAGTTGCAATTAACAAATATCCAACGACACAAATTAATGTATTTGAATAGTAGTCATAATTTTTAAAATTTCATTTCTATCGCTACATTTTAACATTTCTTCTGCAGCTCTCTTGACATCTGCGAAATAGATACTTCTTATAACTTTTTTAACTTTAGAAATCTGTATTGATGATACACTGAACTCGTCAAGTCCAAATCCTATAAGTATAGGTGTATAATAAGGATCTCCCGCCATTTCACCACACATACTTACACTTATTCCTGCATTATGACTTTCATCTATAATCTTTTTAATATATCTTAAAATTGCAGGATGTAAAGGGTCATATAAATTTGCAACATTCTCATTGACTCTATCAATAGCAAGTACATATTGTATCAAATCATTAGTTCCTATTGAAACGAAATCAACCTCTTTAGCAATAGCATCTATTATCATCGCAGCAGACGGCACTTCTATCATCGTACCTATTTCCATATCTTCATCGAATTCTACATGCTCTTTTCTTAAATCCTGCTTCACTTTCTCAAGGATTTTATTAGCGTCACGAAGTTCTCCAAGCCCAGATATCATAGGATACATAAGCCTTATTTTTCCATAAGCTGACGCTTTTAAAATTCCTCTCAATTGATCGATAAAAATTTTAGGATATTTAAGGCAAAGTCTTATAGCTCTCAAACCTAAAAAAGGGTTTTCTTCATGCTCTATATTTAAAAGACCCATTTTTGCTAACTTATCGCCACCTAAATCTACAGTTCTTATAACAGTCGGATACGGTGACATTTTTTTCACAACTTGTAAATATTTTTCAAGATGATCTTTTTCTGATGGAATAGCTTTGCGAGTAAAAAATATATATTCTGTTCTATAAAGACCTATACCAGTTGCACCATTTTTTAAGATAGACTGTACTTCATCGGGATTATCAACATTTGCATAAATTAAAACTTTGTGATTATCAATTGTTTCAGCTGGTAAATTTTTTAATTTTTCAAGTTCTTTCTTTTTTGCAAACTGTATATCGTATTCTCTTTTATATTCTGCTATTACTTCTGGCGTAGGATTTAAGATAATCTCACCTTTATCTCCATTGATAATTATAACATCGCCGGTTCTTGCCTGCGAAGATATTACTTTTAACCCAACAACAGATGGAATTTCAAGCCCTTGCGCAATAATAGCTGTATGCGAAGTTTTTCCACCAATATCTGTTGCAAAACCTTTAACTAATTTTTCTCTTATAGAAACAGTATCCGTAGGAGTTAAATTATGAGCAATTACTATTGAATCTTTATCCAAGCTTGCGATAGTTTTTTTTTGTTTTCCGACAAGATTACTAAGAATTTTTTTTCCTACATCTTGTACGTCAAGTTTCCTTTCTCTAAAATAATCATCTTCTATGGCTTCAAAGGAACGAATAATTTTATCTATAACTTTAAAAAGAGCATATTCTGCATTAACTCCGCTTTCTATAAGTTTATCAATGTCTTTTCTCATCGACGAGTCAGCTAAAATCAAAAGATGAACATTGACTATTTGAGCATAATTTTTATCAAGAACTTCATTAATTTTATCATAAGTTATTTTAAGTTCAGCTTTTGTTTTTTCAATAGCATCATTTAAACGCTTTTTTTCAGCTTCTCTTATATTTATAGGTATTTCTTTATGAATCAAACAAAAATCATCAACCTCAAGGAGAAAAACATTGCCAACTGCAATTCCCGGTGATGCAGCAATACCTTTAAATACGATGTTTCTTCTGTTAAACATTTTTACTCCTATTCACTGAAATTAGATTTAAACAAACCTTCAATTGCAAACAAAGTTTCGTTTTCATCAGGACCATTAATAATGAATTTTAATTCGCTTCCGTGCCCAGCAGCTAAAGTCATCACACCCATAATGTTTTTTGCATCCACCTCAAAATCATCTTTTAAAATTTTAACCGTGGACTGATACCTCGTCATAGTCTGCACAAGCATAGCTGCAGGTCTTGCGTGTAATCCCATTTTATTTGAAACAACAATAACTTTTTCCTTCATTTTTATATCCCTAAATATGACATTATAATGCAAATTAATATTATGCCGTAAAATAAAAAGACTGCCCCAAATTTTCCAGATGCAAAAACCGAAAGAATAAGCACAGTACTATACACAAATATATCGTATATATTAGTCCCGAAAAATATACCATTAGATCCAAATCCAAAAATTTTAAGATATAAAAACAATGTGGCAACTATAATTACAACTCCGCTATAACGTACCATTTCCAATAGAATCTTAAATTCAAGTTTTGACAACATTACAATACTTTCCTTATCAAGTTTAAAACCCATAAACATAAACCAATATCTTACTGGAAGATGTACAATATTGTAAAAAACAATAAAAACTAATGGAATTAAGATACTATACGATTCAAACCTATTGTTTAAAGCTTTTGCAAAAAGTACTACCATAAATATGCTTACAAATGATGCTAAAGGTCTTAGTGTTCCCCAAAACAATGAATCGCCTATTGCAGCTAAAGGTCCTGTCATAGTATTCTTAATTATATTTATATCTAAAACTTTTTCATCAAGCCCACTCTCAGCTATTTTCTTCTCCATATTTACAACAATTGCAATTATAATATTAGCCAAATAAGGATGCGTATTAAAAAATACTGCATGTCTTAAAAAAGCTTCCTTTCTTTTATCTTTATTTAAATAAATTTTATACAAAAAAGGTTTCAATATAAACAAAAATCCGATATTTTGCATTCTTTCAAAATTCCATAACGCCTGTATAAAAAAAGCCCTTATAAACATTTGGGAATATCTCTTAAGCATATTATTTTCTCATAAACTGAATTTTTATATTCCTAAAATTATATATCACCATTCCAAAGCCAACTACAGGCAACAAATACCATGCTTTTCTAAAACCTTCAAGAATAAACGCTGAAAATTGCAAATAAATACCTTCATATATCCATCCGCCAACAATCATTGCAAACATATAAAACAAAAATGCTCTTAAGACAAAAAAGAATAAACTTGCAACTATACCTGTATTTATACGTCCATATTTTCCATTTTGTATTCCTTTTTCAACCCAGTGCATTAGTTTAATATTGAAATTTCTTCCAGCAACATCTATTTCTCTGTAAAAATATGTAAACGGCACAGCTAAAATTAACCCCCATATTGCAGCCTCTTGAGAATCCTTAAAATATTTACAAACCCAAAAGGTAGATAAAATACTTATTGCAGAAACATCAACACTCACGGCTACACCCATCGGAATTTCATTTACCCAAATCATTTCGCTTATCATACCTATCCAAAGACTTGTGCCTATATCACCCATTAAAAAGCCTATAAGAGGAGCGCAAAATATTGGACGGCAAATCATAAACTGCCCAAACGCAGTCATATCAGTGCTACATAAAGCTGCAATAAATGCAAGAAGAACTATACTCTCTGTCATAATTTATACTCTAATCCATTAATCTATTTACAAATTTTGAGGAGTAATCTTTTCTTTTTTAACGATATAAATTGCCACAGCCACTCGGGCTTCGTAATAGCAACCATTTTCAACTAGGTTGATGGATGACACTTGCCAATTTTATCACAATGGGGATCTCGATAATATCATTTAAAATTTACAATTGTTTCAAAAGAAATTTTCCTAACTTCTTTGGGCTTAATGACACATTTTACAAGAAATACAGCAACCGTCCCTTGATAAGTTTTTTCATATCCATTGTCCGAATTTGAAATTGTTTCCACAGGATAAATAAACAAGTCACTTTTGCATGAGATCTTTAATTCAACTTCTATTTTAAAATAATCATCATATCTTTTCCATATATCAATTGATTTTAAATCTCCAAAATCATCTTCTGCTTTTGACGAAAAAGCAAAAACCTGCTCTGGAGCAAAACAAACATCAAGAATTTCAGATGAATCATTTTTAATTTCATACGCAACTGCATAACCGTTTGAAAGCGGCGATATTTCTTTTACAATCTCAACATTTTTTCCATTGACTTTACCGTACCTTTTAAGAATAATTTTAGCTCCTTTTACACAAGCATTATATATACCAGATACAAAATCACCTTTTTCTTCATAATAACCAAACATACACTCATCATGCTTTATATCGTTTGCTAAGAAATGATCTATCAGAGATGCTCTTTTATAAGCATCATAAACCAAAAACTTATCGAGATTTATCTCTTTTACTTTTACCGCATTAACGTGTATAGTCTGTACTTCAGATTCATTGTCACTTACAATTACAGTATTATTTATATTGTCCCTGAGTTTTTTATGGTACGACTCATATCTTCTTGTTAATACATTAAGAAGATTGTGATTAATTTGAAAAATATCCCACTCAAATATTGACCCCCCTACCGCCGGAGACACATAAATATTTTGCATTTTGCTTTCAAATAAATACTCATCAACAGAATCACAGTTAAAATCAAAAATATTCCAAGTAGGTCTTTTAAGCATTGATTTATTGTACAGATTTTCCGCTTTTAAAAGCATATTGTAAACTGCATTCCTTAAATGAGGTAAATAAAGTCCACCGAAAATTCCATGCCAATAAGCACAGTTACATTGCGCTGCATATAAACTATCTAAAGCTTTTTCAATATGTGGCTTTTTATTGTCAATATACTTTTTTATTTTTTCGCTTACGTAAATCATTCTTTTATGCATATTATTTGCTTCTTCGTATTTAGTCAAAAAGTTTCTCCAAAACCCTCCTCGTAAAAATCTTTTTACTTCACTGTCCTCTCTGCATCTATTTATAACATTTTCAAAAGATTGCTGTGTAGACGTTGGCAAAGCCCATTGCGACATTTCAAAATAAGAAGAACACGATAGATAAACCCTGCCTGATGATTTTTTGATTTTTAAAACTTCAGAAAAGTTCACTGTTTCAACTATATCGGAATTCTCTTCTAAAGACGTTAAAAAGCGTTCAAGCCATTTATTTTCGTAAACGTGTTTATAAGTACTTGGCCACATACCAAACTTTTCACCGTCATCTGCCATAACAACAACTGGATCTGAATTTGGACTCTCTTTTACAAGGTACTTAAAATATTCTATTGTGTTTTCAACATCAGCAAAAGGAACAAGATATCTCATTTTCTGACTTATTGGAAAAATATTAAGGCTATATCCTTGCTCTTCAGTAGTATAGTAACCATTCAATCTTTCTATATCCATACCTGCTGATGCAAAATGAGAATCATCTAATACAGTGTAATTTATTCCTCTTTCGGCAAGAATTTTAGCCATACCTGGCTCCCATACTCTTTCAGCAAGCCAGACTCCATTAGCTTCTTCACAACCAAATTTATCCTTTATATAGCAGGTCATTTTATTTATTTGTCCTATTTTATCTCTATCAGGAATCGAGGACATCAATGGTTCATAATAACCACCAGACAATAGTTCAAGATTACCACTTGCAACTAGACTCTTTATATTTTTAATATAATCAAGATGTTCTCTTGCAAAATATTCCCATAACATTCCACTTGCGTGCATACTCCATTTTATTTTTGGATGATTTAACATAACGTTCATAAAAGGTCTATACGAAACCTGATAAGCCCTTTCAAAAACCCAATCGAAATTTCCTACAGGTTGGTGATTATGTGTACAAAAAACAAACTTAACTTTACTCATTTCCCCACCTTACACATTGCCCAATATTCTTTTTCTATTACAGGTATAATATTTATTCTCTCATCTTTAGGGAGAACGCGACCCTCTAATTCAATACCTTTACAGTATATTCTGTATAGACTTTCTACATCGCCATCATCTACACAAAGATTGTATAAAAGCTGTCTTTTTCCACTTGTAAAATGCATTCCACCAACATTTACAGATTTAAAAACAGCTCCATTTTCTATCATATAGAATATATCAGATGGATTTAATGCTAAAATCATTACTTTTTCTTTGTCGTATTGTTCACTTACAACTGCATTTGTTGCATCTTTAAGACCTTTGATTTCAAGTCTTATATTGCTGGGAGCAGCCATAGTCATAAGCGTCTGTTGTATTATATCCTTTACTGCCATATCTGAAACAACCAATAAAGCATCAATATCTATCGTTTTCAGCCATCCTTGCACTATTTGTCCATGTAATAATCTGTCATCTATTCTTACTAAAACTATAGGCATTTTTTTTATCCTTCAATTTCATTTTATTTTATTGAATATCGCTTTTTTTACGTTTATTATGCTTTTTTGTCCATCAAGCAGTATCTTTTCTACTAAATCTAAAGCACTTATCGCATTCTTGCTTGAAAATACTGCAGATAACACCATCGGAAGATTGACTCCAGAAAGAATTTCTATGTTAAAAGATCTACACATTGGAACGGATGCATTGCATGGAGTTCCTCCAATCATATCAGCAAGTATCAACGTTCCATATTCATCATTTATATTTTTCAAAAGATCGCCCACCTTTTCCTGCATATGAATTAAACTATCACTGTTATCTCTTTTAACAGCATAGAGATTAGGTTGTTTTCCGGCAATAGTTTCTGCAGAATTGACCAATTCCTGCGCTAATTCACCATGCGCTATAACAATAATCTTAATCATCTTTAGATTCTCCTAATACAAAGGATAAAATCTCCTTATAAATGCAAAATATCTCTGTGGTTAAGTTTTACATTATACTTTTTACCTTTTAAAAATTTGGCAAGTTTTTCGGCAGCAAAAACTGATCTGTGCCGTCCGCCTGTACATCCTATTGCTATAGTCAGATAGCTTTTGCCTTCTTTAATATATCTCGGAAGCGTCGTTTCTATAATTCTTGAGAACATATTAAAGAAAGTCTTGAATTCTTTTTGTTTTTCTATATACCTTTTAACAGCTTTATCCTTACCCGTTTTAAACTTTAATTCGTGAACATAATTTGGATTTGTTATAAAACGTACATCATAAACTATGTCAGCGTCATTTGGTAATCCATATTTATATCCAAAAGAAAGAACAGAAATATTTAGATACCGTTTTCCGGAATGTTGAATGCCTGTGAGTATTGATATTACTTTTTTTAGTTCCCCAATAGTAAGGTCTGAAGTATCTATAACTTCGTCCGCAATCGTAAAAATCCTGTCTATAATTTTTCTTTCAAGTCTTATTCCCTCAAGCAATGATTTTCCCAAAGGATGATGGTGACGAGTCTCCGAATAGCGCCTGAGTAAAACTGAATCAATCGCATTAAAAAAAATAATTTTATAGTTTACTTTTTTCTCTTTTAATATAAATGTAGCAAGCAAATCTTTAAAAGACGTAAGTGCTTCTCCAGCACGTGAATCTATACTTATTGCCACATTTCTATATTTGCATGGATTTTTAAGACATATATCAACAAAATCAGCTATCATTTGAACAGGCATATTATCAACGCAGACAAAGCCAAAATCTTCAAATATTTTTAAAGCTTGACTTTTTCCTGCACCTGACATGCCTGAAATTATGTATAATTTTATCATATATTATGTAACCTATCGTGTAAATCTCTCTGGTTAAGCTTGCCGTTTCAACAATCACAGCAAGACTTTACCATATACTCCTAGAATTGTAATTTTCTGCCACATCCTTGTTTATAAGTTCGAATTTAAAATCTTCGCCTTTTTCTTTAAGAAGCGTATTTATATCCATATATACTTAATAAGCGTCCTCTTGTTGTATTATTTTTGCAACGTCTTCTTTTGTAGTTGCATCTTTTATAGCTTGTCTTAAAAATTTATCTTTAAAGAGTCTAGAAATTTTTGACAACGCCTTTAAATGTTGACCCGCCACTTCGATAGGACCAACCAAAAGAAAAATTATGTTAACCGGTTCACCATCAAGAGAATTAAATTCTATACCTTTACGTGAAATTCCAAGAACTCCTATTTGTTCCTGCAAAATATCAGTTTTTCCATGAGGTATTGCAACACCCTGTCCAATTCCTGTAGAACCAAGCTTTTCTCGTTCCAAAACGACATCAATAATCTCGTCAGGTTTTTTGATTTTTTTTATATCTTTCAAAACCTCTACAAGCTCAATAATCGCCGATTTTTTATCTGTCGACTTTAAATCTACAACAATTGCATCTTGACTTAAAAAATCCATAATCTTCATTTTTTACCTCTCCTGTTATTTCAAGTTTCATCAGGTTCCAAAAGAACTATTGACCCAGTATCATTGCGATAAAGAACACTAACTTTATCATTCACACTATTTTTAAACATATAAACTCTATATCCAAGATTATCCATTTCATTAATAGCTTCTTCTATAATTACCGGTTTTAAATCAAAACGCTTTATTTCTGATATTTTCGTTCTTGAATCTTCCATAACATCATAAGAAAACACCTCTTCAATATTATGTTTTTTATCTTTTGAAACTTTTAAATTATCTTTTCTGTGTACTTTTGAGATTTCTTTTTGTTTTTTGAGTTGTTTTTCGAGTTTATCTACGGTTAAATCTATTGAAGTGTATAAATCGGTGGATTGCTCTTTTGCTCTAAAGAAAAGTTTCCCTACATGGAAAACAATTTCAGTTATCTGTCTGTTTTTTTCAACCGATAAAATAACATGTGCCCACACGTCATCACCATCATAAAACTTACTAGTTTTTGCAATTTTTTTGCGGACATAAGAATTAATAGAATCAGTCAATTTTAAATGTCTTGCCGTAATGTTAATCTGCATTTATTCCTCCTTTACCGTACAGAACACTACCATTAAAAATATACAAAATTTGTTCCAAAATTTATAGTCTCTAATATACTCCAAGTTAGAGGCTTACAACAACATCTGCTACATTTTGAAATTATCTCCTAAATATACTTTTCTGGCTTTAGGGTTTTCAAGCAGTTTCTTTGCACCATCCTCAAGCAGAATTTTTCCCTCATAAATTATGTATGCTCTATCAATGATCTCGAGAGTTTCTCTGACATTGTGATCTGTTATAAGAATGCCCAAACCTCTCTCTTTTAACTTTTTAATAATTTTCTGTACATCATCAACTGTTATCGGATCAATCCCAACAAAAGGTTCATCTAAGAGTAAAAATTTTGGATCTGTTATAAGCACTCTTGCAATTTCAAGTCTTCTTTTCTCACCACCTGATAACGTAACACTTAACTGTTTGCGTAATTTTGTAAGACCAAAATCTGCAAGAAACAAATCAACTTTTTCTTTTTGCTCAAGCTTAGAAATGGGAAGCATTTGAGCTATAGACATAAGATTATCTTCAACAGTAAGCCCTCTAAATATCGACGATTCCTGTGCAAGATATCCAATTCCGGCTCTTGCCTTTTGGTACATAGGATAATCCGTTATTTCTTTATCATCAAGATAAACACTACCATCGTAAGGTTTTACAAGCCCGACCGTCATATAAAAAGTTGTAGTTTTTCCCGCTCCGTTAGGTCCCAGCAAACCAACAATCTCACCCTGTCTTACATTTATGCTTATGCCATTTACAACCATTCTATATTTATACTTTTTAAATAAATTTTCGGTTCTAAGTATCATTTTTTATCTTCCATCTCAATTTTCCCTTTAACTGAACCATTCATAACTATCTTTTTATTGTCATCAGAATTGTAAAAAACAATTTCATCCGCCTCATAAAGACCTTTTCTACTTTCATATAAAACATCAGCGATAGGTCTTTTCTTATCTTTTCTGAAAACTACACTTAGCGTTTTTTTATCAAAAACAGCATTATCTGAGTAAATTGTTCCGGATGAAGTTATAACTTCAACATTACTATAAGCACTCAGAGCTGTCTGTTTTCTATCAACATAAATTTCCTGCGCATTTAAAATAAGCGGCAACGTAGAAGTTTGCATAAAATACTTAACTACAGTATTATATCCCCAAATCTTTCCTTTTTCGTCATTTATACAATACTGCGCAAATTCCCCATACGCTTCAAGTGGTTCATTATCTTGTGTTTTTGATAATAATTTAACATTGCTTGATGCTGAAAGATTAGAACTTTTTTTATTGTAAGTCATCTTGTCAGCTGTTATAACATTTACATCATCAATAGCTTTTGAATTACCTTTTGAAATTATAACATTACCACCATTTCTTACTTCCAATTTATTACCAGTTACAATAGTTTTTCCTGAAATAGCATTAGCAAAAGAAATTTCGACAAACGTAAAAATCATAAATAACAAACTGCCTATTTTAATCAACTATAATCCTTTGGTTTTTAATGACTATTTTCTCAAGTTTGGTATCAGCCTCAAAACTTGTGCCATATACCGTTTCACCTGGTTTTGTAATTTTGACATTATTATTACTATAAACTAATTCTTTTTTCGCATTATACATTAAATCTGTAGTCTGCAAATGCTCGTTATTTGCACTATCGACAGTACATTTGCCATTGCCTTTGATATCATAAGTCTCCGTATTTATATCAGCACTTTCGGTAACAAGCGTTGAAACATAACTACCTTCATTATAAAATTTTATTATCGGAAGTTTTAAATGAGCAATATTTTTGCTTTCGTTAATAACAGCAGACTCTGCTTCCAAAATCATTTTTAATTCTCCTTTGTGTGTTTCCGTTATCGTAAATCTTTCTATAGCTTGTTCAAACACAGGTGGAGCTTCTTCAACAATAGTTTTTTCAGCTTTGCAACCAATAAAAAAAGCAAAACTCACAAAAATTACAATAAACCGAATTATTATTTTTACTTTCAGCTTATTTCTCATATTTGCCACATTACCTTTAGAACTCGTCTTCCATCTCTCATAGAACCATACCCACCGTCGAGGATATTGTTTTATATGTTCCTCTAAAACTAAAACAAGAGAAACTTTTTGAACAAGAGTCTCAACATCTTTATCAAAATTACCAGATGATTTTATAGTTTTATGTCTGTACTCATTATCTTCTGAGCAAGTCCTACTAAAACAAACGCGCTGTAATAGTAAACTCTTCTGCAAATTCTAGTAAAATTATCCTCATTTATATGTTTCCAAAGACTTTTTCCAATCGTTTTTTGCCTTCATAACAAGTTCTATTACATCTCTTACAACACCTTCACCACCTTTAAAAATTGAAACATAATCAACACATTGTTTTACTTCTTCACAGGCATCAGCAGGACACAATGAAAGCCCTACTACTTTTAATATCGGTATATCTACTATATCATCACCAATATATGCCGTTTCAGATGCTTTAAAACTATTTTCCATTAATATTTTTTCCAAAGCCTCTTTTTTACTCATACAGCTTTGGACAAGATAATTAATATTCATATCTTTTGCGCGTCTTTCAACCTGAAGAGACTTTCTGCCAGTTATCCACGCGGTTTTAATTTTCGGAGATATTCTTGAAAGTATACCATACCCCATTCCATCTTTAACATTCCATACTTTGATCTCTTCACCATCATTAAATATTATTATTTCACCGCGCGTTAAAACTCCATCGACATCAGAGGCTAACAATTTAACTTTTTTTGCCTTTTTTATAATATCTTTTTTATCTTTTTTCATCATCTTTGACCAAGCCATGGAGTAATCTCATGGTTAATATTTCTCATATATGGTTTTAAAACAATATTTAATACAAAAAACGTAATAATCAATATACCAAGAACTATTCCTATACTCTTTACATACCATTTATATGTAGGTTTCCATAAAATATCATTTCCATCTTTTTCAGTTTTATATACTGTTTGTTCATTTATTTGTTTAAACTGAGTCTCAATCTTTCTAATGTTGTCTTTTTTCGAGCTTTTAAACTTCATTTTACCGCCTTATCTATAACTTTTATATATTTAAGTATTTGTTTAAAATATTCTAAATTAACACTGTTTGCCCCATCAGAAAGAGCTTTATCGGGATTTTCATGAACTTCTAAAAATAATGCTGCAATTCCTACCGCTGCTGCAGCTCTGGAAAGAGGTAAAACAAATTCTCTATTACCACCGCTACATACTCCGCGACCACCAGGAAGCTGAACACTGTGCGTTGCATCAAAAATAATAGGATATCCTGTATGTTTCATTATTTCCAAACCTCTAAAATCTACAACAAGATTATGATATCCAAAAGAAGCTCCTCTCTCTGTAAGCGATAAGTTTTTGTTACCAAAATTTTCGGCTTTTTCAACAACGTTAAACATATCTTCAGGAGCTAAAAATTGTCCTTTCTTAATATTTACAGGTTTCCCTGTCATAGCGCATGCTTTTATTAAGTCTGTCTGACGTGATAAAAACGCAGGAACTTGTAAAAAATCTACAACTTGCGCAGCTTTCAATACCTGGGTTTCAGTATGAACGTCTGTAATAATAGTCAAATTCAATTTTTTTTTTACTTTGGCAAGAATTTTAAGACCCTCTTCAACTCCAGGTCCTCTGTAAGAATAGTTTGATGAACGATTTGCTTTGTCGTAAGAAGTTTTAAAAATAAAAGGAATTTTTAGCTCAGAAGTTATTTTTTTTAAACTTGCAGCTAAAGTTAAAACATGTTTTTCGCTTTCAATAACACATGGTCCTGCTATAATAACAAATGGTCTATCATTAGAAAGAACAATATTTTTACCTATTTTTATACGTTTATTTTCCATTAATAATCCCTATAAATATCTTTCAACTTTTGAAATATCTTCGAGTGTATCTACGCCTATAGAATCTTTTTTTGCAACAACAACTTTTATTTTTTTGCCGTTTTCCAAAGCTCTTAGCTGATCAAGGCTTTCAGCTTTCTCCAAAGACGACATTCTATCTTTTGCAAATTTCAACAAAAAATCTCTTTTATACCCATATATCCCCATATGTTTATAATATTTAACTTTTGTATTATCTCTATTATATGGTATTGCAAATCTCGAAAAATACAAAGCATATCCATCTTTATCAAAAACAACTTTAACAACATTCGGATTTTTCACAATCTCTTCTTCGGTTATTGGAAAAGCGGCAGTCACATATTTTAGAAACTCATCTTTTTTAAGTAAAACTACTAACGTATCTATGAGTTTTGGGTCTATTAAAGGTTCATCGCCCTGTGTATTAATAAAAATTTCGCAATTTTTCAAAAATTTTGACGCCGTAAAAGCAACTCTATCCGTACCACTTTTACAAGTTTTTGGCGTCATAAAAACATTAAAACCTAAACTTTTTACCGCATCATAAATACGTTTATCGTCAGTCGCAACTGCTATAAAATCAACATTTTTACAGTTCTTAACTCTTTCTACGACACGTTGTATAAGAGGTTTCCCTTTTATTAATGCTAAAGGCTTACCTGGAAACCGGCTTGAGCCATATCTTGATGGTATAATTACAGCTGTTCTCATTTTTTTGTACGGCAAATACTATAGAACTCCATTATTATTTTTTTAAGCTCCTGCTGGTTTGTTGTTGCAGTTCCAAGTTTACCAACAACTATACCTGCAGCAAAATTCGCAACTTCTGCAGCACTTACCAAATCCGCCTTTGCAGCTAATGCTAAAGTCATTATAGAAATAACGGTATCTCCTGCACCAGTAACATCATAAACTTCTTTTGCTCTTGTAGGAATATTTGTAATTTTATTATTAGACTGAATAAGAGTCATTCCTTTTTCGCCACGCGTAATGAGCACAGAGTCGGAATTTAAAGTTTTAAGAATTTTTTTGCCAAGTATTGCTATTGCTTCATCTGTTTTTATATTTTTTGCACCCATTCCTTCAATCGCTTCTTTTTCATTTGGGGTTATCGTTGTAACTTTTTTATATTTTTTGAAATGTTCTATTTTAGGATCTACTGTGACAGGAATTTTATATTTTCTTGCAAGAGAAATTACTCTTTTAAGAACTTTAGGAATTATAACTCCTTTACCATAATCAGAAATTACCACAGCATTTACTTTAGGTATTAGTTCTTCTATATTTTTTATAATCTTCAATTCAGTGTGATACTCAAAATGCCCTTTTATTTCTTTATCTACTCTAACAACTTGCTGACTTGCAGCAATAATTCTCGTTTTTAGAATTGTCGGTCTATAAGGATCACAAACTAAATAATCTGAATTTATTCCTTTTTCTAAAAGCATCGTAATTAAAGATTTTCCAGTAATGTCTTCGCCAATTGCACTTACAATAAATGCTTTACTGCCCAATGTTATTATATTGTTTGCAACATTTGCCGCTCCACCAAGAACTTCAGTTTCTTTTGTAACCTCTACAATAGGAACAGGAGCCTCTGGAGAAATTCTCTTTACTTTTCCCCATATAAACTTGTCAATCATTACATCACCAACAATTAAAACAGTTTGTTTTTTAAACGAGGAAATTAATTTTAAGAGATTCATGCTCACCCCAAAATTTATATACAACTTCAAGTTTTTAGAGACTATTCTCACTAACAGAACAAAAGTGTTAGGAGCAAAAATAGGCAACTGCAAGGTGCAAAAGTGTGATAATAGCAAGACTATTGACACATCTTGAGCAACACACGGCAGTTGGTTTTTGCCATAACTCCTCTTCGAACTTAGATAGTTTTTATGTAAATTTTGACTGTTTTGTTCTGTCAATATGTTCAAATTGCCCTATCACAAAACAGCTAAACTTCCATCAAAAATCCAAGCAACACTTTCAGCCTATTAGTCTAGTCTGAACAGACTCTAGTTTTTGCAGTTAACTTAAGCAAGCAGTTATAAGTAAGATTTATTTTTCAAATAAGAATAGTAATCTTTAACAGAATCTTCTAATTCCATAAAAGATTTATTATAACCTGCTTTCTTGAGACTATCCATTTTTGCCTGTGTAAAATATTGATACTTTAATTTTAAATTATCAGGCATTTCGATATATTCTATACTTTCTTTTTTACCTACAGCAACAAACATAGATTTTGCTATATCATTCCATGTTCTTGATTTTCCGGTACCAAGATTAAATATTCCTGTTTTTGACGGATTTTTAAATAAAAAATACATTGCATCAATAACATCTTTTATATATACAAAATCTCTACATTGTCCGCCATCTGCATAATTCTCATTATAAGACTTAAACAGTTTTATTAATCCCCTATTGACAACATCATCATAACTCTTACAAATTACGCTGCGCATATCACATTTGTGATATTCATTGGGACCAAAAACATTGAAAAACTTTATACCAACAGCTTTATTAAGATAATTATTATTTAAAAGCCATAAATCAAACATATGTTTTGAAAAACCATACACATTTAACGGTGACAAACTTCTTATTTTTACTATGTCATCATCATAATCGTACTCACCATTCCCATATGTTGCAGCAGATGAAGCGTAAATGAAAGGAATCCCTATCTCAAAAGCCCATAAAGCAAGAGTTTTAGAATATTCATAATTATTTTTTATATAATAATTTGCATCGTGAAGAGTTGTCGAACTGCAAGCTCCAAGATGTACAATGGCTTGAGGTTTTTGGACTTTTCTGTTTATTACGGCATTAAAGAAATCACCTTTTTGTATGTAATCGTAGTAACTCTTACCAATTAAATTTTTCCATTTTTCGCTTTCATCAAGATGATCAACAACCAAAATATCTTTTATGCCTTCCTGATTTAATTTCCATAGGAAACAACTACCTATAAAGCCTGCCCCTCCTGTCAATATTATCATATTCTAAACTCCTTATATCTCCGAAGCTATATTATAATAAAGATGATTTTAACTGTCAATTAAATGTAATATTAATGTCAATAGCGCAGTATCACGCAATCTTGAAATAAATTTCAACTTGTATTTTTGTTTTTTTGCACAAACAAGATATAATAAACACTAGTTACTGTTGACGGTTTTCTGTGGTTAAATTTTATTATTAATTTGTTATTACGTATTTGTTCATATGTCTTGATAGGTGTCTATTTTCCTTAGCTAAACTATCTTTTATCGGCGGGAAATAATGTTTTTAACTTTTACTCGTGGATTTATAGTACAACTTGAAATACCGAGGGCGGGACTTGAACCCGCACGCCGCCTAAGCAACTTGAGATTTTGAGTCTCACGTGTCTGCCAATTCCACCACCTCGGCTTTAAAGAACTCTAAATTATGTAAATTGAGTCGTCATTTTATAATAAAAAGCGGTTATTAGTCAATTGATTGTAAGATCTCGTAACAATATTGGACTTTAAGAGAGCATAAACGATGTGATTTTTAAAAAAACATTTGTAATAAGTAATATACCAGTGAAAATCAACAACAAACCTGATATAATTTCTATTGTTCTGTAATATTTTTTTATAATTTTAAATGCACTTAAAAATCTGTTTACAAAAAGCGCAGTAAGTATAAATGGAATTCCAAAGCCTAAAGAGAAAAATACCAGCAACCAAAAACCACTTAAAACTGTTCCTTGAGTTGAAGCAACAATTAAAATTGATGTTAAAATCGGACCAACGCATGGCGTCCAACCTAAAGCAAACGCAATACCCATAAAAAATATTCCTGTGTTTGTTAATGCCCCTGTTGAACTTTTGCCTGCATAAGAAAATTGTTTGTTTAGAAATTTGATTTTTAGTATTGTGCAAATATTTAGTCCAAACAATACAACAATACAACCACCGATATATCTTAATATTGTCTTATATTTACCAAATAAGCTTCCAAGTTGGCTTGCAGACATTCCAAGAACAATAAAAATAAAAGAAAAACCCAAAATAAAAAATAAAGTTTTTATGACTACATTTTTCGATAATTCCTTTGATGTTTTTAAATTGTCAACGGATATTCCAGTTATAAGAGAAATAAAAGGTAATATTAAAGGAAGAACACAAGGACTTATAAAACTCGCTAAGCCAGCAATTGAACTTACAAAAAATGTGGGAACGTTGATATCCATTTGTATTCCTTGTAATTGTCGTCATGTCTACTTAAAAGCAAAAAAATACTAAAATTTACTAAAAATCTGCTACAACCCAAAGAGTGAGTTATGACAAAAATAGCCAAACACCACAAATGTTTATATTCTATTTTATTTTTACTAACTCGTCTATAACGCTGTTCCACTCTTCTTCAAGACCAGGATAATAACCCACATAACGTTTGACTATTTCTCCTGTCACATCTATTATGAAAAACGACGGAAAACCAGTTACTCTATAATCGCCGCATATTTTATCGTCACCAAGCAAGATGTTATAAGTTATTCCATTGCTTTTTACAAATTGTTCTACTATTGATTGTTTCTCGCCAATATTAATACCCAAGATAACCACATTACTGTAATTTGCAGTTTTGGTTTTATGTAATTCTTTCACGGCAGGAATTGCAGCTCTGCATGGTGGACACCAAGTCGTCCAAAAATCCAAAAAAACCACCTTGCCTTTATAATCGGACAAATTAAAGATATTTCCGTCTATATCCTTAAGTAAAAAAACAGGCGCTTTTTGCGCAAATACAACTACCATCATAAAAAAAACTGCAAAAAAGACCACTATAAAAGACCGATATACACGTGCTTTCTTAGAATTTTGGAACATAATTTTTTCCTCTTCACATCTCATTTTAACTCTATTACATTTATGGTTTAATCATTCGATACAGATAAAACTTTATTAAATAACAACTATTCTGTCAATTTATTTATTGTAGTATCTCTTAACATCTTTAACGACACAGATTGCTTCACCTTTTCAGAGCTCGCAAAAACACCAAATATGACCAAAAGAATATCATGTCATATCCGTAACGGGTATCCAAGTTGTCATAAGGTATTATTAGTTAACGTGGATTCCTGCAGGAGTTTATCCTCAAGTGCCTTAATTGGGGGCGAATGACACCATATTTTGCTGTCATTGTGCACTGCCAAAGGCAGCCAAAGTCCTGATGAAACATCTGTGTTGTTGAAAGAGAAAGATTGCCACGAAAAATACGAAAAGTTGTATTTTTCTCGCAATGACAGAGCTGTTTTTGGCAGTGCGCAATAACGAACAACGTGGATGCCCGTCTTCACGGGAATGACACGGCAAGATGATGGCAAAAAACATGGATTCATGACGGAGTTTACCCTCGAATGTCCTTATTGAGGGCGAGGATGACACAGCAAAAGAACGAATGATCGTAGGAATTTACCTTCAAATATCTTAACCTCACTGCCTGCAGCAGTGGATTGATGACAGACCTTTTCAACTGGATTAATCTGTAAAATTTACAATATGTTTACATAGCGATTTTTTTTAAGAAAATACTTAATGCGGGGCGATGTACGTAATTTGTTAGGTAAGATTCAACATAGTTCCATACTTTTTCATCTTCTATCTTTTCAAGTAGATCAACATCATTACCAGAACAAGTTGAGAGTTTTCTTACAGCTTTTTCAATATCTTTACTAACAAAAGAATTATTGTGTTTTAAATAATCTGAAAAAGCATATCCCGAAAGTTTTAAAAAACGTAAAATAAATGCAGTAAGCGCACGTTTCGGATATTTACAAGCACTTAATATTTCCAAAATTCTTACTATTAAATCGTATTTTTCCATATTTTCAAGGTTAAAAGGAACAAGTTTATCGATTATTTCCACAGCATACAGAGCATATAAATTTCTTTTAAAATCCATTTTTATTTTTGTATTGTTTTGAATTATACTTGCCCCAGTAATTTTAATCCTTATAGCAGGATGACTATTAAAAACTATAAATTCGCTTTCTGTTAAAGGTTCAGTTGCACAGGCAAGTTTGGCTGCAATTTTTTTTGCACTCGGAACAACTGCCTGAACTTTCCCCCATTCATAAGAATAAACAGTTATGAGTTTATCATGCTCACATTGTATTCTTGTGTTGAGAACTAATCCTTTTATTGTGTAATACATTTATTTTTTCTTTAATACAATTCTATTTACTTTCTTTACATCTGCATCTTGTACTTCTATAGAATAGTCTTGCCAGTCTATTTTTTCACCATCTTCAGGGATTCTGCCAAACAATTCTAAAATCCAGCCATTAACTGTGGTATAATTTCCCTCTGGTATTTCAATATTTAACTCATCGTTCACATTTGATATTGATTCATAAGCCTGTATAAGATAAGAATTAACTCCTATAGACATTATAGTTTTTCCTTTTAAATCATATTCATCCCAAACATCCCCCACTATTTCTTCGAGCAAATCTTCTATCGATGCTATCCCTATCGTAGAACCATACTCGTCAACTACTATAGTAATATGCTGGTGACCTGTTTTAAATTCTTTGAGAATTTTATTTACCTTTGCATTTTCAGGGGCGTAATATGCAGGACGTATTAAATCTTCAAATACTATCGCTCCGTAGCTGCGCCACGCAACAGCAAGATCTTTTGTATATATTATCCCTACAATATTATTGATATTTCCTCTATAAACTGGAACTCTTGAATATTGAGTTTCAATAATATGTTTTATTATTCCTTCTTTAGGTAAATCAATATCTACTGCAAAAATTTCAGAAAGCGGTACCATTACCCGAGATATTCTCATTTCAGCAAAATCCATTATATTGCTTACAAGCTCTCTCGAATCGTCTGGAAGAGGCGAAGTATTTTCATTTGAAAGTAAAAAATCTATTTCGTTAGATTTAATATGTTGACTTTCTTTGCATATTCCAAACAATTTAATAATTTTGTTTGAAACCCAAAGCAAAAATTCAATGATAACTTTAAAAATAGTTGCGAATTTTATTATCATCGGAATTACAGCTATACCCATTTTCTCAGCATTATATCTTGCTAGAGTTTTAGGAAAAATATTCCCGATTACGAGAGTAAGAACTATTGAAAAAGCAGGAAAAACTACATTTAAAATATCTGATTTTAAATTACAATATTCAGAAATATCTGCAGAAAGCGAAGATAAAACAACACCCATACCGACAAGAGATAAACTCATACCCATAATCATAGCAATCATAAGCTCTTGCGTATGCGATTCCCAGTAAGTTATGCTTTTTGAATATTTTATTTGATTTTCTTTTACCCTACGCAAATAACTATTTGATAAACTTGTAATAGCTGTTTCAGCGCCACAAAAAAAACATAAGATGCATAAAAGCAATATAAATAAAATAATCTTACCTATAATTAAAATTATCATTTTTTACACCTTAGTCATATTCATCAAGAATTTCTCCAACAATTTCTTCAAGTATGTTCTCAAGCGTAACCATTCCAACTATATTATTATTTTTATCTTTCACAAATGCGATATGAGTCTTTCCACTTTGAAATTCTTTTAACAAGTCATTTATTTTTTTATCTTCACTAACATAATAAGGAGGTTTTACAAGAGAACATATGAAATGTCCTTGTTTTTCCTGCCATAATATTAATATATCTTTTATATGTACATAGCCAATAATATTACTTTTAGATTTAATATACACTGGTATTCTGCTTTTTGAAGTTTCAACAATTCTATCTAAAAAGTCTTCTTCTTCTAAAGACAAATCTACAGATTCAATGTCTTTAAAAGGTATCATTATCCTTTTTATCGACAATTCGCCAAATTGAAGTGTGTGTTCAAGCATAATGCTTGTCTCTTTATCTATTTCACCGCTGTAACCTCCCTCAGAAAGTAAGTTTTCAACTTCTTCTTTACTTAATTCATAAGAATTGCTGCTTGAAGTTCTTGGTGATAAAAATTCAATAAGTTTTACAACAGGATACAAAAAAGGGTTTAAGATTTTTTCCATTTTTGACAGGATTGGCACCGATATAACAGTAATTTTTTCAGAATTTGCTCTTGCATAAAATTTAGGTACGATTTCCCCAAAAATCAAAAGAGTAAACGACGTTATAATCCACACAAACACTTCTACAATATGTCTGTTAACCATATAGAAAATAGATGTCATAAAAAAAGTTGACAAAAAACTCATAAGCATATCAGCAATAACATTGATAGTTAAAATAATTGTGAGAAGATAATACGGATGTTCAAGCCATAATAGCAAAGATTTTGACAGCTTTGGAGTTTGAACTATAAGCTTCTTTACCCTATACTTCGACAAACTTGTAATTCCTATTTCAGCAGCAGAAATCCAAGCCGACAAAAGTAAAAGTAAAAACAAAATAGTTAATCCTGAGAAAACAAACATTGAAATATCTTATCCTGTTTGGCAAACATTTTTGCTTTATTTACGGCATCATAGTCAATATATCCGCAAAGATGGAGTACTCCGTGAATTACCAAATATGCAAGCTCTTGCTGCCAAGTGTTGCCATATTTTTTTGCTTGTTTTTGTGAACGTTTTTCTGAAATGTAAATGTCACCCATAAAAAATTCTGGAACTATCAAAAAAGATATAACGTCAGTTATGCGTCTTACTTTTCTGTACTTTATGTTTAACTTCTTTATTTCTTCGTCACTTATCATTATAAAATTTATTTGGCACTTTTTTACTCTTTCAGATTTTAAAGTAGTTGCAACAGCTTCCTTAAGCAACACTATATATTGTTTTGGGAAATTGACAAAATTTATGTTTAGTGTACCATAACAATTATCTGTTAAGTACTTTTTTTTCTTATGTGATAATCCATTCTTTTGGTCTTGTCCGTCATTGCGCACTGCCGAAGGTAGCGAGAAAAAATTACAGTTTTTTCGTGACTTTCGTATCAATCCTGATGTTTTACAACTATAGATTCTCTGTAAATTTTCGCTATTTTTATGTTTCCTTATATTCAATCCTTGCATGATAAATCCCTACTAAAGTTGAAATTATGCTGTCTCTTATAGCTTCTAAATCTTTCAAAGTAAGAGGACAGTCTGAAAACTGCCCATCAATAAATTTATTATTTATAACCTTTTCAACTGTATCTTTTATCCTCACCGCAGTCGGTTCTTCAATACTGCGGCATGCAGCTTCAGAAGAATCTGCCAACATTATTATTGCAGCAATTTTTGTAGTAGGTTTTGTTCCCGGATATCTGAAATTTTCCATATCTATGTCATATCCTGCTTGCAAAGCCTTGTGATAAAAAGCATGCATAGTTGTTGTTCCATGATGCTGTTCAATAATACTAATAATTTCGTTATCGAGATTACATTCTTTTGCCAAAGCAATGCCATCCTTAACGTGCGAAACTAAAATCAACTTCGACATTGCAGGAGTTAACTCATCGTGCGGATTACATCCAGAAACCTGATTTTCTATAAAATATCTAGGATTATTGAGTTTACCTATATCGTGATAATAAGCGCCCACTCTCGCAAGAAGAGAATTATCTTTTATAATGTTAGCTGCTTGTTCAGCAATGTCTGCCGCCATAATTGAATGATGATATGTACCAGGAGCCTCAAGCATAAGCCTTTTAAGTAAAGGATTATTAAAATCAGATAGTTCAATCAATTTGATATTTGTTGTCCTAGAAAATACCTTCTCAAATAAAGGTATAAAAACAAGAATAATAATAACTGCAAATGCGCCATTTAGTAATCCATAAAAAAGATTATATTTAAATTGCGAAATATCATAACTATTAAAAAAATAAAACATCAATATTATTGCTACATTTGTAACTGCAATTTTAATACCTGTGTTTATAAAATCTGCTCTTCTTAGTATGTTTTGCACATTTGTTACAGCTACAACACCACCGCAAAACATTACAAGAAAAATATCAAGCCTCATATCATTTAAAAAAGCTGTAAACAAGCTCAAGATTACCGTATACAGAATCCCAATTCTCAAAGATAAAAGCATTGCTGCCATAAGAGCAAATGCAGGAACAGGAGATACAAAAGCTGAAATATATTCTTTTGAAATCTGAAACATTAGCATTGCAATTATAAAAAGTAAACACATTAAAACAACTGCATCATTATCTTTTAATATTGCTTTTTCTTTGCTTTGCGTCTGGGTAATAAAGAAAACTAAACTTGCCCCTGTAAAAATAGCGGTAGCAAGCATAGTTTTATAATTTACTCCAAGACCTATAACAAACATCCAATAGGTTATAATAACGGTAAAGATTAATGAAACAGGAACAGGGATTTTAATTTCTTTTGAAAACAAACTTTTGGATTCTCTTATAATAGGTCCTTGAAGACGTTCTTCTTTAAGTTTCCTTGCAATTCCAAGAAGAATGCCTCTTACCCAAAATCTTAATTTTACGAGAAATTTATTCATTTTTACACTCTTTAAAAAACACTACAGATGCCAAATCAAATATTTGAATCTACCGCCGCGGATTAACACAGTTTAACGTGGCAATCTGTTCTTTAACTACATAGATTGCTTCGTTGGGACTTTGTCCCTCCTTGCAATGACGACACTGATGTTTTTGCCTTGTCTATCATCAACAAAATTGGCAACAAAGTTGCAAGCTTTACCAAAGGTGTCATTCCCGCCCCGATAAAAGACACTCGAGGGTAAACTCCAGCGGGAATCCATTTTAAGACTTTTTGCTGTGTCATTCCCGCGAAAGCGGGAATCCACATTAACTAATATTTTACGACAACTTGGATTCCCGTTGTCACGAGTATGACACGATATGTTTTTGATCATGTTTGTTTACAAGCTCTGAAAGACCGAAGCATTTACGTCGTTAAAAAAAGATTACCCCAGCCCTTCGGGCTCCGCAATAACGACGAAAAATAATTGTTTCGATGACTTTGCCGGTTTGCAATGACAACGAAAATTAACAAAACAGATTACTTCGTCGAGACTTTATCCTTACTCTCGCTGCCTTCGGCACTGCACAATGACAACGAAAAACGTGGACTCCAGCATACTCGCAAATGACGACACTTATAAAACAACAACTAAAAATAGAATCTATTTACACTAATAGGATAAACAGACTCTAGTCTTTAGCCTGCTTAATTGCTATACGTACACCCAGCTCTTTTAGTTGCTTATCGCTCACTGGAGCGGGGGCGTTTGAAAGTGGATCAACAGTCTTCTGTGTTTTTGGAAAAGCTATGACTTCTCTTATTGAATCCTCTCCTGCAAGTAAGGCACACAGCCTATCAAAACCCAATGCTATACCACCATGTGGAGGAGCACCATAAGACAGAGCATCAAGCAAAAATCCAAATTTTTCTTTTGCAGACTCATCGGAAATATTTAAGATATCAAAAATCTTTTTCTGAACATCACTGCTGTGTATTCTTATGGAACCACCGCCAAGCTCTATACCGTTTAAAACAACGTCATACGCTTTTGCTTTTGCAGTATATGCATTTTCTTTAGTAAGAATTTTTTCGTCTTGAGGCGAAGTAAAAGGATGATGCAATGCTTGCCATCTCTGCTCTTCTTTATTCCATTCCATAAGAGGAAAATCAACAACCCACAAAAAATTAAATTTATTTTTATCTATAAGTCCAAAGTCTTTGCCAATTTTAAGTCTTAATGCACCTAACCCTTGAACAACTATTTTCTCTTCATCTGCAAGAAAAACAACCAAGTCCCCAGATTTAGCATTAAGTTTAGAAAGAATTATCTCTATTTCTTCTTCCTTAAAATACTTTACTATATTAGATTCCGCACCGGTATCTGTAATTTTTATCCATGCTAAACCTTTAGCTCCATATTCACCAACAAACTTAGTAAGCCCATCAATTTCAGAACGGGTAAAACTTGCACCTTTTGGGATACATAAACCTCTTATAATTCCACCTTTTGATAGTACTGATGAAAATACGCCAAATCCGCTGTTTTTAAGTTCCTGAGAAAAATCTTTTATTTCCATTTCAAACCTTGTATCAGGTTTATCTGAGCCATATTTCAACATTGTATTTTCATAAGAAATTCTTTCAAAAGGCGTTTTAATATTAATATCCAACACCGCTTTGAAAACTCTTGCAAGCATTCTTTCAACAACATCCATTACGTCTTCTTCTTCTATAAACGACATCTCAATATCAACCTGTGTAAATTCAAGCTGTCTATCTGCACGTAGATCTTCATCTCTAAAACATCTTGCAACTTGATAATATTTATCAAAACCTGCAACCATCAGAATCTGCTTAAAAAGCTGTGGAGACTGGGGCAACGCAAAAAAACTTCCATGATGAAGTCTTGACGGCACTAAAAAGTCTCTAGCTCCCTCTGGAGTAGATTTCGTTAAAAATGGAGTTTCAATTTCCAAAAATCCCTCTTCATTTAAAAAATTTCTTATCTCTCTTGAAATTTTGTGACGCATTATAAAATTCTTTTGGAAATTTGGACGACGCAAATCCAAATATCTATATCTCAATCTTAATTCTTCTGAAGTTTCAACATAATCTGAAATTTCAAAAGGAAGTCCGGGTGAAGTATTCAATACTTTAAGTTCCGCAACTACAAGTTCAACAGTACCTGTAAGCATATTAGGATTTATTGTTCCTTCTGGTCTGCTTCTAACCAAACCTTTAACAGCAATTACGTATTCACTGCGCAAATTTTCTGCTATTTTAAATATTTCTTTGTTTTCAGGTTGAAAAACAATCTGCAAAATGCCTTCTCTATCTCTTAAATCAATAAAAATTACGCCGCCATGATCTCTGCGTGAATGAACCCAACCACATACAACAATCTCTTTGCATATACAGTTTTCTCTAACATCACCGCAATAACTACTTCTCTTCATAAAAACCTCTTTCTATTTTCGTAATTACCATATATCATCTGTCGTTCTTACTTACTATCTCTATTTTTGTCTTGTCCGCCATTGCAAGGCAAAAGCAACGTAACAATCTTTTCTTTTAACGATTTTTTTCGTGGCAATCTTTCTTCTTTTGATCTTGTCTGTCATCGCGAACTATTGTTTCCATTCCCTAACCCTTCTGTTAGGTATCTTCAACACATTAAGCTTACGATTCTTTTGTTATTGGACTCCTTTATGACCTCGGGCTTTTCTCCATATTGCAAGACATTCTTCCTTTAACTTTCTTTTTATACTATAATTATATCTCTTTTTTAAGTAACAATTGCAAATAAATTAACAGATGAAACCATAAGAATAGATTACCACGTTGTTTTAGAAAAATAACAACTTGAACTCCCGCTGAAGTTTATCCTCAAATGTCTTAATTGATGGCGAGAATGACAAAGTCATAAAATCCTGATTGATTGCGAGACGATCTAAGGGTGTATCAAAACCACAAATTCACCACGCAAACTTTGTCTGTTTTTGATATTTTCTAAAACTTCTCTGCTTGATCCTCTTATAAACTCTTCAAACTTTTTTGTAATCTCTCTTGCAAGACAAACTTTGGCATTTTCACCAAACACTTCTATACATATTTCTATAGTTTTTAATATTCTATGTGGAGACTCATAAAAAACAATTGTCTTTTTTAAATTCAAAAACTCAGAAAGTTCTTTTTTTATTTTACCAGATTTTCTTTTTAAAAAACCACAGAAAATAAAACCGTCCGTCGGCAAACCAGAACCTACTAGTGCAGTAATTACTGCACTTGCTCCAGGTAAAACTTCAATGTTTATACCCTTTTCTATTACTTCTTTAATTAAAATATATCCTGGATCTGAAATACCCGGCATTCCTGCATCTGAAATAAGAGAAACTTTTTTTCCATCTAACAACTTATCGAGTATGTACCCAAGTCTATAATGTTCGTTATAAGAATAAAAACTTATCAAAGGTTTTGAAATCTCAAAATGTGATAAAAGTTTTAAGCTCTGTCTTGTATCTTCACAGACAATTAAATCACACTCTTTGAGCGTTCTTAAAGCTCTTAAAGTTATATCTTCAAGATTTCCTATCGGAGTCGGGACTACATATAAAATACCACTCATTCTAATATCCGTGTGAAAACATCTACAACATTTGGATCAAATTGTGTTCCGGCACCACGCATAAGCTCTGAAACAGCAATTTCTTTACTCAGTGCTTTTCTATACGGTCTATCCGAAGTCATAGCATCGTAAGAGTCAATAACTGCGACTATTCTTGCACCTAAAGGTATTTCTTCACCTGACAAACCTTCAGGATAGCCATCCCCATTGTACCATTCTTGATGATATAACACCATTGGTGCCACACAAGATAAAAAAGTTATCGGAGCAATTATATTATATCCCATTATAGTATGCATTTTCATTACATCCATTTCTTGTTCAGTTAGCTTACTAGCTTTTTTCAAAATATGTTCTGCTATACCTATCTTACCTATATCGTGCATCAAAGCCGCATATTCTATTTGTTTTACTATTTCAGCTGCAAGCCCCATTTTTTTGGCTATAAGTTTTGCATAACGCCTTGCTCTTCCAGCATGACTTGAAATGTAAGAATCTTTTGCATCTATAACTCTTGCCAAAGTCTGTACAATTTCAAAATAAAAATCGTGAAGATTGTGATAGAGTTCTATATTTTCAAGAGTTATTGCAGATCTATCTGCAAAAATCATAAGAAATTTTAAATCTTTTTTTTCAAAATTTTCAATTTCTTTTTGAAGCAATTGTTTTTTATGCCACACTACAAGTACCAATAAAATAAGCACCGAAACAACTGCTGCTAAAATAATGTAGATACTGTAATGTATCATTTACAAGTATGCCTTATAATTTATTCCTTGAAAAATATTATTTTTAGTTTCTAAACAACTTAAATAAGGTTCATCTATCGAATTATCATTTATTTGAGAATAAAGATTTGTGAAATTAACCAAATGATCTTTTGTACGTTTTTCAGCGTACTCTACCATTGTATCAGTCGTCATAATAAAAGCCCAATCTGACGACTGCGCAAGTAAAAGTTCTCTTGCAGATTGATTCAACGCTCTTTCTAAAACCCCATCAGCGTTTGGGAATTTATTTGCAAGTTCAATCATTCTCTCTGCAGCTTTATGTAGATGTCTATAAATATAATCGTTTGATTGATTAAGCCAAACCTCATAATAACCTTTGTTACCCCAAGACGAAGCAGCTGGCTCTACAATCTGATTAACTGGGAATTTATTAAGATATTCTATAGGTGTTATAGGTTTGATGATATTTTGATCATAATGCATCTTCCTAAACAGATAATTTATAAAGTCTGGTCCTTCAAACCACCAATGCCCAAAAAGTTCAGCGTCATACATCGATACCACAAGAGGTGGCTTGCTTAAAGCTTCAGATAAATATTCAACCTGCGTTGTTCTGTTAAACAAAAAATTTCCAGCGTGTTCTGCTGCTTTATTTTGCGCACATTGCGGCACATAAGGCTGCTTATAGCCTAAAGGTACCTTGCCGGTTATTCTATGATACTTTACTCCAACATTTCTTCTTATTCCATCAGAATGCAGATATGGTTTTACATACTCATATTCTAAATCGTAACCTAAATCTCTGTAAAATTCTCTGTAATTAGGATCTCCTGGGTACCCAGTTTCTGCACTCCAAACCTGATGAGCAGTTTCCATATCTCTTGCAAAAGCGGCAATACCATTTGGACAATAAATTGGCGCAAAAACACCATATTTTGGACGCGGTATCCCATACAAAAGGCTATGCGCTTCGACAAAGAAAAACTTTAAATTTTCTCCTTTTAAAATTTTATCTATTCCAGGATAATAAGCGCACTCTGCAATCCATATACCACGAGGGCTTACACCGAAATGTCTTTTATAATCGTCACAAGCAACTTTTATCTGAGCTCTTTGTGCTTTTTCATTATTCATCAAAGGTAAAAATCCGTGTGTCGCGCAGCAAGTAATAATTTCAAGTTTTCCTACATCCTGCAAATTTTTAAAACCTGTTAGAATATTACCGTTATATTTTTTCCACAATTTCTTGCATTCTTGAAAACGTTTGTAGTACATTTGTGCAATAGGTTCAAACTCCGGAACATTTTTTGTTCTGTAAATTTCTTTTTGCGCAAATTCTATATGTTTGTTTAATTTTTTGTAATATCTTGACTGCAAAAGAGGATCCGCAAGCATATTTGCAAGTGAAGGACTTATAGTCATTGTAATTTTAAAATCAACACCATCTTCCACAAATTTCTCAAACACCAATAACAGAGGAAGATATGTTTCAGAAATAGCTTCATAGAGCCAATCTTCTTCTAAAAAGTCAGGATATTTAGGATGTCTTACATACGGTAAATGAGCATGCAGCTGCAAACACCAGTAACCTGTAGGATCCATTAGTAACCTCAAAAAATTATTTTTACTTTATTTTGTTATTCCAAAGTTTAGACATTGTTGTTGTGGTAAACAAATGAAAGATATTCTTCTACGTCAAGAAAAAATAGAATATTTATGAGTACTTGTTTTTAAAAATATGTTTGAACTACTTAAAAATTTCTTCTTGCTTTATTATAAACCTTGCTATATCGTAAGAACTCTTGCCTGTTTGCCCTGTATTAGATATTTTAAGAAATTTTTCAAATTCCAACTTCATTAAAGCCCAATTTTCATCTATAATGTCAGACACACCATATTTGGGCATTATCATTGAATTTGATCTCGCAACAATTATATAATCGCCACTTTTAAGAATATATCCTATATCTATACACCAAGAACGATTATATTCGCCTACATTTATATACCAGCTTAAAGCATTTCGGTTTACTTTTATATCAAAATATCTGTGTGCATTCCTACCATTAAAATTTATATCGGTAATATCATAAACTCTTACAATCACAGGTAAAGTATCAAGATTTTCATTGTATTGTTTTAAAAGTTTTTTGGTTGTCTCGCTTGAAATCTCCCAATAAGCATATATCCAAACAGGATCTCTTGGAAGTATAACAACTTTTGTCTCGTTATATGTTTCAGGTAATCCAGACTTATTAACTGCGACGAACTTATTTTTCCCCGATGTTTTATAGTCCAAGTATTCGCTCGCATTCGCAGTAGTCATTTAAAGTTCCCTTTCAAAAACATATTAAAATTAACTGAATTTTATAATTTTTTGAATTTGTAAGTCAATTTTACAGCATATTGAGATGTGCTTAAGAGACAATAGAGAGAGAAATAATTGATTTCTAAATTATCCTATGCTGAAAAAAAGCCTGGCGGAGCAAGTAGTATCAACAGCAATATTTTCTCTGCGATTTTTAAAGATTATAGCAATTTTCGCTGTTATTCCCGCAATCTGCAGGAAACTGTATCTTTATAAATGCCAACCAAGTTAAAACAGAAATGGGACAAAGTTAAAGTAAAGTGTGAAGAAATTAAAGGAAGCAAAAAGGGATGCAAATAATGTATAAAATCCACCCGGTATAGGCATTGTTCTGATTTTGGATATATATAACTTATAACGATTCTATTTAAATTGCCTAATAAATGTCTGTTCTCAACAACTGTTTGCATCTCTATAAAAATTCTTACTTCTTTTACCTTCCTATATATCCTCAAACAACCACTTAATCCTTCATTGCTTATTTCATTGTAATAACAATCGCTTGCTTTCGGCTATAAGCAGTTCTTACGATCGCTCTTTGAAGTTTTTTTTAACATATTCTATCTCGTCAGGCTTTACACTTCTACCTCTGATTCCCGTTAAACAATCCCCTCTTCACATATTTCTGACTTAAACATCTCCGACACTTTCCTACCATAGTCTTATTCCCTCCTCTTTATATCTATGGACTTATTTTATCATCCAATATCACAGAACAATGCCTTGCAAGAGAGGCGTGCCCATTCATTCCCAGCCTTTTAAGACTGGGATTGCCAGCACAGGTTATAAAGAAACTTTTTTTGGAATACAACTTTCTCATGGTAAGAAATGCGATGAGTCTATTGAATTATCTGACGCATTCCATAGCATGTATAAAAATACAGACAGAACAAAGCTATTAGATTTTATGAAAACATTTTCTGATTATGAAAAGTTAAAAACATTATCTACAGATGATTTAGCAATAACTTATTGCGAAAGAATTATATATAACGAAATAAGACGTAAGAATAAGTAATGTATAATTTTATACAAATCATCTATACCCTATTTCTTAATAAATATTTTAAAGTTCTCAAATCGAATGCTGGAACAGTTCCTTCCAAGACATCCATTATATGCTCTAACATTTTTGGATTCTCAATACTGCCAGATTCACAAGTTATTTTATTATTAATTTTATCCATGTGAGAATAAATTATTTGTTCTGCATCACAAGCTATGGCAATGTTAGGGTTATGTGTTACAATTATTACTTGCCTTCGTTTTTTTGCCTCACAAATAACAGGAACAAGTGTACGAAATATTGATTGGTTATCTAAATTGTCTTCTGGTTGATCAATAATTAGGGGACTTTCACCTTTATTAAGTGCTAGATAAAATACTAGAAGAAGCATTCCTTTTTCTCCAGGTGATAATTCTTCTAGTGTTGTAGCACCCATCCTTAAATTATACTCTATGTCTATATAATCTAATGAACTTAAAAGGTTATAGTAGTCTTCTTTGTTAGAAATTTTTTTTGATGAATTTTCTAAATCATCATAGATATCTGAAAGTATTTCATTAAAAAATTTTTCCACACTTACTACATCATTACAATCAGTTTGTTTAATTAAGGCTGTTAATGTATTAGATGCTTTTTCTTTGCCTTGAAACTTACCGGAAATTCTAAGATTGGTACTATCCATAATCTTAGTAATAATATTTTTATCTTTGAATAAAAAATTAATTTCAAATCTTATGTTTTCTTTAGATTTCCCTAATATTTTTTCAATAGTGGTTTCAATGGGTTTGTAAAGTTCAACATATACATCAGCCTTCTTTCTTTTTTGATTATATATTTCTTTGATTTTCTTTATTCTTGAAGCTTTTAGTTCTTCATATTCAGATGGATATATTTCAGCAACATTTTTAATTTCTGATTCTAAATACGATATAGTATTTAGAGTTTTATCATCTCCTAGAATATTTTTTTTAAGTAGTTCCCATTTCTCTAAATCTTGTAAATATTTTTGATATTCTTTTTCCTTGATATCCGCTGTAGAGATGAGATCTGTTCTCTTTTTCTCAAACTCTTTTTTTTGGGAACATAATGATTTTTTTTCAATATCTTGATCTACTGATCTTAGTAACACTAAAAGATCTTGCTTCTTCTTTTCCAAAGGATCAATAATGGAAGTTATTGTTTCAGTTGAGAAAAAGCATTTGATGTTAAATGTTTCCTTTTCAAGTGCCAGATCTTTGATTACAAAATCTAAAAACATGTTAAATTTATCGATGCTATCAATGATGTTAATTGCCTTTTCTTTTAAGTCTTTTGCTTTTTGCATTTTTTCATTTATATCTTTTAGCAAAGCTCTATTTGTGTCAATAGACTTTTGGAGTTTTAAAATATTAGAATTCACTCCTTCAAGCTTTTTTGTGTATTCTACATCTTCGGTTTCTTTGGGTTTTATAACTTCTTTTGGCTTATTTGTTAGATGACGTTCTAAATCACTCTTCCTCTTCTTTAAATCCTCATCAATAGTTTTTTTATATGAAGGTATCAATCTACTTTCGCATTCTACAATACTTCTATTTATTTCGCGTAGTTCTTCTTTGATTTCTAAAATTTTACTTTCAAAAACTTTAGATTTCCTTGAAATTAATTCTTTGAGATTTTTTGCCCCATCTTTCTCTGTTACATCAATATAAGAAAATATAACATTATCAATCTCTTGCTGAAATTCATCGTTAAGATCATTACAAACTTTTTCTATATATTTTTGAGGTAAGTATTGTGCGCCTTCGATTGTAGTGTCATAATTCACTTCCGCCAAGGTTTGCGACTGACTTTTGTCATCAGTCCATTTTAATGATCCATTATATTCATTTGCTAATTTTTCCGGAGATTTTCTAAAGCGATTACAATTTAAAAACGAAGCATAGTCATTTATTGTTTTACATTGACATAAATGTCCTATAATGTCAGATAATGCACTTTTTCCACTTCCCTTATTACCTATTATTGCTATTAGTCCTGGGTTTAAAAAAATTTCGCAATCAAACCATATATGTTTCACAGATTTATTGTCTGTACGAATAAATATAGATTTGATATAAGCACTTTTATTTTGATTCACTTTATCAAGTTTAGGTGGAATAGCACCAATGTACACTCTTTCTGAAGGATGGTAAACAGCCTGTTGTAATCCCATGAAAGTAGTATCTGCTTTTACCCATGTATATTTTATACCAATATCGTCTAATTTATGTGCATCGGAGCAAGCAAAAACAGGTTTAGGGATGGCTTTATCATATCTATATGGGTTTAAAAAATGGTCTGTATCCTTTGAATTACCAAATAAAATATCACTTTTTCGATCCATAGTAATTGCAGCATTTTCTCCTCTTCCCTTTCCTGTTCCAGGACGAAAGCTTCCTTGTCCTCGAGAGCAAGCTATAATGAAATAATCTCTATCCTTTGCTATAGATTTATCAACGTCTAGAGCGTTATATATGGTATCAAATGACACACTTGTTTTTTTATATGCTCCGGTGTCAACTCACTACAATATTTATCATCAAATGTTTTAACCCTAGCAAGAAAATTTTTAATTGTGTTTTCCATATCTTTAATTTCATTTGAAAATATCAAATGTATATGCATATCTTCGTTTTCTTTATTTTCTGGTTTAATTCTAAATTCAACATTTGGAAAAACAACAATACCCTTATTCTCTAAAGCAGGTTTTATTTCAGTTAATTCAGCACCTTCAAATCTAAAATAATTTGTCAAACCTATAACAGAAAGATTAGATTCTAATATCTTTTTTATAAAACCATCAACTTCAACTGTATTAAACTGATTATTTAAAAATGTCTTTGGAGTATGCACATGCAAATCCCATTTTTTCCATTCAGAGCCTATTTCAGAATTGTTAGTCATAGATATTCTCCTTACTCAAAAATACACAAGCTTATAACAAATAGAATTCTTATATATTATTAATACTTCTTTTTAATAATAACAACATTTCTTCTTTTAATTCCTTGGGTGCAATGATTGATATATACAACACCCACTGTATAATTATTTGTCCGGCTTCGCGATTGTTGGATGTCATGCTTTCTATGGTTAGATTGCTCTTTAATTATTTTCTGTAATGAGAGAAATTAGTCGGTGGAACTAAAAGGTTGAAGTCAGGTGATAAACTATCTTTGATAAGAACCTTTTTCTGACTATATATATTAGTATTCTTTTTATGTTCATTAAAACATATAGAAATATTACTTTGTCAACTTACTGGACATAAGTACCCGCTTTATATTAACTTTTTAGTAATCCTATTGCCTACATAGTAAATACTCCAAAGAATAATAGTAAAGACTGCAATAAAAATCGCAACTCCTTTTTCTAATATAACGGCACAAGTAATACGCTTTTATGCACTTTTTAGAACAAAATCAAAACCCAAATTATGCGCAATGTTTTTGATATTGTCAAATGAAGGGTTGCTGTCTTTTGATAATATCCTGTAAATATTCGGTCTTTTCATTTTTGTTTTCTCTGCAATTATTGCAGTCTTGCGTTCAGCTATCGCGACAACTTTTAAATGCTCAAGAAAAGTCGCTGAATCTCTTGTTTCGTTATATTCTTTGATAACACGCTTTTTAAACGAACTTATTCTTTTTGGATTTTTGCTTAAAAGTTTTGCAAAGTGTACGCTAAAAGTTTCTTCTTCAATATTCCAATCTTTTGTCGGTATAAATTCATTTTTCATATTTCCTCCTTTTCTTTTAGATAATCTCTTATTATTGCTGCTTTTTCAATATCTCTCTGCTGTTCTCTTTGATTTCCGCCCTTGTTGCCACCTGATAGCAGTAATAAAATAGTTTTATTTTGCAATATCGTATAATAAACCCTATATCCTCTTTGATAGTTTATAACAATTTCGCTAATTCCTTTTCTTAATGTTTTGCAATTTAAAATGTTTCCATCTAAAACTCTATCAATATATTCAGCTATCTTATCTTGTATATTTGAGGATAATTTACTAAACCATTTTTGAAAAATCTTTGTTTGATCTCTTTTTAATTGTCCCATTTCCACGTTCCCTTAAGTTGCATTGTGGCATATATTCAACATTCTGTCAAAACCATTTCCGATATATTCAAGGGTAGAGGTAAACAGTGGAGATGACAACAATACTGACGCTATAATTAGAGGTATTAGCTTTTTCATTAAAAACCTTATTGGAAACCACAGGCGTAAGCCCGTAGCAGTTGACTTCGTATCCTGTTCCTTTCATATAACTCACTACTTATTCCATTTTACAGGTTATTCTTAAACATTTAATGAAATTTTAATTTTTGCCAATATGTCTGATTTAAACTTTTCTATACTTTCCTCATCGCCACTTTTCCACGTATATATTTCTTGATGGCTAACATCAAAATGAAGAGGTTTGGTTTTTTTATCTTCAAAGGAATCCTTTTCACACACATAGATAACAGCTTTGCCTAGTCCTTCCGCATATCCAGCTTCCCAGTATGCGCCATTATTTCTATCAGTTAAATCGTAAATCGAAAACCTGCTGTCTCTTATAGCAACCCTAAGTTTGTTGTCAATAAGATTTTCTTTACTAACTATTTCTGGTAATATGGACAGCTTAAAACCTAAGCTTTCAATGAAAGGTTTTAAATGATTGTCCCGAAGATCTTTAGTTTTTTCATTATTAAACTGCATAGCCATAAAAGCAATTTTAGAATCACTCTCACATCTTTTAAGCTCTTCGTATTTTTGCCAACCTCCTAACGTAAGCACTATTTTATAACAATTTTCTACTCGGTGACGTATTTCTATCAGCTTAAGTTCTTTTGCATTTTTTAAGATTTCAAATAAATTGTCTTTGTATAAACTTGCTGTTGCAGATATTAAAGTACGCATTGATGTTTCAATGCCATTTTTTAAATAGTGAAAAAATTCGTACGCTTCTCCCCCTCTAGAGGAGGGTGGTTCTTTGTCTTCACAAATCTCCTTTATACTCCTTTTACCTAACCAAAAATCAGGTCCCTCATCATTCCATTCTGGTTTTTCTTCACGAACAACAAACCCTTTTCCAAACCACGTACTATTTCCTAAAAATCTTATTAAATAATCTATCTGTTCCATGGGCGTTGGGAAAGCTCTATTGAAAATGTCTTTACACAGTTCATCTGTAATAGTAAGATTCTTATTTCCAGTTGCAGCCAATCTAACATAATATTTTAACAATGCTCTTCTCTTACTATAACAATCTTTTTCATCTGAACAAGGAAGTAAATCTTCAACAGTTTTTTCTTCCATGCCATACAAATTAAGCGGTATTTTATATACACCGCATATAGGACAGTCAATTTCACGAATAGGAATAGGTACAAAACCTCCTTGCACTGATTCTGAGATTAATTCCACTTCTGTATAATCACAAATAGGACATTTGATTTTTTCCTTTTTAGATGACTCCGGTGGATCTGTGATACTTTCTTTATCTTCTTTTTTGCTCTTAGTATTATTTATATTTATAGATTTATCTTCTACAGTATTATTATTTCCATTTATTTTATTATGTGAATTTTTATCATTCATAACTAAACCCTCTATTTTTAATATTTAATTCAATTTTTAATTTGAGATTTTCTATTTTCCATTTTCAATAATTCCATATCTTTTTTAAGCAAATCTATTTCTACAGAATTATTAATTATTTGATTATCTCTACCTTTTATTTTGTTATATGAATTTATGTTTCCTATTAATAGAATATTTATAGAAAAATATCTGACTTCTAAAATTCATCCGAAGTTGTAAAAGAACCTGGCGGAGAGGGGGGGATTCGAACCCACGATACGGTTTCCCGTATATTAGTTTTCGAGACTAACGCCTTAAACCAACTCGGCCACCTCTCCATCTATTCATGTATAAGAATATACTCTTAAATATAATATGCTTTGCAAATAATTACGAATTTCATAGAAAATCATCTCTCCAAGGGTAGAAAACAACCTCAGGATCTTCATAATCTATATTTTCTTTCTTTCTATCAAAAGGCATATTTGTTTTCATATCAAACTTAAAATAAACTTCACTCTCATTGGGATTTCTTATTTTCCATATCATACCTAAATTATAACAATGTAAATCTCTATATAACTTAAACTCGTGTTCATTCATTCTACTATGCGACAAATCACGTGATATCATAGTTTTTATATCGTAATCAAATCTCCATTTAGGAGTAATCCACATCCCAAATCCGAAAACATTATTAATTTCATCATTTTTGTAAGACATCTTAGTATCATTATACCTTTGGTAAAAGGCACCAAAGTTGAAATAGATTTTGCTACGAGGTTCTCCTATTCTTAAATCAATCTGACAAGAATTAAATCTAAATGGATCTAAAAGTTGTGATTGTTGTATATATACAGTAATATAATATTTTGGAGACCACGTTATTTCGGTATAAAATGGCGACCATCTTTTTTTATTATTTTCAGATTTTTCACTCCTTTCCTTTTTACAACTGTACAAAAAACGGTTTGTAATCTGAGTTCTATCTCCAACATACATATTGCTAGCAAAAGTGGTTTGATTTGTTTCATAACCATAATCTTTTGCAGAATCTTCAATGGATAAACAATTTGCTTTTGATCTTAACTTTAGAGAATAATTAACGTTCCAGTTCATCCAGCTTGTAACCATAAATCTTGAATTTAAAGAACTTGTACACCTTGTAACAAAACTACTATCTGCTTTTCCTGCATTATCCTTATCTTGCCAGTTTTCTGTTAATGTTAAAGCAGGTTTTAATGTAAATTTTCTACCTAATCTAAAACGTCTTTGAAGATTGTAATCAAATTGACTTGTATTTTTATAAAATTTATCCTGACTATATTTTTTATAATCATCACTATAAGTAAAAACAAAATTATGCGTTATTCCAAAAAAAATATTTTTGGAATAAGATGTAAGCGTCACTTGAGGAAGCGTTAAAGATGATATTTCATACTTCTCATTCACATTCACATATTGCTTCTGATCCCGTACCAACATTTCTAAATTTATGTTGCGCCCCTGCCTAGATATAGAAGCATAAGATTCTAAAGTATTCTTAACTCTATCCCAATCACCATGGGAAAAACGATCATTGAATTTATTATCATTCATTAACTCTGCCTTAGATCGTATAGTCCATTTATTATTTATTCTTTGCCAATAATTAGGCATTATACTCCATTTCTCTTTTTTATCAATTAAATCGTTTATAGTATAAGCATAAATACTTCCTCTTGCATTTCGTGTTACATAATCAAATTCTCCACCATAACCATTGCCTCTAGGACCTAAATAATCATACTTTAATTTAGCTGTTGAAGATTTACTTAATGGGAACGAAATTTTTGTTTTTAATATTGGGCTTATATGTAGATGATAATCGAATATCTTTATATCTCCATCATTTATCCAACCAGGTTCAATTTCAATCTGAGTATCAGAAAAAAAAGATCTGCCTCCTTCAAGTGATTTAGTAACAAAAGGAAGAGGGAATATAGGTATCTTTCCAACATAAAAAAATGGAAAATAAAGGGTTATTCTTTTATTCAATATAAGTTTTCCACGTTTTGCTCTAAAATGTGTATGCGGTTTGTCCAAATCACAGGATGAAAGCTTTATACTATTTAACGCATACGTATCTTTACCTTGTTTTTCCATAGACTTTGCACGCATAAATACAAAAGAAGAATAGCCAAAAGTTTCTTTTATGCTGCCACTTTCTTTATCATAATTATATGTAACGCTATCTGCATAAATTGCATTCCCAGATTCTTCAACTTTAACGTTACCATAAGCATGCATATTTTTTTCGCCAATAATAAAATCTACATAATCAGCATATACTTTTTTTTCTTGCCAATCAAGAATAACATTACCCTTTGCATTAATCTTGCCACTTTTTTCATCATATTCAAGATTATCTGAAGCTATATCAACCTCATAAGCAAAAGCATTTAGAGTTGATAATAACACAACAACATAAGCAATGATTTTTTTAAATAAAGATTTGTTCATTGAAAAAACTATCGTTTGAGAAGCATTGCCGCACCAACAACACCAAGCTTATGTGTATATTTTGAAATTAGAATTTTGCAAGATTTTGTTGCTAATTCAAACGCCCTTTTTTTAATTTCATTTGATGCAGCACCCATAAAATATTTGCCCGCTTGAATTATTCCGCCACAAATAACAATAGTATCAGGATTTGCGAAATTTATAATATTTGAAAGAAAAATACCAAGTTTTTCCCCCATAATTTTCCATATATCCTTTGCAACTTCATCTCCAGCTACAGCTGCTTCAAATAATAGTTGGGGCGTTATTAATGAATGATTTTTACCTGTAAGTTCATCAATTACCGACGATTTACTTTCTTTCAAATATTCTATGGCGTGTTTTGACAAATATTTTGCACCTATAAATGTCTCTATACAACCGTTATTTCCACATTTACATTTTTGCCCATAAGGATCAATACTAATATGTCCTATTTCACCCGCTGTTCCACTTGCGCCTCTATAAAGCTTTTTATTAAAAATAAGTCCTCCGCCTAATCCCGTACCAAGCGTAATACATATCAAGTTAGAAGCCTTTTCTTTAGTGTCAAGCCAAAAAGCACCCATTGAAGCAGTATTTGCATCATTGCCAATATAAGTTTTTTTGCCTGTAATTTTCTCAAACATTTCTTTAAGCGGAACTTTTTTCCATTTATGCAAATTCGGTGAAAAACGCACAATTCCCGTATCATAGCTGACATCGCCTGCTATCTCCACACCTATATTTTTTATCTTAGAATAATTTTTAAATTTTGAAACCGTTTTAATTACTGATTTTACAATATTCAAAGGTTTTGCATTTATATCAGTATCACTAACCATCTCTTCTTTTATAGAACCTTTAGAAGTAACAACAGCCATCTTTATCTTAGTTCCACCTATATCTATTCCTAAGTACAATTCCTTTGACATTGTTTTACTCCTTATATTTTAAAACTTCTCCTACAAGATAAAGAGAACCTACAACTACTATTGTTTCATTATCGCCTATTATATTGAAAATACTTTTTATTGAATCTATTGTATAAATTTTGCTTTGAGCAATATATTTTGAAAATTCTTGTCTTAAAACTTTAGGGCTTACAGCTCTGTCATTATTTATCTGCGGCAATATCACTTTTTTTGCAAAAGGAGCTATCTTTTTTATCATACATTTATATTTTTTTTCTTTCATTACGGCAAAAATGAAAATTCGTTTCTTTTTTGAAAAACCAAGCTGAACAAATGTTTCAAAAAATACACTTAGTCCTTGAACATTGTGCGCGCCATCTATAACTAGTTCAATATTCTTATTCTTATAGCTAACTTTTCTTATATCAAAACGTCCCTGCCAAACTGCATTTTTTAAGCCTGTTCTTATATGCGTTTCAGTTAAAAAATATTCTTTCTTCCTCAAAAGTCCAGCAACGAAAACAGCAACTGATGCATTTATAATCTGATATATGCCTAAAAGATGTATTTTAATATTTTGTAATTTTATATTTTTATATATATAATCAAATTCTTGACCATATTTGCTATTTTTATTATTTACAGATTTAAACTCGAACCCATACATATATGGGGTTGACTTGTTTTTTATTGCAGCTATTGCTTCTTTTGGTAGTTTTCCACAAACAACATAAGAACCTTTTTTTATTATTCTAGCTTTTTCAAAAGCTATTTTTTCAATCGTATTACCTAATATTTCTTGATGTTCTTTTGCAATGGATGTTATAACGCAAACTAACGGGTTCTTTATAATATTTGTTGCGTCAAATCGTCCGCCAAGTCCTGTTTCAATTACAGCAATATCCACTTTCCGCTGTGTAAAATATATAAAAGCTAACGCGGTTAAATATTCAAAATATGAAAGTTTATACTTTATTGCTTTTCCCAAATATTTTTTTGACAAGATATTAAAAATTTTTGCAGATATATTTTTACCATTAATTTTAATTCTTTCAGTAATATCAATCAAATGTGGAGAAGTATATAAAGCTGTTTTATATCCGCCTGCTATTAAAATTTCAGATATAAAAACGGCAGTTGATCCTTTTCCATTAGTGCCTGCTATATGAATTACTTTCAATTTATCTTGAGGACTGCCCATACTTTCAAGGAAATTTCTTATTCTTGAAAGTCCAGGTTTCATATCTTCATATTCTTTTAAATTTCTAAAAACATTATTTATTATAGAAAAACCTCAATGCTTTAGTTAGAACGTCTCTAATATTTTTTCTCTCTACAACAATATCAACCATTCCATGCTTTTCCAAAAATTCTGAGAGCTGAAATCCTTCAGGAAGCTGTTGTCTTATGGTTTGCTCAATTACTCTAGGACCCGCAAAACCTATTAAAGCCTTATGTTCTGCAATATTTATATCGCCAAGCATTGCATAACTTGCAGCAACACCTCCTGTTGTAGGATCTGTTAAAATTGAAATATAAGCCAGACCTTTATCAGCAAGTTTTGCAAGTGCCGCACTTGTTTTTCCCATTTGCATAAGAGATATTATTCCTTCCTGCATTCTTGCCCCACCAGAAGCAGAAATAATAATCACATGATATTTTTTCTTCAATGCTTTTTCTATTGCTCTTACTATTTTCTCACCAACAACAGACCCCATACTGCCACCCATAAATTCAAAATCCATAACTGCAATTATAACATCGTATCCGTTTATTTTTGCCTCACCTGTAGTAACAGCGTCATTTATTACAGATTTTTCAATTTTATCAGAATATCCTGGAAAGTTTAAAAAATCAACGGATTTAAGTCCCGCATTCATCTCTTTGAAACTTCCCTCATCTACAGTAAACTCAATTCTTTTCCATGCACTAAGTCTTGTGTAATATCCGCATTTAGGGCACACCATAAGGTTTTCTTCAAAATCTTTTTGCAAAAAAACCTGATCGCACTTTTTACAGTTAGTCCAAATTCCTGCAGGAAGTCCTTTCTTTTCTGATGTATTTTCAACTATCGTTTCCATTTTTATTTTTCCTCCAAAACTAGAGCCCGTTGACACTAATAGCAATAACTCTTAGCTCTGTTTTTAAGAAATTCCCTCTGCTAACAAATCCCCTTGATCCAAAACACCTAAAGGTTTTTTATACTTATCTACAACTGGAATATTATCTATGTTGTACTCTTTTAAAATTTTTGCCGCTTCTACAGCAAGCATTTCAGATGTTACAATTTTAGGTTCTTTTGTCATAACAGACATTATATTTTTTTTTAGTATTTCCTTATCACTTTGAAGATGTCTGCGTAAATCACCATCTGTAAAAAAACCTATAACTATACCTTTGTCATCAACAATACTTGTTGCACCAATCCTTGTGCCTGTCATAACAAGAAGAGCATCTTCTACCGTTGCAGTATATTTTACAACAGGATTTTGCTTTCCTTTTCTCATAATATCGCCTACTTGCATAATAAGTCTTTTGCCTATTGCCCCCAAAGGATGAAATAATGCTAATTTTTCTTTTGTAAAACCTTTCAAATTTGAAATAGTAAGCGACAAAGCATCACCCATTGCAAGCATAGCAGTTGTTGATGAAGTAGGTGCAAGATTATATGGGCAAGCTTCTTTCTCAACGCTACAATCAATAATGCAATCACAGTTTTGCCACACTTGAGCTTTAATTTTACCAGTCATCACTATGACTTTAATTTTCATTTTCTTTAAAACAGAAAGGAGTTTTTTTATTTCGTCTGTTCCGCCGGAATATGAAAGCATCATTACAATATCATCTTTTATAAGCATACCTATATCGCCATGCAACCCATCAGCTGAATGTAAAAATGTGGATGGAATACCTATGGAAGACATAGTTGCAGAAATTTTTCTGCCTACCAAGCCAGACTTGCCAAGACCCATAACAACAATGTGACCTTTACAGTCTTTCATCAAAGAAACTGCTTTTCCAAAGTTTGAATCTAAATGCCTTATTTGATCTGTCACAGCCTGAGCTTCTATTTCAAGAGTTTCTTTTGCAATTATAAAGTTTTTCATATTCTCTACCTATTTTTATTATTAGAGTCCATTCACACTAATATGTCACTACCCCGAAAGCAGCGAGGTTAAAATATTTGATGGTAAATTCCTACGAGCATCCATTCTTATCGTGTTATTCCAGTGAAAGCGGGAATCCATGTTAACTAATATCTTACGACAACTTGGATACCCGATTAAAGACACTCGGGTATGATACGGTACTTATGATATTGGTCGTCATTGCGAGCCTACGAAGTAGGCGTGGCAATCTCTTTTTTAACAACACAGATTGCTTCGTCAGGACTTTGTCCCTCCTCGCAATGACGACATTGATGTTTTGTCTGTCATTGCGAAGCCCGAAGAGCTGTGGCAATCTTCCAACTGTTGTATTCCAGCATCCGATTAAAGACACTCGAGGATAAACTCCTGTCTTTTGCTGTGTCATTCCTGCAAAAGCAGGAATCCACGTTTGTTATCATTGCGAGCCTACAAAGTAGGGCATGGCAATCTTTCCTTTTTCTAGTCTGTTCATACCCATTGTCAGAAAATGACAACACATAACTTTTACTATTTTTTATAAACTTTATCAGGATCAAACAATCTCTCGCCTATAATTTCTGTAGCGCCGTTTGATGTTACCTTTGTAAAAAAACAGGTTCTATGTCCACTATGACATGCAGCACCACCAATTTGATTGACTTTTAAAAGAATACAATCACCGTCACAATCATAATATAATTCTTTTACTTCCTGAATATTTCCAGAACTTTCGCCTTTAACCCAAAAAACTTGTCTTGAACGGCTCCAGAAAGTAGCTTTTTTTGTTTCAAGAGTTCTTTTAAGAGCTTCTTTATTCATATAAGCAACCATCAAAACTGCATTATCTTTCCAATCTTGAACCACAGCAGGAATAAGACCTTTATCATCAAATTTTAAATTTTCAACAATTTTGTCCACATACTACTCCTTATTTTTAATATATTTTTATCATATTTTGTCGTTTATTAAACTAAGCTTTTTTCACGTTGTTGCTCTAACAGGTATATTTTTAGACTTTAAATATTTTTTAACCTCTTTTATTGTCAACTTTTTGTAATGAAACAAAGAAGCTGCAAGTATCGCAGAAGCACCATACTCACAAGCTTGAGAAAAATGTTCTACTTTACCTGCACCGCCTGAGGCAATTACTGGTATAGATATAGAGCTTGATACAGCTTTTAAAAGTTCTATATCATAACCATCTTTTGTACCATCTTTATCCATACTTGTCAGTAAAATTTCACCAGCGCCAAGTTCTACAACTTTTTGAGCCCAAAGAACAACGTCAAGCCCAGTGTCAATCCTGCCGCCATGAACAAACACATTCCATTTATTCTCCCCTACTTTTTTTGCATCTATTGCAATAACTATACATTGTACTCCAAATTTATCGCTCGCTTTCTTTATAAATTCAGGATCTTTAACGGCAGAAGAATTAAGTGAAACTTTATCAGCTCCTGCGTTTAAAATATTTCTTATATCTTCAAGTGTTTTTAGTCCTCCGCCAACAGTAAGTGGAATAAAAACTTTTTCGGCAGTTCTTCTGACCAAATCAATTGTAGTATTACGACCTTCGTGAGTCGCCGTAATATCTAAAAACACAAGTTCATCTGCACCGTCTAAATTATACTGCTTTGCAATTTCAACAGGATCGCCCGCATCCTTTAAATCAACAAAATTTGTCCCTTTTACAACGCGTCCATTTGTAACGTCTAAACACGGTATTACTCTTATTGCCAACATTTATCTGCCTTCCAAACTTTCTAACGTTTTTATTGCATCTTCAAGTTTAAAATCATCAGTATATAATGCACTGCCTACCACTGCAGCAAAAACTCCATCTTTTTCATAATTTTTGAGTTTAACTAAATCATCAATTGTTTTCACACCGCCTGAAGAAATTATTCTCATACCACTTTCAGACAATTTCTGAAGTCCTATAAAGTCTGGTCCTGTAAACATTCCATCTCTTGATATATCAGTATATAAAATTTCTTGAACGCCTATTTCTTTAAGCCTATTTACAAGCTCTAAAACATCAACAGGAGTTATGTCTTTCCAACCGCCTATTGCAACCTTTCCATCTTTCGCATCAACAGCGACAATAATTTTTTCAGGACCATATTTTTCTAACGCTTTTCTCACAATTTCAGGATTATAAACCGCTACTGTACCTAAAATTACATAAGCTGCACCCATATCAAATATTTCTTTTATTCTATCCATATTTCTTATTCCACCGCCAACTTCAACGGGAATATCAATCGAAGCGCATATATTTTTGATAATTTCTTTATTTATATTTATTCCGCTAAAAGCACCGTCCAAATCAACAACATGTATGCGCTGTGCGCCTTTAGCGCTCCAAAGTTTTGCAATAAAAACTGGATTTGTCGAATAAATTGTTTCTGCGTCAATTTTACCCTGCTTTAACCTAACTGAATTTCCTTGTCTTATATCAACGGCTGGTATAACTATCATTTATTTACCTCATCTATAAAATTACTTAAAATTTTTAATCCATTTTTGCCGCTTTTTTCAGGATGAAATTGACTTCCCCAAACATTTTTGTATGAAACAGAAGAACAAAACTTTATACCATAATCACAAAAACTTGAAGCCTGCGATAAATCCTTTAGTATTCCATAATAAGAGTGAACAAAGTAAAAAGTTTCTTCATTTGCTACTGCGCTAAACATCTTTTTTGCATCTTCGCTTTCTGAACTTTCTACATTGTTCCATCCCGTATGTGGAATTTTTAAAACTTTATCTTTAAACTCAAATTTTCTTACTTCGCCAGATATGAGATTTAGCCCTTCGTATTCTCCGTTTTCATAACTCTTAGCAAAAAAAAGCTGAAATCCTAAACATATTCCATAAAGCATTTTTCCAGAATTTACATAATTGAGTATTGCTTTATCAAAACCTTTTGATTTCAAAAAATCTACCGCTGGACCAAACGCTCCAACACCAGGAAGTATTGCCCCGCCAAAGTTTGAAATTTTTAAGGGAGAATCGATAACATAAGTATCCGCATTACAATAATGCAAAGCATTTACTACGCTTTTAATATTACCACACCCGTAATCTATAACTGCAACTTTTGTCTGCATTATTTTCAAAGAACTCCTTTAGTTGAAGGAACAATCTGTTTTTTTTTGGAATATAAAACAGCCTGTCCTAAGGCACGACCAAAAGCCTTAAAAATAGATTCTGCCAGATGATGATTATTTCTTCCCTTTATCATTCTAATATGCAATGTTATTCCTGCATTACTTACAAAAGCATAAAAAAACTCTTGTATTAAGTCATAATTAAACCCTGTTTTTTGAAATTTTATGTCAACCTCATAGCTTAAGAAAAATCTTCCAGACAAATCCAAAGCTACATAACTTAACGCCTCATCCATAGGAAGAAGAAAATGCCCATACCTTGCAATACCCTTCTTATCACCAACAGCTTCTTTTAAAGCCTGACCTATACTTATTCCAACATCTTCAACTAAATGATGATCATCTATATATGTATCTCCAGAAGCTTTGATTTTAAAACCTATTCCCGAATGCATTGCAAATAATTCAAGCATGTGATCTAAAAAACCTATAGTAGTTGATACTGATGGCACTGAAAATTTGTCAAGATTAATCTCAACAGTAACATTAGTCTCTTTAGTTTTTCTTATAACTCTTGCTTTTCTTTGCTTCATATCCTTACCTCTACAGATTTTTTATGATACTGCATGCCTTCAGACTGAGCAAAATTTGCAATAGTTTTATATGCCTTTTTATTATTTTTATTCATTTCTATATATGTTGATCTTTTCAAGAAAGTCATCACTGAAAGACCGCTCGAAAACTTTGCAGAACCCTTTGTTGGCAAAACATGAGATGGCCCAGCCCAATAATCACCCGAAGCTGTAGGCGTTTGATAACCTGCAAAAACAGCTCCAGCATTTTTAATATCTTTTAATAGACTTTTATAATTTTTTACCAATAATTCTAAATGTTCAGGTGCTATGACATTTACTATATCAACAGCTTTATTTAAAGAACAAAGTTTTATTTTTAATTGTTTAAAAGCTTCTTTTGTAAGCAATTTTTTAATTTCAGATATCTTTTTTGCAGACTCGCATAAAAAATAAGCATTTGCCATAGGATCGTGCTCTATCTGCGCCATTATATCAGCAGCAGCATAATCTGCAGGAACATCCTTATCCGCAATTATTGCTACTTCGCTTGGTCCTGCAAGTGAATCTATGCCTACATGCCCAAAAACCTGTCTTTTAGCTTCATTTACATACGTATTTCCCGGTCCTACAATCATATTGACTTTTTTTACCGTTTCTGTTCCGTAAGCAAGAGCTGCTACAGCCATTATACCGCCTATACAATATATTTCTCTTATACCGCACAATCTTGCGGTAAACAAAACTGCATCATTCATTTTATTTGGTGGAGTTACCATAACTATTCTTTTTACCCCTGCAGCAATAGCCGCAACTGCAGTCATAATAACAGTTGATGGGTAAGGAAAACGACCTCCCGGCACATAAATACCGACAGAATCTATAGATGTATAAAACTGTCCTACTTTCAAGCCATTTTTACTGTAGGCCCATTTCTTTTTAATTTGGGAATATTCGTACTTATGATATGCTAAAACATTTGAATAAGAAGAGTTTATTGCATTTTTTAACAATTTTGAAATGCTTTTAGCAGCGTTATCTATTGCCCTTTGAGAAACTTTATACCCATTTTTAGACAAATCAACACCATCAAATTCTTTAAGATATTTAAAAATAGCCTTATCACCACTCTTTTTAATATCTTCAATTATATTTGAAACATAAGTACTTAACTGTTTATCATCCATTTATATAATATTATATAAAAACCAAAGTCTTTTAACAACGCCATCGTTGTCAATTCACATACAATTCAAATAATACAATTTTGCTCAAATTTTGATATAATCAATAATATGAATATGTGTAAAGTCTTAATATTATTATTTATTTTATCTATTTTTTGTTTTACTTACTCTCCTGCTGGTGAAAAGTATATTGATGGAGATGTAATAACTGTTAGAGTGAATGATAAAAGTTTGAATTTAGTTGTCGCAAAAAGCAAAAAAGTGAAAGCAAAAGGACTTTCTGACAGAAAACAAATTCCTCATGATGGAATGATATTTTTCTTTGAAAAAGCTTATATTGCTGCATTTTGGATGAAAGATATGTATTTCTCGATAGACATTATATGGATTGCAGATAATAAAGTTGTTGATATTGCAGAAAATGTAGCCCCTCAACCCGGTGTTCCAGAATATGCGCTTAAAACTTATTCTCCTTCACAAAACGCTAATATAGTTATAGAGATAAGTGCAGGTAGCGCAAAACAATTAAATATAAAACAAGGAAGTGTTATAAAATTAGAATCTGGTCACACTAATAGGACAAAAGCGTTAGGAAAAAGAAAATGATTGACAATGAAATGATAAAAAAACTTAAGTCTGACTTAACAGTTTATATGAAAGCCAAAGATATGGAAAAGCTAAATGTTATAAGAGGTATTCTCAATGAAATAAATATTCGAGATATGAAAAACATTAAAATCAACGATGAAGAAATTACAAAAGTATTAAGAAGCGAAATAAAAAAACGAAAAGAGTCCATCGAAAGTTTTGAAAAAGGAGAAAGACAAGATTTAATAGACAAAGAAAGTAAAGAAATTGCAGTAATTGAACAATATCTCCCGGCTGAAATATCTGATGAAGAACTTTTTAATAAAGTTAAAGCCGTTACAGATGTTTCTACAGATAAAAGCTTTGGTACCATTATGAAAGCAGCAATAACAGCAGTAAATGGACAAGCTAACGGAAAACGTATTTCGTTAGCTGTCAAAAAAGCATTAGAAAATAACTAGAATCTGGGTTTTTATTCATAAATAATGTCGTCTAGATAAATGATAAAGCCATTTGGGTTATCGTCTTTTGAAGCTGCTAAGCAAAATCCCCCTATAATATTAGTTAAATCTTTATCTTTAAGATCTATTGTATACTTTTTCCAATTCTTGGTAAGCACAACAGGTCCTATTGCTGCTGAGTCTGAATCTGAGAATTCGCCTGTAATGCCTCCTACTTTGAACTCTGCAATTTTTTCTCCACCAACACTTCCTCTTGCCCAAAATGTCAATCTCCTTGCACCGTTTAAATTATAACCTCCTTTCTTTTCTCCCCAATTATTTGCCGGCTGTTGCCAATATATACCCATCCAACCTGCACCTTGCATCATTTTTGCACTGTAAGAAACTTTTATAGATGTTTTTCCACTTTTAGGGTTATCAGTACTTGCCATATCAACTTTAATATCTCCATAATCTCCCATCCAACCTGAAGGCACAAAATGGTTTTGGGTTGAATTATTTTCAACATAAACTGCAAAAGGTAACGTAGTCGTATTTAGTTTTGCTGTTTTGCCTTCTTTTACTTGCTGTGAAAAAAGTGCCAAAGATGATGTTACCACAAACAATACCGCTAACATTAATGATACCAATCTGCTCATCATAACTTCTCCTTATTTTTATTTTAAGACTTTATGAAACCGTTTCAAAAGTAAAAGTCGTAAAAGACAACGACAACCGTGTTCATTCCCGCATACGCGGGAATGACACCTTATTTTGCCATCATTGCGCAGCCAAAGGGCAACAAGGGGTAAGGACAAAGTCCTGACGAAGCAATTTCTGTGTTATTAAAAAAGAAAAGATTGCCACGCCTACTTTGTAGGCTCGCAATGACGACAATGAATAATAAATAATACAGTTAGTATAAATTTATGCTGCTTTCGCTACTGCTCTTACATCTCTTATTTCCATTAACAAAGTTTTACGTTCTTTCTCTCCTCTCTTTCCTTCATTTAACAGAGGTAACAAATCATTAGAATTTGCTGCTAACAATTCTCTTTCGCTAGCATGTTCTGTCTCTAATGCAGTTTTTAGCTTACTCATATCTATTTCAAATAATTGAGGGTTTCCTTCTTTACTTGTTGTAACTCCTGTACTTAACACATCTAGAAATACATTTCTATTTGGCTTAGTATTTAACTCTAGCAACTCTTGTATTCTTGATACATCCTTAATATCAAGTTGCTTTTTATTTATCAATGACACTAGTTCGCCATCTCTGCTGAGTTTCATAGCCATCAACATATCAGCTACTACTCTTATTATCTCTGATTCTTGATGTAATTGATCCAAAGATATTCGTTTATCTATAGGGTCTGTTCCTGCATACAGTCCTAATGCTTGGCTATATAATTTATATGCCGCTTTAGCTATATCTTGCCTTGTATAATTTGCTCCTGGATCTAATCCGAGATATTTTTTTTCCATAGCAGCTCTATCCTCAAACAATAACAATGCTTTTACTACTGCACTGTTTAAGTCTTGAGGCTTTGTAAAGCCTTCCGCCATTTTACCTAATAATTCTCGTCCGGCATTTTCTACTCCTACTTCATCATCTATCTTTTGTTCTATTGAAGCTATTGTTGAATATTTATCCCAAAATTTCTGCGTAGGTTTATTATCTTTATCAAATAAATCGCCATCTTGATCATTTAACGCAAATAATGGAATATCGTCATATATAACATTTGCAGATTGTCGAACATTATTAAATCTCGTCAAAATAGTTTTGTAGTCAATTCTAAAACTACCAAACAAAACTGCAAACAGTTTTTGCTTTTGATTTTCATTACCTCCAAATTTCAAACGTTCAATAAGCCCTCCAACTTTTGCTAATGTCCAACTAAATTCTCTTCTTGCTTCTTGAAGTCTTCTTTCTTCCCATTGCTTATCATCTTCACCATCTTTTCTTTTATGTTCTCGTAAAAATTCCGGACTTTCAATTTCTTTCTCAATTATCTCTTCCTTAAACTCAATTATCGTCTCCCAATTTTTTTTGCCTATAATAAGAATTTTCTCAGCATCTTTCTTCATATTAATAGCATCTCTTAACCTAGATGCACTAAAATGTTTGTGTGTTTCATCATCTGAAAAATCTAGCGTTCCATTTTTTACTAGTTTTGTAAACAATGGTATCTTTGCAAACTTATTTACATCCATTACTGTAAATTCGCTAAGAAAATCTACGTTTAAATAAGAATGTAATGTTTTACCTCCTAGTGCAAGTAAAAGTCCTCCTATAGCAGCTCCTATCATTGCCCCTACTAAAGCACCTGCACCAAGACCCAATACCCCACCTATTATAGTGCCTACTGTTGCACCTAATCCCACCCCTAAGAATACAGATTTTTTTGATGGCGCATCCTTAATAGCATCCCCAAACGATATGCCGCTTTGATTGACGGATATAATATTTGTTCCAAATACTTTCTCTGTATCTGCTTTTGACATATTTTGAATTTGAGCTTGCAATGCATCTATTCCTTTCTCTGTATCAGCATTTATTTCTATACCGGCAAAAGCCATACTAGCTATTAAAGCCTCTCTGTTAACTGTATAGGATTCTTGCCGTGTTGCAGCAGTAGGTTCTTCTAAACTGATATTTCCGTCATCAGAATCATTACTTTGCTCTGTTGCCTCGTTCTCAAAAGGATTTGCAAAGTAGTCAACGAAAACAGAATCTTGATGTTCAGAAACAGAGTCATTGCTTTGCTCTGTTACTTTACCACCAGTTGATACTGTATCCTCAAAAGGGTTTGAGAAATCAGAATAAGTAGAGTCATCAACAACAGATGACTCACTTAAAAATTGTTTACTTCCTGGTTTTGTAATATTATTAACTCTGTCAACTGATGGATCTCTCCAAAATCTTAGTCTCCAACCTCTAAACAAACTACGATTAAGCCACGCAGCCTTAAACATTGCCGTTAACTTCATATTGTTAGGTCCCCAACCTTCCCCTGTAATCTTGCTTTGCATAATCACCGCTTGAACCTGTACTTCATTACTTCTTTGTTTAAACTCATCATAAGCAGATACTAATACTTTGTTTAAATCTTCTCCCTTTACTCTCATTGACCACCAGTGATCACTTACAGCTTTATCATTCTTAAGCAATCCTTCCCTTGCCAATGCCATTGCTTGTGCAGAAGGAAATCGACATCCTTTATCTGTAAATTTCATCTTAATAATAGTTTCCTGAAAATCTTTAGAATATTCAAATTCAGTTATTCTTTGCAACTGCTCTATACTAGTAATTTCATTGTAATTAACATCTGGAAGCATATTGACAAAATTTCTAATTGCTCTAGGATTTTTAATTCCTTTATCCGATAATGTGTTTGTTAAGTCTTTTAATACAGAAATAACGTATTGATCTTCAGATAGTTTTGCCGTATCTAAATTAAGTCCCATTAAATTAAACAACCACTTAAGGAATGCAGCCCAAGCCTCACTATTACCTGACATTATTGTTTTTTGAGCAAAAGCAGCAATAACTTTTCCCTTATCAGTTAAACAAACTCTTCCGCTAGAATTTTTATATGCCAATGTCTGTCCATTGGGATTTTCAGCATCAGCATTAAAAGCATCAATAAACGTTTGAGATCTTGCCTTTTGAGCATCAGTCATATTATCTGTAACAATCAGTATTGACTGTGGAGTTTGTCCTATACCCACACCATCGTTTGATCTTGTAGGAAGTAAATTAGAACTCAATGAGATTAGTGTCTTTGCAATATCTTGAGCAGGAGAGAATCCTAATTTTGCATTAACTCGTCTGCTGCTTTGAGCAAACGTACTGTCAGAATAATTATCATTAGTTGATGCTTCTTTTACAAGTTTACTGAAAGCATCTTCTTCCAACATCAATTTTATATCTTGCAGTCTATTTACAAACTCAAGTTTAATAAGCGAATCAGATGTATTTTCCATAGCTGTAGTTAAATAGGCTTGCGCTGTTATCAATACTTGATGATATATTTGCATCATAGTTATCATCGGATCAGCAACAACATTACCATCTTTACTACTGTCTTGGAAAAGGCTACTTTCGTCATTATATATTGATTTTTTATACAAATCTTCCAAATACTCTGCATCTCTTACATTGCTATTTCTTCTTGCAATTGCAGCCATTTCAGCTAGCGGTTCTTTGACAAGTATATACATTGCCTCTTGTCTTGCTTTAAACAAAATAGATTCAGATTTCAACTGCATGGACTTATAAACAGATACAAGCTCTAAAAGATCCTTACTTTCAATATTAGTACCTTCTTCATTTACTTTTCTTAAATTCTCATTAAGGTCTCTATTAACTCTGTCAAACAAACCACTCTGCCTTTCTCTAAAATAACTATCATCCTCTTTCATTCTAACAAGCGTCTTTGTAATAGCAGGCAAGTCCATAAGTACAGTAACGCTAGTTTTGTCTTTACCCCATTCTTCATTTCTTCCAGCTCTTCCTATTGCTTGCAACAATTCGCTGCTTGGAAAATTATGCCCATCAACAACTATCATATTTATACTCTTAAAATCTATACCTCTTAAACCGCTTTGATTGCTGAATGTAAGCATTCCTCTATTTCCTGCCATTTTAGAAACAGCTTCAGGACTATTTTCAGCAATAACAGCATCAATAGTCTGAATTTTATTTAGATATGGTTTTAGGCGTACACCATATTCACTATTATTAGCAATCCAATCTTTAATCTCGCTTATCGAATAACCTTTTGTATGTAATTCAATATTGCTTGTAAATGATTCGACAATCTTAGCGCGTTCATCAGCATTAAAGTTTTCGGCGTAAATCTGCGCTAAAGCATTTATCATTATCTGAATGTTATAATCCATATCCATAGCACCAAATAATAAACCTATGTCAGCACCGACACTATCTTTTTTAAGGGTACCGTCAACAGCCGCTTTTAAAAATTCTTGTGCTTGGGTTACTCCATAATTAATAATTTCTTGTGTTTTACTACAACTTTCTACTTTAAATCTATTGCCCAGTTGTCCTCCCACCATTTTCATTGATGACGCTTCTATATCTACAGCTTCACCGCCAAATATCGCATGAGCAACTTCTCTAGCAACATCAAGCGTTGCAGATCCTCCACAATTAAGAGTAGTGCCTTGTTCTCTACTAAATATCTGCGAAATTGTAGATTCTCCAGAACTTACAGACATTTTTACATTGTGTATATCAAATCCTTTTGTGCTTTGATTTAACCCTTTTAAACGTTCAATTTCTAAAGCTACTAAAGCAACATTGTAAGAAGAACTTTGATCTGTAGTATTTGATTGCCTTCTACCTGCTTCAACAGATGCAGGCTGCCCATCTACAAATGAAACAGACTCGCCACCTCGTAATCTTACCGCAAAAACATTCCATGCTCTCATAATATTACTCAGGTTAGATGCTGTATTTCCTTTAATATCACTCAATTTTGTTACATTTGTGTTTTGCATATAATCTAACAGTGTCCATGATTTGAATTTTTCTAATATTGCAGTTTCTAGTTCAGAACTTCCACAAACAATTTTACCATCTATAATAGCAAATTCATTTATTGCTAAGTCGCCTTGTGTTTTTGCCGTAGGATTTGGTTGTATTTTATACTCTTTGTCTTCAGCTTGAAATGTAACACTTTGCAGTGTTTTTAATTTTCCTACTATATCATCCGCTTGGTATTGTGGGACTACGGCATCTCCCGTTCCCATAATATACGATACTCTGCTCAATGCGGCAACATCTGCTTCATCAGCAACTCTTACATCAGTATTGCTAAGCGCATTATTTAATTTTGCGCCGTTTGCGCCAACCCTTGCCTGAAGCTCCACAAAACCTCTCTGCCCTATTGAATATGCAATTACCCTTCCTTTTAAACCTTCTATACCTGAAACAGTTGTTTTATCATAAGCATCAGCAAGTTCATCAAATGCATTTTGTTTATATTTCTCATCACCATTAACAGTTTGAATACCAAGCATCCTCCACATAAATACATTTTGCTCAGAACCAATCATTTGCGCGGCATCTGTTGTTTGCGCTCCTAAAAATTCTCCTATACTATTACCATTATGAAAACATTGTGAATACGTCCATATATATACAAATGACTTACCCCCACCAGCTGACAACGCAGAAACTCTGCCCAATAAATCTTCAAACAACATAAGAACCTGTCTGGCGGTACTTCTGTTTCTATCTTCATTAGCGCTCAGAATTCCAACACCAAACTTTGTAACATTATCGCCTTCGTACGCTTGCCTTATATTACTATAATCCGATCGTGGAATATCGTATCCCATTTCTGATATTTTTAAATCTAATGCCAATTTCTCTGAAAATGTCAATTGTTCTTCAGTCTTACCATTTCCAAAAACAGCTTCTATCATAGATTTTCTCAATTGTAACGTAAATTGATATGGATTAAAACCCTCACTATTTTGGTTAACATAGGGCTTTAATATTTCACTAAAAGAAATCAGTTGCAAGTTAATACATTGTCGCATCGTCTCAATATCGCCACTTGCAATTTGGGTTTTTATAGTATCAATATCAGCGCCAGGGGTTTTTCCTAAATATTTTCTAGCTATAGTATCTATTGCATCTTGCGATAGCGATTTTGTATAAAATTGAAATATATCAGGTTGTGAAGCTACAAAATTCCATATTGATTCATCAAAATCTTTCCACAAATCAGTGGCAAAGCTTTCAAATAATCGTTTTATCTCCAATTTTGCTTGATCATTCAAGTGCGCCATTTGAGTTAAGTCAGGATTAGTATAATTTGGATCTTGCAATATCTTAAATATTGATTGAACTTTTTGCATATCTTATTGTGTTCTTCTATTTCGGTTAAGCTCTAAGTTTTCCTCTTCTGTTCTACCTTGCTTTGCTTCCAATTCGGCTATTTTAATAGTCAAAGCTCTCATTTGAGTATCTATGGTTCTCTGGAACTCTTTTGAAGCCTCTTGTTGTAATCTAACTTCACTTTCTGAAAAATATTGAGTGATAAGCTGCAAAGAACCCATTGCCATAACTTCAGCTCTCGCATTCATATATGCACTCTGTTGAGCAGGCGTAGTATCTTCGTCTAAACTTTCTCTATCAATTCTATCTAATATCGCTTGTCGTATAGCGTTTACAAAACCATCATCAACAATAGCCTTATAAGCAGCATTATCTCCTCTTTGCAATGCTTCCATTGCTAACTTTGCCTTTTGCGCTATAAGTGCTGAATTGCTTAAATCCCTCATTCTTTGCACAGTGTCCCTTGATAATGTTTGCATTATAGCAGCATTTAGAACATCATCAATTACAGTCTTCTTATCAGCTTCAGAGATATCAGGGTCATTAATAGTTTTAAGTAATAAATCAACAGCATTATCTATCGCTTGCAGCCTCGCTAATTCTGTATTGTCAGTACGCAAGCTTTTATATCCGCTATCATTTTCCACCAAAGATCTTATTCCTGCAATGTTAATATCAATATACTGAGAAATCCTATCTACACTAATAAATCTGGAGTTTGATTGAATACTCTGGGCAACAGGCAAATATTCGCCAACAACTAATGTATCTAAAATACTTATTCCTTGAAAATCAAATAAATGATGCGAAATGCCAGACGCCTCTATGATTTCATTTCTCATATTCCTTGCGTATTGAGCGCTATATTTACCATCTCTTAAGCCTTGATTAATGCGATCTATAGTACTTCTAGCATCTTGCTTGACAAGATTTTGCAATGTTTCTCTGTACCCAGATAATCTACTTCTTGTTTCTAAATCAGTTTGTAAAAAGTAAATATCATTGCGAGAACTTAGCAGTAATCTAAAATCTAAAGCGCTTAATTTTCCACTGTCAACCAGATTAATTAAATCATTAATGTAAGTATTGAGTTTTATAGTTTCTGGCGAATATTTTGTCTTCAACTCAGTAAGTTCTATTTCTTCTCTTAATGGCACTAAATCTTCAAATTCACCACCTTCTTGATATTCTACGATAACTCTCACGCCTGCTGCTTCCAATTCTTGTATCCGTCTTGCATCTTTTATGCCTTCGTTATCTCTATATGTATCTCTAAAAAGTTTATCAGCTTTTTCTTGCCCTATAGCAATCGTTTTATCTAATATATTTGATATCGCTACTTCCATTTCACGATTACCAGAAAAATCCGAGTATTTAATTAAAGACTGCATGTAAACTGCCGTAGAGCTAGCTATTAGAGAACCATCCGAAATATGCGATGATTGATACATCCCTTGTATAATATTTCCAAGTATTACAGAATTTTGTCTCGTACTCATTCCATCCCATGTTCTTTCAGCAGCAATGCCAGAAGCATAATTTGCAAGTATTATAAAACCTAAATCTGACTGTTTTGCTTGCGCTTTATTCATAATCTCAGCAGCTTGTTCCACAGTAATGCCTATATCAGGATTAATATTTATACCTATTCCTATAATAGCTGCATTTGCATACAAGAAATTTAATTGCTGTGCTATAGAGGCATCCTTAGGTAGTAAAATATTGCCAAGAGTATTTCGTATTTCATCTTCGAGAAATAACCAACTATAATTCCCAGGCTCTCCAAAATCAATAAAAAAACTGTTCATTCTTGCCTTATTTATAGCAATTTCAGTTAGAATACCTCTGGTAATTTGATCAGCACTCATACCTATAGAAAAAGAAGAAGGCATTATATTTTCGTATGGAATATTTAAGTTTTTAAAAGCATTTCGCAGATTTTCGCTTAGTTCTTGATCAGTAGTTGATGCAGCAATACCTTTTACAGCATTTTCAATCATATTAACATCAATATTTGCAGACGCCAAAAATTTCATGTCTTCGTTTCTTTCATCTTCTGAAGAACTGTCAAATAATTCTTGGAAAATTTGTCCTGCTTGAGAATCACCAAATATATATTTTCCAACAGAACCTGCAACTTGTTCTTTAAATCCCTCTTCATAAAGCCCTTGTATTCCGTTGCCTTGCATAAATGATAATTCGCCAATTCCATTAAGAGTTATCATTACCGAACCTAGAATAGGAGAATGCTGCAAAGCTGGACCCAATATAGGTAAAAGAATCCCAGCTAAAGCTAAAAATATAAACATCTGAGAAGGATTAAATAACATTTGGACATTTTGATAAAGAATACCAGACAATGTTTCGTATTTATTTTTTACCGCACCATCATCGCTACGAATTTGGCTTTTATCACCATATTTGTCACTAATATCTTTGTCGCTAACCAATTTTAGACCCTTTTCAAGAAAATTAAATCCAACAAATTTATCAATACTTACTAGCCATCCTATATCTGCAAGAGATCCGCCAAAAATTTTTCTATAAATCAAATCTATTAGACCCGTGGCATACATAAATTTTAAATTAAATACTGCAATGCCTTGTGACATTCTTATTACGCTATAAAATAATTTTGAAGGTCTTAACGAATCAGCTATCTGTATTCCTATAGTTTTAACACCTTCTTTTAAACTTTGACCGTACGCATCAACTGCTATAGCATTACCTATACCAAAACCTAACACTGCGCCAACAACAGCGCCAGTCCACAACGGTAAGTCTGTAACGCCAAAAGAATTTAAAATAAACACCAAAAGCATTCCTACAACAGTTGTTACAGCTGCAGTCGCCCAAACTCTTGCCAGTGTACTAGCTTGCCAAACCCAACCGCGTCCAGCATCCCTTACCCACCCAAACATTGGAGCTATAGATTTTCTTACTGAAGTTTTCAAAGATTCCCATATTGACTTAACGTCTTCCATAGAACCAATGCGCCCTACAATAAAACCTAATGCTAGACCTATTCCAAAACCTGCAAGTATATCCTTTTTGCTAGGTTTTCTATGTTGAGCTGCTACAATAATACTTGATACCACTATTCCAACAACAGCTCCTATAATAGTCGGACCCCAGAATCTTCCTAATGTGCCCAAACTAAACTCAAAAGTACCGCTGGCATTTCTTGTAAACCCAAATATAGAAGCGCCAAATATCTTTAATTTTTGTCCAGCGGTTAATTCTTCAGCTGCAACCGCCGCTTCTTGCCCAACAACACCTGTTTCAGCTTCAGCCGCATTCATCACTTTTCCAGCTGCATTGCCTGCTTCTTCCCCCAAATCTTCAAGTTCTAGGCCTACTTCTTTTGCAGCTTCAGCCAAATCTTTTGCCTCTTTTGCCATCTCGGAAGCTTTGGCAAGTTGCGATATAATATTCAAAGAAATGAGACTATACAACGCTGATATTGCTCCTACGAAATCACCTGTTCTTATACTATTAACCAAACTTTTAGCTGTTTGGTACGTTATATATGTATTTAAGGCAGTTAATAGCACATTGCCTACAAATCTGCCTACCATTTTTAATGTACTTCCTGTGGTACCTGTAAAAACTTGAAGAAGTTGTTTCATTCCCACTTTGGAAAACGTTTCTGTTACATCACCAGCCATAGCGCCCCAAGATATGCCTAGGCTAGCACCAGAAAACAGTCCTGTTACAAAACCTTCCCAATTCCAAGTAAGTGCATCCGTTCCTTTTTTACCTTGAATTGCACTTACAATTGTCGGAATAACAAATCCTCCCAAAACCCCGCCTACACTTATCATAATTGTAACTCTTAATGCAAATGTAGCCATACTCTTTACAGCAATAGTAATACCTTTTGTAATTTGGCTTGCAGCGCCAGACGCGCCAAAGGCTGTAATCACACCTATTAATATAGCTAGTCCCAAGTTAATAAATGCGTTTTTAAGCAGCTCTGCTTTTTTATTAGCATCTTTCTCTTTAGCTGCCATTTGAAAAAGTTTTGTAGCATTTGACGTCATTTCCATAACACTATTAGCGCCTGTAAACGCCCCTATCACTGCAATAAGAGCTGCTATACACGCAATAGCAGTAAACCCTGCTGTAACAAGCGCTGAAAGTATCGAAACTATTGCTATAACTAACACAGCCAGTGCAACAATACCTCCAACAGCCGCCTGTACCGCTACTTGCGCACCCATCTTAACAGGATCTACATAAACATGACTAAAGTAACTAGATGTTTTAACCGCCCAAGCTCTGCCAGCCTCCATGCCTTTCATATTTGTAGCCCAAAAAGTAGCACCAAGGCTAAGTATAGTAACTAACCCAAAAGCCAAAGAACTCCAAAAACCTATAAATCCATCTCTAAATTTCTCCCAACCACTCATTTTAAAGTCTATACTGCCATCTTTTTTAATTTCTGCAGCATATTTTGACTTACTTCCATCTGGTAACACTGAACCCTCATCCAATGTAGAACCAATTGCATATAAATAATTACCCAAAGTTTTCTTTGAAAGTCCGGAAGTGCTTATATGAGTAAAATAACCAGTTATACCGCCATAAATATGCCCGCCATCTCCGTCGTCTTGTTCAGAACCTACCTTTCCGTGGAAATTTGGACCGTCATAATCATCATCTTCTTGATTCTCATTATCACCTGATGAATCATCTTTTGGTTTAGGTACGTGAACACCATCTAAATTATAAACATCAAGAGTTCCATCTGTTACACTGGCGTAATATGTTACATTTCCTTTAGCATCTATACTTCTTGTAATATCCATTATCGCGCCAGCTCTGAAACATCCTTTGTTTCTGCCTTCATTAAAAGAGTTGCCGGACTGATCGTTGTCTAAGCTAAAACCATTTTCATCATCAAAATCTACATATACGTCTTTTGCTAAAATGTATTCTCCTAAAGTATTACCAGACAACACTAACTGCCCTGGCACAAAAATAACATATATAGGATCTCCATATATTGGATCTCCATTTTCATCTTTTCCAATCTCTTCATAACCAGCTATCATTTTAACTTCTTTGTTATTTTTGATATTTAAACCAGTATTATTCAACAATGTTGCTAAAGATATTTTCTGATTTTGATTTATGATTGCTGTCTGCGAACCAGTATCGTCGCTAAATAACCAATCATAACTACCATCTTCATTTTTTGCTAAATTGAAAGTTACATTTATATCTTCAGTCGCATAAAAAGATAACATACCATTATTGTCAGCCTTAAGTATTATTGTAGTACTTGCATTGATGGTTGCAATATAAATATCACCCTGTTGTGTAGCATCGAATACATATCCTGCTTTTATCTCTACTTCTGCACTACAATGAATAGAATTTAGAATATCTCCGGCTGAAAAAGGAGCACCATACATAATAACTGTCTGATAATCGTATGTACCATCTATTAGTATATTTCCAACTTTTCCTTCATTGTCTTCTCCAGCTGACAACTGAGCCCTGATAATATTCTCAATATACTCTTCTACCTGCAAAGATGTATTTTTTTCAGCGTTGAAACCCCACACAATACCGTTTGAAACAGCCCAATAACTTCCGGCATAAGTCATAGATCCTAATTTTATATCAAGGTAAATTCTGTAAGCATTACCTTTTGAATCATAAGAGGCAATTTGTAAAGATGATCCTGTTAAAGCTTCTGTACCCATACCTACAATTTCAGCTTTCCATTTACTACCTGACTTTTTAACTGTAATCCTGTTGCCTGCTCCTGTAGCTGTGTATCCATTTTCATCTTCAACAATTATCGCACTAGTCCAGTTGTCTCTCCTAGGAGCTGCGCCTGAATATTTGGCGCTTTGAGGAGGTGGTTTTTCTTTATCCTCTTTTTCCTGATAAACGCTACTGGTATCATCTCTTAGGTATATATTTGCATAATCGGACATATAGAAAGTACCGCCATATATAGCGCCTCTATATTCCCATATAACATCTTGACCTTCAAACTTTCCTTCCACACCAAAAACTTTATACGTACTACCATCAGAACGAGTAACAACACTTCCTTCTTGTGTACTTATTGAATTTTCTACAGTTATTGAATAAGCGGGTATGGATATTTCTTCATAGTGAAGACTTCCATCGTTATTATAAAGAGGTTTGCCATTTTGATCATATTCTTGTCTCTTAATAGTAGAGTTTTTCCCAGACCAGTCAGCAGAAATGGTAATCATTTGATAATAGTCGCCTGCTGGCAATCCAGGAACACTAACTTTGTTGGTAGTTAAAATTTGTCCAATCTGTCCGGAAAGCGTAGAACCTTTGTATTGTTCCAATATAGTAATTGTTACATTTAAAATAGCTATTTCTTTTGCAGCTTTATCCAAACCTGCAAGCGCCATTTGTTTTTCTTCTTTTGCGTTTTCAACATTTAACTTTCTATTAACTTCTTGTAACTGAAATTTTGTTTCACTAAAATACTTATGAACTGCTTTTTTAGCATTATCTCTATAATCTTGCGGTCTTTTACCATTATTCTCAAAAGAATTGTACCATCCAATAGAAGCATCTGCAGTGTTATCATATACCCAATCAATAAGTGCTATAATAGCCGCTTCATCGTAGCTATTAAAAAGTTTGTCCACCAAGGCATTAAACTTTTTGCTAGTGTAAGAATCATCTTTCATATTTGGATCAATTCCATACTTTGCCCAATCTATTTTAACATCCTTAACCATAACACCCATAGTATATGACCACGCTAAAGATTGCTTTAATGCTTCTTTTTCACTATTCATATCACCAATTAATCGATCTCTTTGTTTTTTAAAATCGGCAATCTCTTTTTCGCTATAATTGCAAATTGTTGATGATTCATTAAGGATTTTGTTAAGTCCTGGAAGAGCTTTGTATTTTAAAAAGAAATTATATTTTACAGCAAATTCTTCAGACTGTTGATGGTTTAGATTCACGCCTTTTCCAAATATAAGCTCTTGCATTAATGAATATGCATCATCGCCAAATAACGTATATATCCTTGCTGCTATTTCATTTGAAAATTTTTGATTTAAAAGAGCATCAAAACCGCCATAGTTATCAATTAGTTCTTTTACTCCACCAGTTCTCCAAATATTGCCAGCTTTATAAGCTGCTTTTATAGCATCATATAGTCCTTTTTGTTTTCTATCTTTTTCTTCCTGTGTTTCTGCTCCTGTTATTTTTGACAAATCGCTTATTGGTTTAATGTTTTTAAATTGTTTGTTTCCTTTTGCAAGTACTGTTGTTCTATCGTTTTCTTTTAATCCATATTCAGACTTCATTACAGTTTTCAATTTGTCCGCTGTTACAGTTTTTGATTCTTTATTTGGATCTGATATTGTATAAGTTCCAACTTCATTCCTGGTTATAGTTATAAAGTGGTTACCACCTACATGTAATATTGCAGACTCTCCAGCTCCTAAAGCGTTTATTACATTGTCAAGACTTGCGCTATAACCGTTATATTTCCGTCCGTACTTGGCAAGTACTGTCTGAATTGCCTGCGCACTTATCATCAACTGATTTGATTTTCCGCTTATTAAATCTTGATTATTTTTCACAAATATTCCAGCTATAGCATCTGCAAGTATTACTTGAAATGCCAAAAGACCTTTATTTGTCGCATTAAGCACAGTAGCCAATGCATCCGCAGCACAAAATACTATTGTCTTACCTTGTGCAAACAAGTTGGCTAATGCATCTATTACACCTTTTCTCTGGGTCTTACTTAACTTGGCAAGATCTGCTTCAACTTCCTCTCTACTTAAGCCTGTCTGTTTTACAAGTTCATCTACTACTTCATCGTATTTTTTGTTTTTTTGTGATTTTTCAATGAATTCTTTTTTTGTTGATTTTGACTTATCAGCTAAAGCTTTAAGAGTCTGTTGTACTTTTTCTTCTGCGCTAACTTCAGCAACAGATTGCTCTTGAGACGCAATAGATATAACTTCAGAAGCAGGTTGCTCTTGAGATAAATCAGCTTGTGATTGTGATGCAGCAGACTGCGTGATTAGTTGAGATACGGCAGGCACAGGTGTTCTTTCAGAAACAGATTGTTCAGGTACACTAGATTGCAAGGTGGTTTGAGGTATAGCTGATACTACTACTGTATCAGTCCGTTGAGGTATCGTATTTCCTTCTTTCTTTACACCGTATAACTTATTCTTTACAACATTTGTGTATGTATCATTGTCAACAGCTTTGCCGTCAGGTCCTATAATCTTTGCTGTCTGCGTCTTGAGGTCCCAATATCCTTTAGCTTCATATTTACCATTTGCATTTTTTACAAGTATTGCATTATTCTCATCAATATCCGTGTTATCTTCTAGAAACTGCATATACGATACTGATCCATACGACTGATCGCCCTGATATAACACGCCGGAGTTTGTTTGCTCTGTTTTTATTTGTTTTTTTCTTAACTCATCATCTTTGGTGCTTGCAAAAGCAGGCAAGTTAACTACGTTCAATATAAAACATACTACAACAAGAATTGCTATGCTTTTAGTGAAAACACTTTTTCCATCGTAGATTCCAAAGTATTTTGAAATTTTTGCTTTCAGGTTCATTGTTTTCCTCATCTGCTTTTTATTTTTTTTATTTATATGAACATGGCAATCTTTCCTTTTATTTCTGTCCATCATTGCCAAGCCAGAAGGACTGTGGCAATCTGTTCTTTCTTTTGCAGTGTTATTCCCGCTCTCGAAAATAAGGACATTCGAGGGTAAACTCCAGCGGGAATCCACGTTTTTTGTCATTGCGAAGTCCGAAGGACTGTGGCAATCTTTCCTTTTATTTCTGTCCATCATTGCGAGCCTACGAAGTAGGCGTGGCAATCTTTCTTTTTCAACGACACAGATTGTTTCGTCAGGACTTTGTTCTTCCTCGCAATGACAGCAAAAACGATGTCATTCCCACGCATGCGAGAATCCACGTTAGCTAACATCTTACAGCAACTTGGATACACGTTTGAAGCTAAGCTTCCACAGGTATGACATGGTCAATGACTACATTAAAATCCATTTTTCTCATAGGTGTTCACTTACGCAGCATCCATGATGTCGTTTTTCTAAAACAACCATTACCACAGCTCTTCAAGCTTGACAATAAAAATTTTTGCAAATCTTTTGTCATTTTATTTGAAAGTATTGTGAGAGAATTATGTGTCAAATCATTTAATGACACCGAAAAAAATTGAAAGAAATTGTTGCATTGTTTGAAGATTTTTGAAACTACATTATGAATTGTTAATATTATTACTAAAACCAAACTATTTTTACTTATTTCTATTGCGCTTGGGGCAAATTCATTTACTGCCACACATATAAAAATAAAAAATGCTACTATTTTTTTTCGCAAAAAAGAATCTTTTGAAACCACAAAGTTAGGTAGAACTCCCGTATTCTTCACTTTATGCCCCTTAAAGCATAACTTTGCAATAGCATTGTATATATTTTTATTTACAATAATAATATTCTACTCTACTCGTAAAAAATATGTGATATTATGGCAATCTAAATTACAAATCTTTTTCTTTTAGCTGCTCTTGTGTATAATCAATCATCCTTTTATTTGGCCTGCCTGTTAGCTTGCGTAAGAAATGTCTAAATTTATCCATATACTCAAACACTGCGGGTACAACAATTAAAGTTAGAATTGTAGAACTTATTATACCGCCTATTACAACTATCCCCATACCTTTTCTAAATTTTCCTACTTCACTAAGTCCTAATGCCGTTGGCAACATACCTGCAATAAGAGCAAAAGACGTCATAAGGATTGGACGCAGTCTTACAGTTCCAGCTTTTACTATAGAATCATTTATACTTAATCCGCTTCGCATTTGCTGTTGTATATAATCCACTAAAAGAATTGAGTTTTTTGCAACGATACCAAGCAACATTATCATCCCTATCATTGTAAACATATCAATAGGCTGATTTGAAATTAGTAAAGCTAAAATACCGCCAATAATTGCAAGAGGCAAAGCAGTCATAATTGTAAAAGGAGTTATAACAGACTCATACAAACTTGCAAGAACCATAAATATAAAAGCTATAGAAAGAGCTCCTGCTATACCAATACTTTTAAACATACTGCCCTTTTCTTCAACATTTCCTGAAACTTTATACTCTATATTTTTCCATTTTTCCAAATTTTTAGGTTCAGATTTTTCTTCATTAAAAATCTTTTCCGCCGCTTTTTCAATTTCACCCATAGTACCGCCACTGGCAATATTTCCTTCAACAGAAACATAACGCGATCTATCTTCCCTATATATTTGCGTAGGACCAGAAGTTTCTTTTGTAAATGCAATATTTTTAAGTTTTACAAGTTTATTATTAATATTATTTACATATATAGTGTCAAAACTCTTTACTATGTCTTTTTGACTATCTTGGAAATTAACCCTTATATCATACTCAAGACCTTTCTCTCTGTATTTCCCAGCCAAAATACCATCAATCATGGCTCTTACTTCATTGCCAATTATAGCAGAACTTACACCAAGATTTTCCATCTCTTTTGGATTCATTTGTATTTGCACTTCTGGCTTTCCAGGTTTATAATTTGACTGTATATCAACAAAATAAGGTATTGTTTTATACCTATCCATAAGCTGTTTTGCAGCGTCATATAAAACATCAATATCATCGCCAGTAAGTTGTATTATAAACTCGCTTTCTGCGCCACCTATAGATTGCTTCACAATTGAAAACTCAAGCTCATCACCAAACTCATCTTTCAAAACTTTTCTTAGATAATCTTTCATTTCTGAAGTGGTACGAGTTCTTTGAGATTTGCCAAACAAGCCAAAAAATCCACTTTTCAATTGGTTTGGTATCATTTTAACATACATAGTTGTCTGGTTTGAAAGAGTCGTAAACATATCACCAGAACCTATAGAGGAAGAAACAAGTTCAATGTTAGGATCATTCATAATTATCTCTTCAATCTGTTTTGAATATTTGTCCATCTGATCTAACGAAGTTCCAGGTTTTGCTATAACTGTAATGTTAATTTCACCCCATTCTGAAGTAGGCATAAATGTTGTTTTAAGATACTTTTTTGCTACTACAATCGTCCCGAAAAACACAAGCACTGCAATAACAAGCGTTATAAATTTCCAACTTATTTTCCGTTTGCCAAATTTAAAATCTTTTTTTACTATAAATGAAATTAGTTCTCTATATAATTTCTCAATAAAACTAAAAACTATATTAAACCATCCAATTGTAAACGCTCTAAAAAGTTTAACAACTGTTTCCCCTATTTTTCCCGTTTTAAATTTTTTTGGGGAATTTTTATTACGATCTGGAATAATATAAGCAGAAAGCATAGGAGCTATTGTCAAAGCATCTATAATAGATATAACCATTGCAAAAACTACCGTCAATCCAAACTCTCTAAAAAACTGTCCCATAATTCCACTTAAAAAAGCAACTGGAAAAAATACAGCTATAACAGTACTTGTAGTAGCAATTACTGCAAGAGTAACTTCATTTGTACCGTCAATCGCTGCCTTTACAGGATTTGCTCCCTCTTCATAATGTCTGAAAATATTTTCACGTACGACAATGGCGTCATCTATTAAAAGTCCTACTGCAAGAGATAAAGCCATTAACGAAATAACGTTTAAGCTAAATCCAAAAACATACATAAAAACAAAAGAACCTATCAAACTATTTGGAAGCGCTAAAGCTGTAATAAAAGTAGAACGCCAGCTACCCAAAAAGAAATACACAACTAAAATGGCAAGAAAAATACCCTCAAATATTGTAGATTTTACATTATCAAGATTCATTCTCACACCCTTTGCAGTATCTGAAATCATCGTAAGATGTGGTGTTCCGGCATAGTTCTTATATCGCTCATTTGCTTCCGATATCTTTTTCTTTATCCCGTCAGAAATTGCAACATCATTCCCTTTTGCCTGTCTGTAAACAGACAATAAAAGAGACGGCATATATATTATTTCCCCATCTTCTTTTACATCAAGCCTTGCCCTTGAAACTTCAGCCTCAACACTATCTTCAACTTTTGCAACATCTTTTACCGTAACAGATCTGTCATTTCCTAAAAAATTTACAACAACATTGTTTATCTGTTTTACAGACTTAAACTCGCCCATAGTTCTAAATGCTATTTCCTCACGCCCTCTGTTCACTTTTCCAGCAGGAATATTTGAAGCATTAGATTTTACTTTTGCAGCAAGTGTTGTAAGAGTAAGTTCATGTGTTTTAAGTTTGCTTTTATCCACATTAACATGTATTTCTCTTTTTGATCCACCTATAATTTTTATCTGCGAAACACCTGAAACCTGAGCTAAATCTTTAGAAACAACATCATCTGCAAAATCGTATAACTCTTTAGGAGTCATACTTTCAGACTTTAAACTTAATGTAACAAGAGGGAAACTGTTTAAATCAGCTTTCATTATAACAGGTTCTTTTATATCTTCAGGTAAAGTAAGTCTTATTTGCGCTATTTTATCCCTTACTTCCTGCGTGGCAATATCAGGATTTTTTGAAAGCTCAAACTCACCAAAAACAACAGACATGTTGTCCTGAGAAACTGAACCAGAATGTTTAAGACCAGAAACACCACTTAAAGCGTCTTCTATAGGTTTTGTGACAAGCTGTTCAATTTCTGCAACACCTGCGCCCGGATAACTTGTCATAATAATTACATACGGAAACTCAACATCCGGAAACATCCTGACACTAAGCTTACCAAAAGAAACAACTCCCAAAATAAGCACTGCCATAAGTAATGCTATAATAAAAGTAGGACGTTTAATAGACAATTTTGCTAAATTCATATTTTTTCCTTTTTCCCTTATCCTCAAATGTTAATTGTTTATAATAGTCAAAATTTGTAACCTTGTCGTCTCATGAAAGCAGGAATCCACGTTTTTCGTCATTGCGAGTTGCGAAGCAACGGGCAATCTTTCTCTTTCAACAACACAGATTGCTTCGTTGGGACTTTGTCCCTCCTCGCAATGACAACGATGTTTTGTCCGTCATTGCCAAGCCCGAAGGGCTGTGACAATCTGTTCTTTTATTTCTATCCGTCATTGCGAGATTGCGTAGCAATCGTGGCAATCTTTCTCTTTCAACAACACAGATTGCTTCGTTGGGACTTTGTCCCTCCTCACAATGACGACATTGATGTTTTGTTGTCATTCCTTTCCCCAATTAAAACACTTGATGGTAAGCTCCAACAGGAATCCACTTTAAAACTTTTGCAACCTGGATTCCCGTTGGAATTACCTTTAAATGTCTTATTAATTGAGAGATGATCATGACAAAGTTATAAAATTATCACTTTATTAAACTTCGACATTCATACCATAAAGAGCTTCTGCTTGTTCATATATTTTTATTAATTCTAAAATAGTCTGTAAAACACTTAGTGCTGCATCATCTAAGTCCTGCTCACCTTGTAAAACCTGATAGGTTGTACTTCTTCCTTTACTTAAAAGATTTTGATCTTCCTGATGCCTTTGCTGTTGTATTTTTTCTATTTCTACAGCAAGCTCTAATCTTATTTTGGCATTGTTCCAATTATCTACAAGCTCAAGCCAATCATTATTTTCCCCAATTGCAGCATGCTCAGCATATTTCTGCGCTGAAATTTTTGCCGATTCATAACCTTTATTTATAGTTTTTCTAAGTTTAAAATTAAGTGGCACTATATATTTTAAACCCACAGAATACGATGGTTTATCAGTATTTGTTATATGTTTAACAGCGTCATCAAACGAAGGCTCAACACCATTAAGCGCATATTTCCCACTTAAAACCAAATCTGCCCCTAAACTTTTTTTCGAAAACATCTGATCATACAAAGCACTTTGAACATCCTCTAAAGCAGCAAGAACATCTGCTCTTATGCCTTTTCTGTTAAGCGTCTTATTATCTTTAAAATTATTTTCTTTATTTTTAAATTCTTCGACTTCATGCCTAACTTTTTCATCATTAACATTTAAAAACTGATTAAATACTCTGTTCAATTTATTTTCTTCTTCATAAGCAAGTTTTAAACTTAATTCTCTTAATTTCACAGCAGCCTGCGATTGTAACAGGTCTGATTTTTCAGCTAAATCCATATTGTATCTTTTCTGATTCCAATCCAAAATTTTTGTTGTTCTATCTAAAGATAATTTTCTAAAATCTATAACTGTTCTTGAATAAGATAAATTCCAGTATGCAACCTTTGTATTAAACAAAATATTCTGTTTTTTATATTCCAACTTATACAAAGCCGACTTTGCGTTCGCTCGCGCCTTTGCTATACTTGCCTTTGTAGCACCGCCATTTATATCTTTCCACAACGACTGTTGTAATTCCACAAAAGGAGCTATGTCGCTTAAGTTATAGTTGTTTATGTTTTTATTAGGATCAGGCGATGCATAATTATGCTTACCAGAAATACCATTTAAACCCAAAGAAACCTGCGTTCCCGTTATAAACTGCTTCTCTAAACTTATATCATAGTTGAAATTTGTCACTTTATTAAGTCTGGCTTGCTGATTATAAGGTCTCCCGCTGTAATCATCAAGATAATTCATACCTGCATTTAAAGAATACCAATAAACTTTTTCAACTTCAGGAAGTTTTCCTTTCACAGCATCAATATTTGACTGTACGGATTTGAGCTCACTGTTACTTTTAACAACCATATCCAAATAATCGTCCAAAGTTAACATTTCACAGTAAACAGCTCTTATCATTGTTAAACTAAACACAAAAACAAATAATAACTTTAACATCTTCATATATTATCCTCAATCATTAATCTATTGTAATTCCAATAGTACTACTACTTCTATGTGATATGTTTGCGGGAACATATCAACAGGTGTAATCTTGATTATTTTATACTTATTATTTTCAATAGTCAACTTCAAATCTCTTGCCAAAGTTGACAGATTACAAGAAACATAAATTATTCTTTTTGCTTTTGACTCAAGTAAAAACTTTATAATACCTTTAGTAAGGCCGCTGCGCGGTGGATCTACAACTATAGCATCAAAATTGTTTTCGTTTTCTTTAACCCAATCTTCTACAGTTGATGCATAAAACTCTGCATTAGAAATATTATTTATTAACGCATTTTCCTTAGCATTAACAATTGCCTGTTTGACTTGTTCTATTCCTATAACTTTTTTGACATTTTTGGCAATTGAAATACCAATTGTCCCTGTCCCACAATATAAATCAAGTAAAAGATCATCCTTTGATGGACTTAACAATCTGAAAATTTCATTATATAAAATTTCAGTTCCTTTTGAATTTGTCTGAAAAAACGAAAACGGAGAAATGTTAAAAAAATAATCTTGTCCACCTACATTGAGCTTTTCAGTAATAAATGGCTTTCCGTACACAAGAGTTAATTTATCGACTATAACTGCATCAGATTTTCTACTGTTGTATGTCCAATAAATACTGTGAGAAAACTCACCAAGTTCTTTTATAAGAAGTTCCAAAAATGAAGATCCACAATCAACAGTATTTGTAACTAAATTAATAAGAAACTGATTATTGTTTTTAGCTTTACGTAAAACTAAATGTCTCAAAAACCCTTTGTGCGTTTTATTATTATATGCTGAAAGATTATTTTTCTTTACAAATTCTTTAACTATTTCAACAGCTTGCAAAAAGTCCTTATCAGCTATAAAACAGGGTGGGACAGAAATATATCTGTTAAAACTTCCCTTACAATGAAGTCCTAAATCTACAATATTTTCTCCTGTATTATATTCCTGCTTACTATTAGTCATACCTGAATTAACACAAGCAACCCTACTTTCACCCTTGTCTTTCTCATCAAATGGAGAAAAAAAACTGAATTCCATTTTATTTCTATAATACCAAATCTGCGGACTCGTCAACAATTTTGAAATTTTTGCCTCGGTAAAATTTAAAAGCTCTGATATATATTCCTGTTTATATTCAATCTGGTTTTCATAAGAAGTATTTTGAAAAGAACATCCTCCACACAAACCAAAAGACGGACATAAAGGAACTATTCTTTTGTTAGATTTAGAAGCAATATTTTTAAGTAATCCTTCTCTAAATGTTTTCTTATCTTTTACTACAAGGACATCTGCAATCTCATCAGGAAGCAACCCTTCAGTAAACAAAGCAACTCCATCTGAACATCTGCAAAGTGACCGTCCTGGGAAAACAATTTTTTCAGCTTTTACATTAATAATTTTATTTTTTAAAGACATTACTCCGTATCTTCTTTTAAATAGCAAATCTCTTTTTTTGCTTTATCTAATTCAGCCAACGCCTGTTCTAGTTCGGCAACTTTTATTTCAAGTTTCTCATAAAGTTTAGTATTAGTTATAGACTGGGCAATCTGCGCTACAAATATAGAAACATTTTTCAAATCAGAGGCAACAAATGATGAAACATTTTTTGTGAGAACTAAACATCCAATCATTTTATTATGTAAAATTATAGAATATACTAAAATTGATTTTGTTTCCGTTTTTTCGCAAAATACTTTTTCTAACCCATTAGGCAAATTATCTACATTAAAAAACATTGGCTCTATACATTTCGCTTTATCACTAAATATTTTTGATACAAGCGTTTCAAGCTCTCTTATTCGAAAATCAAACATCGCAATAGAAGAATAAGCCAAATACAGCTGTTCATTATTATCCACAAGAAAAATCGAAGCATCTTTTGAATCCGTAACATCTTTTACCAAAGATATCATAACAGGAAAAAGTTCTTCAAGCTTTAAACTAGAAAAAACTGCACTTGAACTTTCGTACAAAGCAACAAGTATTTTGAGTTCACTTTTTTCCATAGCTTTGTCAGCAAGAGCTAAAAGTTCATCTATGTTAAAAGGTTTTTGAACAAAATCGTAAGCGCCACTACGCATAGCATCCAAAGCATTTTCAATAGTCGCATACCCTGTTATTATTATAACTTCAGTTTCAGGAAATTGTTCTTTTACAACTTTTAAAAGATCAAGCCCATCAACTTTAGGCATTTTCATATCAGTAATTACGATATTAACTTTTTCAGTTTTAATTTTTGCTATCGCCTCTTCACCGTTTATTGCAGAAAAAACTTCATATCCCAATTTAAAAAACTCTGTAATTAAAAGTTCCCTTATAGCTTGTTCGTCATCAACGATTAATATTCTTCCTTTACTTATTGACATCTTACCCCCCTGTTATCTGTAATTAGTAAACTGTAAAGGCAACGGGAAAGACACTTGTTTTAAATAAGCTATTACCTGCTGTAAGTCATCTTTTTTAGAAGAAATTACTTTTACTTTTGTACCATCTATCTGCGTCATGACTTTTATTTTTGAATCTTTTATCAATTTCGAAAGTTCTTTTGCTTTATCCGAAGGAAGACCGGAAATAATTTCGGCTGTTTGTCTTATATATCCCTCAAAAGCTTTTTCCTGTACTTTGTAATTCAAGGATTTTATTGAAACACCTCTTTTTGCAAAACGCCCTTCCAAAATATCCTTCAAAGCTTTCATTTTAAATTCGTCATCTGCAATTAAAGTTATTTTTTTATCATTTTTATTTAACTCTATTGACGACTTACTGCCTTTAAAATCGAATCTATTTGCAAGCTCTTTTTGCGCTTGATTAACGGCATTATCAACTTCCATCATATTTACTTCAGAAACAATATCAAAAGAAAATTTATCAGCCATACAATTCCTCCAGCTTTATGTTAAAAAACATTTTTTTGTCGTCACCAACCCGTTTGAAAAGGACAAAACCCCAACGAAACAATCTATGTCGTTAAAAAGCAAAGATTACCACAACCCTTTGGGCTTGGCAATTGACAACAAAAAACAATTACCTTCACCCCTAAATGTTTTTGTAACCATTTACACGAATACGACACAACTAAGGACTTATACTTCAGACTTTCAAATCAAGTTTCATGATGACGAAACAAAAAATCTATTTTTTCTTTTCAACTCCCCCAACATCTTTTTTAGAGTTTCCTTTAATAATAATATAAACAAATAAAAACGCAAACAGCATCATAAACAAATACGCTGGCCAGTCTGACGCAAAATTAATATACATTTTCCCTCCACTGTTTGATAGATATATTTGCAGATATAAATTGGTGTGCATAAGAATAACATCTTATCTATTCTCAAATATTTTTTGCTTCCATACAGGAGACATAGAACGTAAACTATCTACAACTTTTGGGAGAACTTCAAGAACATAATCAACATCTTTTTGTGTGTTATGGCATCCAAAAGAAAAACGAATTGCCCCTTGAGCTGCAACAGAATCAACACCCATTGCAGATAAAACGTGCGATGGTCCCGAAGAACCAGAGGCGCACGCTGAACCTGTAGAAACAGCTATGCCTTTTATATCAAGCATAAGAAGCAAAGCTTCACCTTCTATATAGTTAAAACTTACATTTAAAATGTTAGAAATAGCTCTGCCATCGCTTCCGTTTATAATTACTTCCGGTATTGTATCCAAAATACCTTTTCTTAGTTTTTCCTTTAAAGCAAGAATATGTTTATTATGTTCTTCTATTTTAGCATTTGAAATTTCAAATGCTTTTGCAAATCCCACAATGTAGGGAATGTTTTCAGTTCCTGGACGCAATCCCTTTTCATGATGCCCGCCAAAAGTTATAGGTAATATATTTGTCCCTTTTTTAACGTAAAGAACACCGACACCTTTAGGTCCGTTGAATTTATGCGCCGACATTGCAAGCAAATCTACCATTAGTTTTTTAACATCCAAATGAAGTTTACCAGCAGTCTGTACAGCATCCGTATGAAAATAAATTTTATCTTTTCTTTTTTCATTGATTTTTTTAAGTTCAACCGCAATCTCTTCTATAGGTTGAATTGAACCAACTTCATTATTTGCATGCATTATTGTTACAAGAAGAGTATTATCTTTTACAGCCTTTTTAAAATCTTTAACTGAAATAACCCCACCTTTACCAACATTAAGATAAGTTACTTCATATCCGATTTTTTCAAGATGTCTGCATGAATATAAAACGGCATGATGCTCAATTTTACTTGTAATTATATGCCCTTTTCTTTTGTAAGCATTTAATATCCCAAATATTGCAATATTATCAGATTCAGTACCACAGCCTGTAAAAAATATCTCTTCTGGACTTGCATTTAATAATGCGGCTATTTTTGCTCTTGCATTTTCAAGCGCTATTTTAGCCTCTCTTCCAAAATAGTAAAAACTTGAAGCATTACCATAAACATCAGAAAAATATGGCTGCATTTCTTTTATAACTTCAGTATCAACAACAGTTGTAGCGCTATTATCTAAATAGACTCTTCTCTCTTCCATTGCTATTTCCTTATTTATTGCCTTTGTTGACTTCCTTTTGTAACTAGTTTATTTTTTTTATGCTCATCAAAACTTTTTGCAAACAAATGACTACTGTTTCCTGTTGAAACAAAAAACAAACTTTCTGTATCTGCAGGATATAAAGCCGCTTTTATTGATTCTATTCCCGGACTACATATAGGCCCCGGCGGGAGTCCATAATGTCTATAAGTATTATATGGCGAATCAAACCTGGTATCTTCAACACTCAGCTTTTCTTTATTTATTCTCATAGCATACAAAACAGTAGCACATGATTGCAACCTTATTTTTTTATTAAGTCTGTTATAAAAAACTGCTGCTATCATTAGTTTTTCTTCAGGTTTAACAGCTTCTTTTTCAATAATTGACGAAATAACAATAATATCTTTAAATGCAAGATGAAGTTCTTTTGCTCTTTTATACATATCCGAGGTAACTTTTTTATTAAATTCATTACACATCATTCCAATAATCTGCTCTTCGTTCATTCCAGGATCAACAAAATATGTTTCAGGCATAAGATAACCCTCCATATTTTTATCTGTCGCAATTTTAATAAATTTTTCTTTATCAATATTTATTGTTTTTGAAATAATTCCTGCCGTTTGCTCTATATTGTTTCCTTCAGGCACAGTAAAACGCAAAATATTTTCTGAAGCCCTTGTTAAACTTTTTAATATCTTAAACATACTGTCTTTTTTAGAAAAACTATAAACACCAGCCTTGAATTTGTTTTGAGACTTTGTAAGCTTAGTTAAAATCAAAAATAATTTTTTAGAATATATAAGTTTGTTTTCTTTTAAATGCGACACTGTAGTTGAAACAGTATCGCCTCTTTGTACACTTATTAAAATTTTATCACCAGAGGCAAAAAAATGCATACAAACAGAAATTAAAAAACATATTATGAGTACTAATAAAACAACTTTCACTCTTTTAACCAAAGTTTTTTTAATTCCTCGTCTATTTGTTCATTTCCGTTGCTTTCAAAATATTTAGCGCTCCTTTTTTTTACAATTTTTTGTTTAAAACCTTTTGACAAAAACATCTCTACACTTTCATATTTTGCTCCACTTGGAGCAGTTCTGCGTCTTATGCCTTTATCATTCGTAACAATGGTTATATTATAAGGGTTTTGAGACTCTTCGATAAGTTCCGTAATAACATCGTCAGCAGACGCTATACCATCGCTAAAAATTACTTCTATATTTCCAATATATGATTTATTATACCCTTTTGACTCGTATAGATTTTTTAATTTGCAATCAAAAACAACACTTATGGAATTTCTAATATTCCCATGTGGTCTATTAAATTGAATAAACTCAAATAATTTATTTCTTCTGCCTTCCAAAGTAGGAGCTGAAAAAATATCACTTGAGTTTATTACATTATAACCATCAATTAAGTAGTGCATGTTATTTATAAAATAGTTTTAGAGTCTGTTCACAAGCATTAAGAACAAAAATAGTCAAATACAAGGCATGAAAGTATAGCATAGCGAGACTTAGTTAATGCATCTTGAGAAACGCTGCTGTTGGCTTTTTTGCCATAATCCTTCGGACTACGACAGCTTTTTGGTAAACTTTGTCAGTTTTGCTGTGTCAATATGGTCAGATATTATCTCTCACAAAACAGCCAAATTTTACTCAAAAAACTCAAGCAGCTCTTTTGTCCTATTAATTTGAACAGACTTTAGTATCTAAAAAAGTTTGTAAAATCAACGCTGCGGCTATTTTGTCTTTAAGACCTTTACGTTTTTCTCTGGAAATATCGGCTTCTTCAATGAGTATTCTTTCAGCTTGCGCTGTTGTAAGTCTTTCATCAATTGTTGTTATTTCAACATCTGAAAGAGATTTGATTTCATCAATAAAGTTACAAACAATTTCAGTCATTTCTCCCTTACTGCCATTCATATTTACTGGCAATCCTAAAACAATTGTCGAAACATCATTATCTTTTGCAAGTTCTACAATTTTTAATGCATTTTTCTTTAAAGATAGACTCTCTATTGTATTAAAAGGATTTGCGGTAATTTGCAAAAGATCTGTCATTGCAATCCCTATCCGTTTTAAACCGTAATCAATCCCCATTATTCTACCCAAAAGAATACTCCTTATCTTATTAAAACTATTTTATTAGATGATTAAAACAATAAATGTATATAGCATTTTTACTGAAAAATCTCAAACGCGTCAGGATTTATATCAAATCAAACGATCTGCACCTAACACGTTTGTTTTAAAAACTTTAAATTCATATAACACTAATCATAGCAACTGCAGGCGCTATAATCTTTAAACACAAAAGGGGAGGAATAAAAATGAAAAAATTAGTTTTAACAGTCGTATTGTGTTGTGTTGTGTTGTTGCCGTATCTGTAAGCTATGTTAATGAAAAGTGTTATAAGAAATGTGATAACTGCCAGCAGGGTTACGAAGCAAGAAAACTATTAGGAGGATCATATCTTAAAGAAGTAATAGAATTTTGTCGTAACGCTCTCAATTTTTGTGAAAGTGTTGGCGAAGATTGTTGGCAAGCCAAGAAAATTCTTGAAGAAAACAATGAACTTTAAAACTTAAGATTACTTACACAAAAGCTTTCCTCTGAAAATATTCTTCCAGAGGAGAGTTTTATATTTTATTTGTATTCAAAGTTTAGCATAAATTCAGACTGGAATTTAATGGCTTTAGCTTCTTCTTCAAAAGCCACTATTTGTGTTTTTATAATTTTGTCGTAGGACTTGTCGTAGTCATCAATGTTGGTTTCGCAGTTTTTTGAAGCTCTATCTAATAATTTATCTCTTCTGACAATACTGTTAGCTCTGTTAATCCTATCAAATTCAACACGGACCATAGCAGATTCAATATAAGCCCTAGCAGCTCTAGCATATGCTTTCGCAACTTTGGCGGCTTCAGCAAAAACATTGATTTTAGCAGTATCTTTGAGATTTTCTGTATCTTCAATAGCGGCAATTTTAGCATACATTTTAACAGTCTTGTCGTAGGCATTGGCAGCTGCAGCATAGGCTTTAACTGTTTCACTATCGGATTTAATCATTTTAGTTTCTGTCTTGATAAGTTTTTTCATATTTTTTATCATCAATTTTTTATCTTGAGAATACTTTTCATTACCGACTTCTTCTCTAAAAGATCTAAAAAAATCCTTTGGAAGATTTTCTAAGCGGTTTTTTTTGAACTTAGCTCAAATTGTATAAGACTGAGCATCTTTGAGCTTTGCTTTAGCATAGGCTTTATCGGCTTCAGCACGAGCTTTATCAGCTTCAGTAACGGTGTAATAGTCTTCAAGATTCATCGCGATTGCATCATTAACCATACTACTCCAAAAACAACATAGCAAAACTATAAAAAATAATCTTTTCATTTTCAATCACCTCTTACATAACCACTACCATACACAATAGCTGTTTCATACACATTTTTAATTTATTCAATTTTATAAATTTTCTTTACTATTATCAATTTTTCTCAAACCAATCCCCAACAAAGTTTTGACTTTATATATACATAATGTAAATGCATTACAAAATAGATTTTATTGGTTTATTGTAGCTTACCATTTTTTTAATTCTTCACGTATTGCTTTTTCTGCTGCCTGGAGAGTGCAATGTTCAATGATCTGATCTGCAACTTTTACAACCGGACCTTTAGAACATTTTTCTAAGCAAATAGAAACCTCTATATCAACATTATATTTGCCGCTTTCTGCAAAATCTACAATATGTTTCAAAATCTCTTTTGAACCTTTCTGTATACAACTGTTTCCAAAACATACATTAACCTTAACATTGTTTTCTTTTTCAGACTTGTAAATTTCAAATGTCTGATTAAATCTCTTTTTGTACCTATACCCAGTATGTAAATACTCATGGGCTTGGCGGCACCCTGGTTTACCTAAATAATCTTTATATATTTTTTGAACGTAAGGATTGTCCTGCGGTTTGTGGAGTTCCATAGCTCTATCGTTTTCATATAAAACTTTAGTCCTTGTTTTTCTTACTGATAAATCTGTATAGATAGGTTGCCCTGCACCACCTATACAACCACCTGGGCAAGCCATAACTTCCACAAAATCATATCTTGATTTATTAGCTTTAATATCTCTTAAAACGTTTCTTGCATTCTTTAATCCATAAACAATTGCAATTTTAAGTTCTCTATTGCCAAGGTCTATTTTAGCTTCTCTTATTCCGTCTTCACCACGCACAAAATTAAACTGTTCAGATTCATTTATTCCATCGGATTTTGTATTTACAACATTTCTTAAAACAGCTTCTGTGACTCCTCCAGAATTGCCAAATATTACACCCCCTCCGGTTTTAAAGCCAAAAGGCATATCAAACGCAGATGATTCTAGTTTGGCAAAATGGAAACCTGCTTCTTCAATCATCATAGCAAGTTCCTGCGTAGTTAAAACATAATCAATATCTATAATTCCATCTTTTGCAAGCTCTGGTCTTCTAGCTTCATACTTTTTTGCCGTACAGGGCATTACTGAAACTACAATTAAATCCTCTTTTGGAATTTCAAGCATTTCAGGCATAATTCTTCTTGCAATAGAACCGTACATTCCTTGAGGAGAACGACAAGTTGAAAGATTTTGAAGAAAATCAGGATAATACTGCTCTACAAATTTCACCCATGCAGGACAACATGAAGTAAACATAGGAATATCATCGTCTTTACTCAAACGGTCTATAAACTCATTTGCTTCCTCAACTATTGTCATATCTGCCGTAAAAGAAACATCAAAGATTTTTGCAAACCCCATAGTGCGCAAAGCTGTTACAACTTTTCCTGCCACTTCAGTTCCATTCTCACCAGCTAAACCAAACACTTCACCAATTGCCGCCCTTACTGCAGGAGCTATTGCAATTATAACTTTTTTCTTTGGATCGCTTAAAGCCTTCCATACATAATTAACTTCTGACTTAGGCACAATTGCACCTGTAGGGCATACCCTTGCACACTGCCCACAGTAAACGCACTCCGATGATGCTAAAACCTTTCCAAAACTAGGACAAACTACAGATTTTGATCCTCGCCCGACAAAGCCTAATGCACCTACACTTTGTATTTCGTCACAAAATCTTACACAATCACCACAAAGAACACATTTGCTTGGTTCTCTTACTAAAGAGTACGTTGACACATCTTTAGATTCTTTATGCATAACGTTTTTAAACCTTAATTCATTAATACCAAGTCTTCTTGCTAAAGTTTGAAGCTTGCAACTTTCACTTTTTGCGCACGTCGTACATTCTCTATCATGATTTGCAAGCAAAAGTTCTACTATAATTTTTCTCATTTCTATTATTTGTTCAGTATTTGTCTTGATTTCCATTCCAGTTTCGGGAGGAGTAGAACACGCAGACAGAATCCCTTTTCTGTCAACTTCTACCATACAAAGTCTGCACGAACCTTGAACACTAAGTTCAGGATGATAACAAAATGTTGGTAGTTCTATATTTTCTTTTCTTATGACTTCTAAAAGGTTTTTCTCGCTATCAAATACAACTTTCTTGCTATTTATCGTCAAATATTTTTCCATTCATTAACCCCTTGCCACAGCGCTAAATTTGCACAAGGCCCCACAAATACCACACTTAATACACTTTGTAGTATCAATCTTATGCTGACATCCTCTCTCACCGCTTATTGCTTTAACAGGGCATTTTGTTGCACAAACTGTACAACCAACACATTTATCAGTTATTCTATAGCTTAATAGTTTTGCACATTCTCCTGCAGGACATTTCTTTTCTCTAACATGAGCATCATACTCTTGTCTAAAATATTTTAAAGTCGATAAAATAGGATTAGGCGCAGTTTTACCAAGACCACAAAGAGATCCTATCTGAACAGCTTTGGCAAGTTTTTCTAAAAGCAAAATAGTATTTTCATCTGCTCTGCCTTCAGTAATATCTTCAAGCATTAAAAACATTTGTCTTGTTCCTTCTCGACATAAAACACATTTGCCACAAGACTCATTTTGCATAAACTGCATAAAAAATTTCGAAACATTTACCATACAATTATCTTTACTCATTACTACAAGTCCACCCGATCCCACCATAGCACCAACTTTTTTTAAAGAATCAAAATCCAATGAAAGATCAAGATGTTCTTTAGTTAGACATCCACCTGAAGGACCTCCTATTTGAACAGCTTTAAAATTATCTTCTTTAATTTCATCTTTTTCATCTGTAACTCCGCCGGCAATATCAAATATTATATGTCTTAAAGTAGTCCCTAAAGGAACTTCAATAAGACCTGTATTTTCAACATTTCCTGTTAAAGCAAATATTTTTGTTCCCGGGGAAGTTTCAGTTCCAATCTTTCGAAAAGAGTCTGCTCCATAGTTTATTATAATAGGAATAGTAGCAAGCGTCTCAACATTATTTATTGTTGTAGGCTTTCCCCATAATCCACTTTGCGATGGGAACGGTGGTTTTGGCGAAGGCATTCCTCGTTTTCCTTCAATTGAAGCTATTAATGCAGTTTCTTCACCACATACAAAAGCACCTGCCCCTTCCATAACATGAAGTCTAAAATTATGAGTTGAACCAAAAATATTGTCTCCTAAAATTCCAATATCAGTTGCGTCTTTTACTGCCTTTCTCATTCTATCGACAGCAAAAGCATACTCTGTTCTTACATATATATACCCTTCATCAGCTCCTGTAGCTTTTGCTGCAATTATCAAACCTTCTATAATACTATGAGGATTTCCTTCCATAACGCTTCTGTCCATAAATGCGCCAGGATCTCCTTCATCGCCGTTACAAATCATATATTTTTTCGAAGATGTTTGTTTTCTACTTAGATCCCACTTTTTACCGGTCAGAAATCCAGCGCCACCACGTCCTCTTAAACCTGATGCTAAAACCACATTGCATATCTCTTCATCAGTCATTTCTGTACAAGCTTTTCTTGCAGCTATATATCCACCATCTGAAATATATTCTTTAATATTCTCAGGATCTATAACACCACATTGTTTAAGAACCATCCTATACTGTTTTTGATAAAATGGAATTTCTGCCTGGCCTTTACATATTTTGCCACCAACATGATAACAAAGTCTGTCTATAAGCTCATCATTTTTAATGCTCTTTTCCAAAATCTCCTTTACATCATCAACTTTAACTTTTGTATAAAGGATTCCCGTCGGCAAAATATTTATAAGTGGCCCATTTTGACAAAATCCCTGGCAACCGCTTTTTGAGAAAAATGAACCTTTAGTTTCCTCTTTCAATTTAACATGAGCATCTATTCCCAATTTGCGCGCTGTATCTACTAAACTTTTAAAAACTTTAAGAGAACCATTCGCCACACAGCCTGTACCAGCGCAAACAATAACTCTTTTAGTTATATTCCGCCCAGCAGTTTGAACCATCTGTGTTATATTATCTAAATCTATCATTATTTTCCCCCTTCTTGTTTGAGTACTTCATCAATTAGGCCAATAACTTTATCAGAAGTCATCTGCCCATGAACTTCTTCATTCATAACAAGAACAGGTGCAAGTCCACATGCTCCAAGACATGCAACAATCTCAATTGTAAAAAGCATATCCTTCGTAGAACTTTCATTTTCTTTCAGATCTAATTTCTTTTTTATTGCATCTATAAGATTAGCAGACTTTTTTACATGACAAGCTGTTCCATCACAAACTTTTATAATATTTTTGCCTTTAGGTTTTAATGTAAAATGTGCAAAAAAAGTTGCAACACCATATACCTTTGCAGGAGATATATTTAAAGAAGATGCTATAAAAGTTAAGACTTCTTCGGACAGATATTTATACACTTCCTGGACTGCTTGAAAAATTGGAATTAGTTTTGATTCATCAAAATTATTTTCTTTTAGAATTCGACATACTGCTTCAAATTTATTGTAATTTGATACCATTCGCTTTACTCCTATAAAAGAATATAACAATTATATAACAATAAATAAATTAAATATCAATAATCAAAATGGTCATAATGGTCGTCAACTGCTACGGGCTTACGCCCGTACTTTCCATAAGGTATGGTTTAACCCTCTTTATAAATGTTGAGTTATAGGTTTAATTATACAACATGTATACAAAAAAACAAAGGATAATTTGGCAAGATTCAATAGAAGGACGAAGAGATATAGCAAGGTTGGGATATGTTAAAAAGGACATTAGTTTTATTTTTTAATAGGCATATATACAAAGTATGCTGTAATTAGAGTCAATGCTTTCAAGGGCGTATGATACAGTATTTATTTGTCTTGTCACTCCCGCTTCTGAAAATAAATTCCGCTAGGCATCTATTTTAAGACTTTTACAACTTAGATATCCGTTTTTGCGAGAATGACAAGACGTTTTTTTCTTCTCTTTGCTACTATTAAAGTTAGATGGACATCATCATCCTTCTCCCTCTACTCTCATCCTGATCCTTATGCGACAGAGCCTCGGCGGATGCTTGCAAGGGCGAGACCAAAGACATCGGGATGGGCTTCAATGACGGGGACAAAAACGGTGGCGGCGGCGAGATCAGCATCAGCAACGTTCGCTTCTCGAGCACTACTAGACTGCCATCCTCCTCCGTACACAGAAACATGTAAAACTGATAAACCTACTACTACCATACTTATAATCATCATTCTTTTCATACTTCCTTCCTTTTTTCCCATTTCCTTTTCCTCCTCTTCCTTTTTTAATTCGTTTTATAACACCTCCTTATTAATTTTTCAATAGATCCTATCTTAAATGACAACAGGAAAAAATACCTATTGTTTTTTTACAATAGACTCTAGTTTTTTTATATTTGTTATGTTTCGATTGTTTCTTTTCTTTTGGTTGATAGCAAAAAATAACTCTATAATACCCTTTAAGGGGTTCGAGATTAATTGCTTTAAATGGAAATGCAAGTTTTCTGTATGTTTCCGGTGAACTGAGCCTTCTCTTGATAGCCAGTAAAAAAGAAATTTTAAAGAATATCTGTCTTGTCTTGCTCCCCATTATGTATATCATGTTTATTACATAATGACTGTTTCATATTTTCCTTTGTTTTAGTTTTACAAACTTTTTATATCAATGTCAAATCATACACCTAAATACAAATTATTATTAATTAAAATATTTTGTTATAATATATTTTTTTACATAAACAAACACTAATAGGGAACAACAATGCCAAATTCTGTCAAAGATTTGTTTTCATCGAAATGGGGGTTTATTTTTGCTGCTGCAGGTTCAGCTATCGGTATGGGCAATATTTGGCTGTTTCCATATCGTATAGGAGAGCTTGGCGGAGCAGTATTTTTAATTCCATATATTATCTGTGTGGCTGTCTTAGGCTTTACTGCAGTAATCGGAGAAATTACTATCGGCAGACTTACCGGAACAGGTCCTGTAGGTGCTTTTAAAAAAGCTTTAGAGCTAAGAGGTAACAAAGGAACAATAGGAGAATGTTTTGGATGGTTTTCTGTTTTAGTTGTTTTAACAATATCTTTAGGTTATACAGTAGTAGTATCTTGGATTATGCGCTTTTTGACAGGGGCACTGACCGGGTCAGCTTTTATTACATCTAACAGTACACAATATTTTGATTTAGTCGCCAATAACCAAGTGTTATTATGGGTTATTATGACTCTGGTCCTAGTAGGCATTGCTATGATCAAAGGAATTGAAAATGGCATTGAGAGAGTAAGTAAATTTATGATCCCTGCATTTCTAATTCTTTTTTTAATTTTAGTTGTAAGAGTTGCTTTTTTACCTGGAGCTTTTGAAGGATATAAATATCTTTTTGTCCCAAGATGGGAGTTCTTGTTTAATACAAGAACGTGGATTTTTGCATTAGGACAGTCTTTTTATTCTCTTTCTATTTTCGGTTCAATTATGGTTGTTTACGGTTCTTACGCAAAGAAAAGCGAAGATATAGTTTTTTCTGCAAGAAATATTGTCGTTTTAGATACACTGGCTTCAATAATTGCATCTTTAATGATAATTCCTGCTGTGTTTGCTTTCAGTAAGAATATTAATGCGGGTCCTTCTCTTATGTTTATAACAATGCCGGATATTTTTAAGACCATACCTTTTGGACAAGTCTTTATGATTATTTTCTTTACAGCAGTATTTTTTGCTGCGATTACTTCGCTTATAAGCATACTAGAGGTTGTAGTTGAAGCAGCACAAAGTAAATTTAAAATGCCACGCTATTTAGCTGTCGGGACTACTATATTGGTAGCTATAATTTGTAATGCTTTTATATGTAGCAATATTGGTAGATTTACGGATATTTTGGAGATTCATTTTATTCCGTTTTGCGCTTTAACTTGCGGCATTTTTATTTTTTGGATTATACCATCGAAAAATGTTATTGAAGAAATTCAAAAAGGGCACTCTAAATCTTTGGGCAACTGGATAATTCCAATGGGCAGATATGTCTTCTGTAGTCTAGTAATATTAATCTACATTCTAAACATCCTACATTTAAAATAATGCCTGATATAAAGGTTAAAAATTATTGCTCAAAAAAATCCAAAAAGCTCACTTTAATTGCTCCATACGGGGTAATAATATATTAAGCGATTTATTTCCTACCATATGCACCGATATGTTATCAATTTTATAATCTTCCTTTATTTTGTTTATTTCGTAGTTAATGCTCACACGATATACCGCAGAATCTTGATTTATTTTCCATCCGAGTTCTTTCAAATGCTTCCTTTGCTTCGTTGTAGTCATTAATTGTTTCTACCCAAAGAGAAAAGCATTCGTCAAACATTCTTCATGCATGTGTTAAATCATCTCCATGTGTTGCTAAATTCAAAGCGTTGCATCTAGCAATAACAATGTCGCCATCTTCCTTATCCTGATAAAAAATAACATGCAAATACGCACTAACGATTTTATTGTCTTTTAAGTTTATTTTGCTTGCTCTCATACAATGCTTGAACACAGTAATAATGTTTTTTACTAACCCTGTTAAGCTTTTGTACCTAAAACGCACCTTTTTATGAGTAAAAAAGTTTATATTTAAAATAAAGATAGCAACTGGACTTTTCTAACAACGATTTTTGACCATTACAACACCCACCAAAGTGACAGACAAATATAAAAATATAATTATCAACAACAATCCAGCGCACATATATATAAATAAATCGCCGCGGTTTGTATAGAAAGTTTTGAAATTATTCTGAAGAAAATTACCTGTGAGTAAAACGTTTTTTGATGACGGTGTTTTTGCAACAATTATACCAGACGCTTCAATGATTCCTGAAATCCCTGAGTTTGCAGACACTATAACAGCTTTGCGAGTTTCAACTGCTCTAAATATATTCATTATAAAATGCTGATACGGTGCTGCTGTATCAAAAAACCAAGCATCATTGGTATGATTTGTAAGAACTTTTGCACCAGAAAGAACAAATTTTCTTGAAATACCTGGGAAAAAATTCTCGGAACATATAGTTGCTCCAGCACATATTTGTCCATTGTCAAAAATTTCTGTATCAACGCCTTTTGTAAAATCTCCCATTTGATTTAAAACGCCAAAAAATTTTGAAAAAAAAGATCTGAATGGAATATATTCTCCAAAGAGGACCAAATGATTCTTTTTATGTACTGCTTTATAAACTTTGCCGGTTTCAAAAGCTAAAACAGCATTAAATATGTTTCCGTTTTCATCATTATACGGAGAACCCATAATATTAAAACCACCTGCTGTTTTTGTTATAAGTTTTGCACAGTCATATAGTTGACTATCTTCAGGAACAAAACCCATAAGAGTGGTTTCCGGCCATAAAACTAAATCGGCCTTTACTTCGGAAATTTTAAAAGCGTATTTTTTAAGATCAGATAAAATATCACCTTTATAATAACGATCCCATTTTTTATATTGATTAATATTGGGCTGTACAACAGCAACAGTGAATTCTTGAGTACCAAAAAATCTGAATTTATCAGCTCTGAATGCTCCAAATATTGAAGCTGCTAATATAAGGGTTAATGCTATATATAAATATTTATCTTCTTTTATTTTCTCTATTTTTTTAATCGGCAATTTCCAATATATAAATGGTTTAGAAATCCAAAAATAAAAACACAAATTACAAAATATTATGAGAAAAGATACACCATATACACCTGTAAATTCAGCTATTTGTATGATTTCTATAAACTTAAATTGTGAATACCCAATTAACATCCACGGAAAACCCGTAAGGAAATATGTTCTTATGTATTCTAGTAAAACCCAAATACATGAGCTAGAAAGAATTATAAGAATATTTGAATTTAAAACTTTTTTTGAAAGGTTTAAAAATAAACTCCAAGCACCCCAGTACAACGCAAGATATATCCACAAAGCACAAGCTGCAATTATTGCCTGCACATAGGAATCTGTATTAAATTGAAGCATTGGGATAAGCCAATAAAGTCCTACAATGTTAAAAATAAATCCTGAAAAAAATCCGTAAAAGAAGGAAGTTTTTAATCTAGATTTGATTATGACAAAACTAAGAGGAACAAATGCTATCCACGCTAAAAAAAATAGGTTTATTTTAGGAAATGAACATACCGCCAATAAACCTGTTATAATGCAAAGACTTATACTTTTTAATGGTTCTTTTAAAGTCATAAATTATTTTATCTATAACTGTGTCAACCGGTACGAATTTACTACGTCCGTAGATTGAAATCAGCTTGCTTTGCCGGCTTTTCCGTTTTCGCTGGCGACACTGATATTCTGTTGTCATTGCGCACTATCGAAAGCAGCAAGGTTAAAATATTTGAAGATAACCTTTTCTGCAAAGGCGGGGGCGCATCCATTTTGATTTCATTGTCATTCCTGTCCCCGATTAAGACACTTGAGAATAAACTCCCGCGAGAATCTACATTGATTTCGTTGTGTCATTCCCGCATTCGCGGGAATCCATGTTAACTAACATCTTACAACAACTTGGATGGATACACGTTTGAAGCTAAGCTTCTACGGGTATGGCACGGTATTTTTTTGTTTTATCCGTCATTTGCGCACTGCCGAAGGCAGCGAGGGTTTGCGAAGCAATGTGGCAATCTTTCCTTTTAGTTCTGTTCGTCATTACGAGTTGCGAAGCAACGTGGCAATCTTTCCTTTACTAACTGCATAGATTGCTTCGTCGGGACCTCTGTCCCTCCTCGCAATGACAGCAAAATACAGCGTCATTCCTGCCCCTCATTAAAACACTTGAGCGTAAACTCTCTTGTTAGCAACCCATCTTTGGCTTCGTTGTCATTCCTGCGAAAGGCAGGAATCCATGTTAACTAACAAATTGACTCATCTTGAGCAACATTGCAGTTGGCTATTTTTGACCTAACCCCTTCGGACTGCGATTGCTCTTTGGCTCTATATATGATTTAAGAAACTTTTCCAAATTCCTGTCATTTTTTAACCTTTTATAAACCAAAACCCAAGCACAGTCTTTTGTTTGATCTGCTTCACATTTTCCATTAACAAAACCTCCACATGGACCGTTAACAAATCCTTTGGCACATTTTGTTTTTGCATTATGTTGTTTTTTTTCAATAATTGTCATTTTCTATTTGCTAATTTTGAAGCAGCCTTACCAAGACCTACTATATTTATTTCATTAAACAAATTAACAGCAGTTTCTTTTATTAAACTTATTTTCTCTTTATCTTCTTGTGTAAATTTTGACAGTACAAAATCAGACATCTGGGTAAATTTTGAAAGTGGACCTATGCCAAGTTTCATTCTAGGGAAGTTATTAGTATGCAGATGATCTATTATAGAACTTATTCCGTTGTGACCGCCGGCAGAACCTGACATTCTTATTCTGTATTCGCCAAGAAGCACTGAAAAATCGTCATAAAAAACAAAAATCTCTTCAGGTTCAATTTTATGATATCTTGCAAAAGAAGAAACTGCAATTCCTGAAAGATTCATAAAAGTTATAGGCTTTAAAAGCCATTTTTTACAATTTGCTTCTTCATAAAAAGAAATATCCGCCACATTACTCCAAGTTTTAAAATCAAGATACTTTGATGATGCTATTTCATCTAAAACAATGAAACCTAGATTATGGCGGGCATTTTCGTATTTTTGCCCTGGATTGCCAAGCCCTACAAAAAGCTTAATTTGTTTGATCATAAATTAAAACAACACAGTTTATTTGTCATTGAAAATTTCATCTACTTTATAACAAAATTGTTGAAAAAACTATACAAAATTACAATCTTTTTTCAATTGGCATATAAAATTTATTATTTTTTTGTTCCGCCAGCGCTAGATACTACTGTATTTTCTTCAGCTTCTTTATCTTTCTTACCTTTGCTAATTACTTCAGGCTGAGTTGCTTCAGTTCCTTCAACTGCCACAGGTTTTTCTTCTTCAACAGTAACAGATACAACATGAACTATCAACATTGATGAATCCTGAACATATTGTACTCCATCTAATTTAGGCAAATCTGCAACTGTTATTCCATGCCCTATACCCAAAGCACTAACATCAATACTAATCCTTTGAGGAATATTCTTAGGCAATGCCTTTATTTTAATTTCTCTTACTATAAATTCCATAACACCACCGAAGTTTTTCACTCCATCAGCAACACCATCGATATGGATAGGAACCAACACTTCAACTTTATCTTCAAGAGAAATTGCTTGAAAATCTATATGTATTGGATTTTGAGTTAAAACATCTTTTTGCAATGATTTTACTATTACCGCTTTTTTTCCATCTTTAAAGTTTAAATCTATAATTACGTTTGCTCCATTTGCTTCTATTATTGAAACAAAAGCTTTTGAGTTGACAGCTATAGATTCAGATTTAATGTCTTTTCCGTAAAATACTGCAGGAATTTTCCCGTCTTTTCTCAAAATTGCAAGATTTCCTTTTGAACCCATCGTTCTTACTTCCACATCCAAAATTACTTCCTTCATTGAAATCCTCCATTTATGTGTTATACTACAATTATATTTATTTAACTACATAGCCTGGCCTGCTTATTTATAGCCCTTGGAATTTGCAGTCAACTGCTACGGACTGACGCTTTTAGTTTTCATGCGATTTTTTTTATGACAACAAAAAAACGATTGATTTAGAGTCCTGTTTACAATAACAACTATTATACAAATAAAGCACTTATTGATTCATCATTTGAAATTCTCATTATCGCTTCAGCTAAAATTGGAGCAACACTTAAAACAACTATTTTTTTAACTGGTCCTTCTTTTGACAATGGGATTGAATCTGTTGTAATAAGCTCTTCTATGCATGAATCCTGAATACTCTGCTTAGCCGCTCCTGAAAGAACTCCATGAGATGCAGCAGCAAAAATTTTTGCTGCCCCTTTTTCTTTGATTGCTTCTGCAACCTTTGCTAAAGTTCCAGCAGTGTCAACCAAATCGTCTAAAATTATACAAGCTTTTCCTTTAACTTCACCGATAATATTCATAATCGACGCTTCATTCGGACGAGGTCTTCTTTTATCAACAATTGCCAATTCAGCGTTAAAATGTTTGGCAAAAGATCTTGCTCTTTCAACACCACCAGCATCAGGTGAAACAATTACAACATCACTTAGATTTTTTTCTTTAAAATAACTCAAAATTACAGGCTTCCCATAAAGATGATCAACAGGAATATCAAAGAAACCTTGGATTTGCCCTGCATGCAAATCCATTGTTAAGACTCTTGTAATACCCGCTGTGGCAAAAAGGTTTGCAACAAGTCTTGCTGTAATAGGAACTCTAGGCTCAGCTTTTCTATCCTGTCTGCCATAGCCGTAGTAAGGAACAACAGCCGTTATTCTTTTTGCCGATGCTCTTTTTAATGCATCCGCAATAATTAAAAGTTCCATTAAATTTTCATTAACAGGAGGACAAGTAGGTTGAATTACATAGCAATCCGCCCCTCTTACATTATCAACAATTTTAACTTGCACTTCACCATCACTAAAACGCTCAACTTTTGCTTCACTCAACTCTACTCCGAGCTTTTTTACAATTTGTTTTGCAAGTTCTATGTTAGCGTTGCCTGAAATAATCTTAAGCTTCATAATACCTCTTTATTTTATTTTCTGATTTTTTTGCGTTCTATTTCTTGTTGTCTTACCCTTGCTATTGCAAGTTTACCAGACGAAACATCGCGCGTTATAGTTGAACCTGCCGCAATCAAAACTCCTTGCCCTATTTTAACTGGAGCTATAAAATTTACATTTGAACCAATAAACGATTTTGAACCTATAACAGTTTGATGTTTCCTCAAACCATCATAATTACAAGTTATTGTTCCTGCACCTATATTAACATCTTCACCCACCTGTGCATCACCTATATACGAAAGATGGTTAACTTTGGAATTCTTTGATATCACAGATTTTTTTGTCTCTGAAAAATTACCTACCTTAACATTTTCTTGTAAAACTGAACCCGGTCTTATATGCGAAAAAGGGCCTATTTTAACTTTTTTATCTATAACCGCACCATCAACATAAGAATATAATATAATATTTTCATCACCGATTTTGGAATTTATTATATAGCTTGCACCTTTTATTACACAATTCTTACCTATCGAAACACCTACATCTATAAATGCACCAGGGTAAATAATTGTATCTGTACCAATTTTTGCATCGTAAGATATATAAACATTATTTGTATCAACAATAGTGACACCGTTATCTAAAAGTTCTCTTATTTTTCTGTTTTTTAATATATTCTCAGCTTGTGAAAGCTCTACTCTATTATTTATCCCTTTAACTTCACAATTTTCTTTAACTATAATTAAAGAAGCTTGTTTACCCAAATTTTTAAGTATAGCAATAGTATCAGTTACATAATACTCTTTTTTTGCATTATTAGGTTGTACGTTTGAAAGAGCTTTCCACAAATTTTTATCAAAACAATAAATACCTGAATTTATTTCTTTTATTTGTCTTTCATTCAAAGTTGCATCTTTTTCCTCAACTATCTTTTCTAAAAATCTACCATTTCTTACAATTCTACCATACCCAAAAGGATTTTCAACTTCCGCAGCTAAAACTGTAACTGAAACACCAGTTTTCACATTATTCTTTATCAAAGACAATAAAGTAGAAGGTTTAACTAAAGGCACATCTGCACTTACAACTAAAATATTACCTTCATAATTTTTTAAAACTTTCTTGGACTGCATTACAGCATGCGCTGAACCAAGCTGTTTTTTTTGATAAACAATTTTTACATTGCTTTCCGACAAAGATTTTTCAATAATTTCAGCACCGTGTCCAAGCACAAGAACTATATTATCAGGCTTTAAAGCAGAAACAGAATCAATAACCCACTTTATCAAAGGCTTTCCCGAAAGTTTATGCATAATTTTAGGCAAAGAAGATTTTATTCTTGTACCCGCACCCGCCCCAAGTATTACCACTGAAAAATTTTTCATTAATAAATCCAAAAATTCCTCTGTAGGATAAATATTATTTTATTCTACAAAGAAACAATAATAAATTTTTAAATTGAGGCACATTATAACAAAAATATTTCAAAACAACAAAAAAGCTTCGGTAGAATATAACTACCGAAGCCATTAAAAAGATTATTTTTTAAGATTATTTAAGATTATTTCTTCTTACCCTTCTTTGCTGCCTTTTTAATAACTTTCTTTACAGCTTTTTTTACCGTTTTCTTAATAGCTTTTTTAGTAGATTTTTTTGCTTTTTTCTTGCCACCTCTGCTCATAATTGATCTTGAAATATCGCCCTGTTTATCAATAAAATAAAGATATCCTGTCTCTTTTTTTACACCTACTTTTGTTACTTTTGACGGCTTTCCACCTTTCTTTCCACCTCTTGCCATTAAAGCCCTCGAAACATCACCCTGTTTATCGATGAAATAAAGATACCCTGATTCTCTTTTTACTCCTACTTTTTGTACTTTTTCTGCCATTGCACACCTCCTGTAAGTGTTTTTATTTATTTTCACCGGAATTCACCGGGGTTATATTATTATTTTGAAAGATATTTTCTCTTTTTGTAATTATTTTATCTTTAAGCCAACTATCAACAATATCTTTAGAAAATCTATACTGCCTGCCGATTTTTGAAGCAGGAATTTTTTTCATTCTTATTAAACTATATATCTTAGACTTTCCAATTCCCAAATATTCGGAAAGTTCTTTTATATCCATTATTTGTTTAGATGTATTGTTTTTATTTTCCATTTTTTATTTTTCTTTATTATTAATTTTCATTTGTTGTTGAAATTATACAAGTTTTATTATATTTTGTCAAATATTATCTTTTTATATTAAAGAATATTATACAGTTTTGTTATTTATTTTTTATTACTATTTAATATGTTTTAGATGTTTTTAATATTAATTAACTTTAATAAGTATTATTTATTGCTATCCATCGTTATTTTTCATAAGAATTGTTATAAAAGATTATAAGCCAAAACTAAATAGTCTATAATTTTCATTTATTGAAAATTTTAGCTATTTAGATTATACTTATATATTGTAGGTTCTATTGTATCTATGCCTTTCCTATATATATTTGCAAACATATATTTTGCTACTGAAAACATTGTTAAAACATCTGCCATTGCTCTGTGACTTAGTTCTACTTCAACACCTATAGTATTTGCTATAGTGCCAAGTTTATTTGAATCAAAACTGAAGTACAGTCTTGCAAGTTTTAAAGTATCTATATAATAAATATCTTTTATGAATACCCCTGCCTGATAAAGTTCTCTGCAAACAAAAAATAAATCAAAAGAAGCATTATGGCATACAACAATATTATTCCCCATAAAAGAAACAACGTCTTTTGCAATATTACTAAAAGACGGGGAGCTTCTTACCATATCATCGTAAATAAAGTGGATTTTGGAACATTCTACAGGTATAGTCTGTCCTGGATTTACAAGACTTTCATATTTTTCTTCAATGCCGTTACAAACTTTAAGCATTGCAATTTCAACTATCTTTGCACCTTTTACCGGATCGAGTCCTGTAGTTTCTATATCTAAAAAAACTAAATTATCAAGTGATTTTGTATAAAGAGGTTTTACAGTAGATTGATATTTCATTTAATATTCCGTAGCTTTAAGAAAAATAATAAATATTACTAAATAGATAAGTCCTGTAAAAATTATCCAAAAAACTTTTGAAAGTATAGCCTTTTGCCTTATTTTAAATATCCAATAACCTACCGTATAAGAATATTTAACTAAAAGAGAAAGTATCAAAGACATTATAAAACAAAAAATAACAACAGCACCATAAATTACAAGCGAACCAAATACGAAGCCAGACATTACACCTGTAAGCATAAGCTGTTTGTTAACAAAATAGTAAAGAAGCGCACTCATAGCATAAACGATTACAAAAAACAACAATTTTTTGTTATAAAACATTTGCGCCTCTTATTGCTTCCTAATTATGTAAGACATATCCACCTCATTAATTCCGTTGTTTCTTATTTCATAAACAGCATTGTCACTGCCACAAGCTGCTGCTTTTTTTAAATATTCAACGTATTCTTCTTTCATACTCATAGCTTTGTATGACATAGCAAGAATATAATTTGCTTTTTCATTGTTAGAATTTATTTCCAATGCCTTTAAACACCAGCTCTTTGCTTCATGGAAACTGTTTCTATCATAATAGAGCTTTGCAATGTTTATATACGGATTTATAAAATCTTTATCAATTTTTATCGCTTTATGGTAATTTAACAATGCTGCTTTATCATTGTCTAATTTTAAATACATATCGCCGACACTACAATATGCAGCAACAAATAAATGATCGTCATTTATCGCTTTTTCATAAGATGACAATGCTTCTTTATATTTGCCCTCTTCCCTAAACGTATTACCAATTAAATTATAAAAACCGGCACGACTAAAATTCCCCACAAGTAAAGCCTGTCTGTAAAACGTTCTTGCATTTTCCTGAAGACTACAACTTCTAAAACACAGCCCTATGAGCAAATATATTTTTTCAGATTCTGGATTTAGGTTTATACCTTTTTCAAGATATTGAACTGCCTGCAAAAATTTCTCTTTACTATTAGATACATAAGCTTTGTGGTACAATACATTGCCAATACAATAATAATTTTCGAAATCATTTGGCTCAAGATTTATAACAAGTTTAAAATATTTTATTGCTAAATCATAATTCCCTAAATTTAAAAGAGAAGTACCGTAATCTCTGTATAATTCTATACTTGAAGCACCTAAACATATAGCTTTATCAAAATATTTTGCAGCCATAAAATATTGTTCGTTTATATAATAGCTGTTTGCTTTTTGTAAAATGACATCCCTAGAATAGTTTAAATTTTTAGTGAAGTATATTCCCGCAGATACAAGAACAAAACATGCTGTTATTATTATGCTGTATTTTAAATTTTTATCAGTTTTTTTTTGAAACATACCAGTCCTTATTTTATTAGTTTTCCGATTTTTGTACCATTTACTTTTTGCCAACCTTTACTCTTTAAAAACTTTACCATGTCATGTGTATTCTTTTCATTTGAATGTATTATATATATTTCAACATCTTTATTCTGTTTTGAAAGCCATTTTTGTAAACCATCAAAATCCGCATGGTCTGAAAAAACATCATATTTTTTTATTTTGGCAAGACTTTTTATACCTGAACGCGTTTTTCCATTTTTAAGCAAAAGTCCTGCATTACTTTGTGGGCTTACATAATTCACTATCATTACAAAAACATCGCGTCTTGGCAAAAGCCTTGGTAAAAGTTGTAAAGATTTCCCTTTATCCATATCTCCACTCGCAGAAAATACAATCATTTGTGAAGTATAATTTCTTATAATCTGCAGTTTTGTATTCTTAGGAAGAATCGAACCAGTCTGATATACATCGTTTAAAAACCAACCATCTCCCCTTTCTTCAACTTCTTTCTGATATAAAGCTGTTATTCCATTAGCGCTAGGAGAAATAGAATAAATTGGAATATCTTTTGGCAAACTCCCTTCGTCCTGCATAAGTTTTAATTCGTATAAAATCTTCTGAGTTCTATTAAAAGATAAAGCAGGAATCCAAACAATTTTCCCCGCAGCAAGTGCTTTTTCCAGATCATTTCTGAAAAGTTTGTACTGTTTCACACCGCATTCATTTTTACCAATACCATAAGTAGCTTCCATAAAAATTAAATCAACTGTTTCTGGAATATCAAACTCTCCATTAAATCTAGAATAACCGCTTCCTAAATCTCCAGAAAACAAAATTTTTTGATTTTCAACTGTGAAAATAAAACTAGCAGACCCCGGTATATGTCCAGCATTTATAAATTTTACCTTAAAGTTATCAGAAATTTTGATATCCTCATTATACTTTGCTGTAACAAAATACTCTTCTATCTTTGCAGTTTCTTCTTCACAACAGTTTTTACACAATAGAAATTTAATATTCTCTTTTTCTTCCAAATCATTAAGAAATTTTTCGTCTTTAGAATACTCAACAGATTTTATGTTTCCTTTGCAGCCATTAGTCCAATGTGCCACAACTATACTGTTATTTTTCTGAGCTCTTTCTTTTTGACTTTTTGACCAAAACCATTTTCTTTTTATTAAATCGAATCCGTTTCTGTCTTTGAAAAGAGCTAAAGCAAGTTCTTTGGTAGCTTGAGTTGAATATATTTTACCGTCAAAACCTTTTTGTATTAAAAGAGGAATTTTCCCACTATGGTCTAAATGTGCATGCGTTAAAAAGAGTGCTTTTGTTTTCACAAGCTCTGGTTGAATTTGCCTATTTTTTAACTCTGCATCATCTATAGAGTTACTTTCATCAGACATAAAAAGACCGCAGTCAACAAGAAAAGTTGAATCTTCTACTTCTAAAAGGAAACAACTGCCAGAAATAGTTGAAGCTGCTCCGTAAGGAGTTATAGATACATCAGCAAGAACTGATAATATAAATAACAGCAGAGTAAAGATTACTGAAATTATTTTTTGCATATTGTTTTTATCATTTGGGTTTGTCATCAATTACTGCTTCCACGCTGCCAAAAGCAACGAAAGAAAAATACAGTCTTTCGTGTTTTTCGTGGCAATCTTTGCTTTTTTAACGACACAGATTGCTTCGTCAGGACTTTGTCCTTACCCTCCCTACCTTCGGCAGTGCGCAATGACAGCAAAAAAGGTGTCATTCCCGCGTTCGCGAGAATCCACGTTAACTAACACCTTACAACAACTTGGATACCCGATAAAGACACTCGGGTATGACACGGTATTATGATATTGGTCGTCAATGCAAAAAGACTTACGACAATCTTTTCTTTTTGTCCTGTCCGTCATCGCGAGCCTACGAAGTAGGCGTGGCAATCTTTGCTTTTTTAACACCATCTCTTGCTTTGCCGCAATGATCGCTGTTTAGGCGCTTCGCCGTGAAATTACAGCATATTTTATCTGTCTCCCTGAAATTTGATTCAGGATTTACTTTTTACATCTTATCAGGAGTAGAAACGCCTAGCAGACTCAACCCATTTTTAACTATTATCATAACGCCTTCAATGAGTTTTAGTCTTGCAGAAGTAAGATTTGAATCATCGGTTAAAACGCGACATTTTTCATAGAATTTATGATACATATCTGCAAGTTCCATTAAATATGTCGTAAAATAGTGAGGACTCATAGTTTTTTCAGACATAGCAAGAGTATCGCAAAATGCTGCAAGTTGTTTTATTAAATCTCTTTCTTCTTTAGTATTAAGCAAATCAAAATTTATATTTTTAATGTCTGTAATAATATCACTTCTATTTGTACTCTCTTTTACAATAGAATTACATCTTGCATTTACATATTGAACATAAAAAACAGGATTTTCACTTGACTGTTTTTTTGCAAGTTCTAAATCAAATTCAAGCTGAGAATCAGGATCGCGTAGTAAAAAGAAAAATCTACACGCATCTTTTCCAACTTCATCTATAACTTCTCTTAAAGTTACAAATTCACCTGTACGCGTTGACATAGCCACAGGTTGTCTGCCTCTTACAAGTGAAACAAGTTGGTAAAGAATGACGTTTAATGCTTCTTTACTAAAACCAAACATCTTTATGCAAGCTTTTATTCTTGCAACATAACCGTGATGATCCGCTCCCCAAAGATTTACTAGTTTTGTAAAACCTCTTTCAAACTTATTTTTATGATACGCTACATCTGAAGCAAGATAAGTATATCTTCCATCACTTCTCTTTAAAACTCTATCTTTGTCATCGCCGAATTTTGTGGTAGCAAGCCATAAAGCATCATCTTTTATATAAGCGTCTTCTTTTGCAAGAAGATACATACTTGTTTTATCAACTTCAGTTTTGCCATCTTTATCTTTAACAGCAGCTATATTAGCCTCAGAAAACCAGTTATCAAATTCTACATCAAAATCTTTTAAGTCATCTTCTATTGTTTTTAAAATATCTTTCACTGCTTCATACTTAAAATCTATATGATTTATATCTCTCCCCTCAAGAATCAAACGCTTCGCAATATCAATTATATAATCACCTTGATAGTGATCTACAGGGAAATCAATTTTTTCGCCTTTAAGCTGCCTACAACGAATTTCAACAGACTTTGCTAAAACAAGCATTTGGTTTCCAACATCATTTAAATAGTATTCTTTTGTAACGTTATATCCTAAATGCTTTAATATTCTTGCAAGAGAATCGCCTATTGCAGCTCCTCGTCCGTGTCCAATATGTAAAGGACCTGTAGGGTTTGCTGAAACAAATTCCACCATAATTTTTTCTTTATTGTTTTCTGTAAAGCTACCGTATTTGTTTTTCTCATTAACAATAGCACAAAGTTCTTTATACAAAACCTCATCTTTAATGCGCAAATTAATAAAGCCTGTTCCAGATATTTCAGCTTTTTCTATAATATCAGGAATATCCTTAACAATAATATCTATAAGTTCCTGCGCAGCAATTCTAGGATTTGTTTTAATCTTTTTTGCTATAAGCATTGCTGCATTTACAGCAAAGTCAGCATCAATATTTTTTGGTGGAACTTTTACACTGAATTTCAAACTGTCCATTATTCCTTTAGTCCGTAAATATCCTGCTACTATCTTGTTTAAATGATTTGTTATATGTTGTTTTATCATTTCCAAGCCTCATATTTAATCTTTTCAGGCTGCCAGCCGTTTTTTGGTGGCTTATTATCTGCTGATTTTCCTATAACAACAAGAGAAAAAGCTTTTATATTTTCAGGCAGATTAAAAAGTTTTTCTATGGCTTTTGACCTTTCCTCGTTTGAATAAACGCCGCACCAAACTGATCCGTACCTCTTTGCAGTAGCAGCAAGAAGAATATTTTGAGTTGCTGCTGAACAATCCTGCGGTAAATATCCTTCAAAAGCAATATTTTGATCACCTACAACTAAAATTGTAAGTGGCGCTTGAAGAACCATTTGCGCAGCTTTATGTACTGCAGCAATCTTTTTATGTGTTTCTTTATCCTTTATCACAATAAAAGAATAACATCTTGTATTTCTTGCGGTAGGCGCAGACATCGCAGCACGCAAAATATAATCTAAATCCCATTTTTTGACATCTTCGTTCGTATATTTTCGAACGCTTTTTCTTTCAAGTAAAATATCCATATTTCCCCTCCATTAGATCATAATAAACATACGTAAAATTCTTTCCATTCTACTTCCCATATCCATTTTCACTATATCAAATTTTAACAAGACTGCTATTAGTGAATTTTTTCCCAGAAATACTTACTATTCTATAATCAAACACTAATCTTGAACAACAAATGGGACAACATAAATTCAAATCAACTAGTGCAACAGTAAAATCAAAAACCTCATTAGAGGTAAAATAATCACCTGCGAAACCTGTCGTTAAGTTAAGATTCTATGTTTGCAATGTTGCTTTCATCTATACTATCAAATATACTATCAAAATTAGTTCTTTTAGGCAAAAACACCTAATAAACCCATTGGGATCCTTTACGCTGCCTTTCTCCCAAGAAGATAAGGTTGGCAAAAATAAGAAACTGTCTTTACAATCTTATTTTGTAATGGAAAATCTTTATTTGAAGTTTCCTCTCGGAAACAACAACATGCGTTGCATTAATATTTTTGGACGTTTATGAATATAGGGAGAAAGATGTTGAAGTTGTTAATTGGGATTTAAAGAAGTATTTGGTTTGGTATAATACGAAAAAGCTGCATGAGGGGTTAATCAAACGCCATTTGATTATACTTCAAAGTTTTTTAATTTAACAACTTAACATTCTACAGTCTATTATGTTATGAGGTTTGTACACCATATGTTGTAAGTTCTAATGACGGACACTCTGCGTAAACGTGTTTGTTTGGATCTTCTTTAAAAGCAAAGAAATACACAGGTACGGACACGCTTACAACTTTATCATCTTTAACCACTATTTTGCTTGTTTTCATATAATGTTTTTTACTAATTTTGTCAAGCTGTTTTTATTTTTTAATTTTGTTGTTTTAATAAATTACTTCCAAATCTACTTTCCAACTCAAGCAAATATACATTCTTAAACACTGAAACAAATTTATATTTCTTTATTTTGTCTGAAAAAAGTACAAAGTTCCCGGTACTACTATCATCAGAAACGACAAGAAGGTCACACTCATCACATTTTTCTGTGTATATTTTGTATTTTTCGTTTTTACTATTTATCACACCTTGAAGTTCGTCAAATGGGTCTTCTCTAAGCATTCCGCTATTGTTAATATGGGCAGGGCAAGTGTATGGCTCGAAAAATCTATCAACATTAATTCTAAACTTGTACGGAGGAAGTTCTATATAATATCTTTTACTAACTCCCCATGCAGGAACATCTTCCTTTGAAATCTCCGCTATAATCGCATTTTTGATATCATTTTCCGGCACTTCTAAATGTTTAAAACCTGGGTCATAACAATAGCTGAGACGGTCTTGGGAGTTGCCACTAAATTTTCTCTCATCATAAATATCAATAAGTATAGACAAAGCAATACCTTTTTCTTTTTTGAAGTACTGACAGACTTTATTGGCAATAGTTAGTAATGCCGCTGTGGCATGATATTTCTCTGTTTTGTGATAACCAGATTTACTATCTCTAATCCAATGGTTTTTCCGGTGGATGTTTCAAATATAAAATCAGGTTTTTCGCTAGATATCTTCTTTGTAATCTTGTTTTTATCCCACCATTCTTTCCCAGTTTTGGTTTCCATAAAGAGAAGACGACAAGTATTTTCTTTGCCTTTTTGCCCATCATCTTGGATAAAAAACTTCCCGCCCTTTATACAAAAAGAAGCGTTTTTAAAGTTCTTGTCATTTACAGCCATTATTACCTTATTTTTGATTTTTAGATGTCTATCTATTGCTAGGATCGATTGAAGATATAAAAAAACAGTTTTCTAAAGTCAACTGCCAAAACTCTTTTAACTTCTTCTTAAAGTCGTCAGTCTTAAGATTTACTATTCCCATTTAATTACATGTGCTAGACAAAGACAAATGTATATTTACACCTAAGTTTTGCGAAATAGAGGCAACATTTCTAAAAGTCGGATTACTACCTTTTTTAAACATATTATATACGCTTCTGCGTTCTACCTTTGCGTTTCTGGCAAGTTTTGAGATATTGCCATTTGCCATAGCAATAATGCGTAAAGCTGAAAATATAACGTCTGGATCTTGCGTCATATTATAGGCTTTGTTTGCTCCATCAATAAACTCTTTCATCTTCTTTGGAGTGTTAAGTTCTGTTACAAAGGTTTCCCATACGTCTGTTAGTTCTATTTTTCTTTTCATTATTAAGCCTCCGATAATAATCCTTTTAATTCTTTTGCTTTTAGTATATCTCTATCTTGCGTTGACTTGTTTCCACCGACAAGTAAAACTATAATTTCGCCGTTAATATTTGTAAAATACAACCTATACCCTTTTTGAAAGTCTATTTTCTGCTCATGAATACCATTTCCGATAGACTTACAATTTGAGAAATTACCTTTTCTAATTTTTCAATATTGCGAAATATAACAATGGCAACAACATAATCTAAATTTTTAAGCCATTGTCTAAAAGTCGGAGTCTGTCTGCTTCTCATTCCCCTGTTCCTTATGCCAAAAGTGTATAATATATTTCTCATTTTGTCAAATTTTTGTACGATCTCATACCATAAATGAATTTTACGAACTCAAGAAGCGACTGTTTTAAAATGAAGTCTTTAGGAGTAAAAATCCTTTTACATTTTTGATTTCAACTCTTTGTAAGAAAACATAATCTCTTTTGTTATTCTATTAGGCAAAAGGGAGAAGGAAACGGATTTACTGTGCAGAGGCGCATTTATGGTTTTTTGCACTAGTACAAATTGTATTCTAAATAATATCAAAATTTTTTAGATATGGTATAATGAGTACAATGAAAGAAACATTAACTAAAAATTTAAATTCTTCCCAATCGGAAGCTGTACTTTGCACTGAAGGTCCTTTAATAATCTTTGCAGGCGCAGGAACAGGCAAAACTAGAGTTATCACACAAAGAATTGCACATTTGCTTTCTTTAGGTATTGCGCCTTGGTCTATCTTGGCTGTAACTTTTACCAACAAAGCTGCTGCAGAAATGAAAAAAAGAATAGTCGATTTATCTCCTCAAACAGGTTCAAACGTATGGATATCAACATTTCATTCATTTTGTGTATATTTTTTGCGTGTTGAAGCTTCAAAAATTAGTTTAAGTCCCAATTTTTTAATATACGATTTTGCCGATCAGAAAAATGTAGTTAAAGACTGTATGAAAGAACTAAATATTGATGAGAAGAAATTTAAAATTTCAAGCATAGTAAATAAAATAAGCCGTGCAAAGGATGAATTGAAATCTCCAGCTAATATGGCAACTGACGCCGAAAATATCGGTGATTTTTTCGGAACTACGATAGCAAAAGTTTATGAACTTTATCAAAAAAAACTGGAAAGAACAGGCGCTTTGGATTTTGGCGACTTGATAATGCGTACTGTTTCAACTTTGCAACAGTATCCAACATTGTTAGAGTATTACCAGGAAAAATACAGATATATTATGGTTGACGAATATCAAGATACAAACCATGCACAGTATATGTTTGTAAAACTATTTGCAGGAAAACATCATAATATATGTGTCTGCGGTGATGATGATCAATCAGTTTATTCATGGAGAGGCGCTGATATAAATAATATCTTAGATTTTGAAAAAGACTATCCAAATTCAAAATCAGTAAAATTGGAACAAAATTATAGATCAACGCCAAAAATTTTGTCAGTGGCTTATCAAGTTGTAAAACATAACACTGCAAGGATAAATAAGCAACTATGGACACAAAATCCTGATGATGGATCTGTAAGAGTTTTGAAAGCTGCAAACGAAAACGACGAAGCAGCAAAAGTCGTTAATTTAATTTCTTTAAACACATATAATAATAAATATAAACTTTCAGATTTTGCTATTTTTTACAGAACAAATGCACAGTCTCGTACATTTGAAGATGCATTTAGAAGAATGGGTATCCCTTACACCGTTATAGGAACCTTGAGATTTTATGATCGCGCAGAGATTAAAGATATTATGGCTTATTTAAAACTTATACATAATCAAAACGATAATGTAAGTTTTAAAAGAATTATAAATATTCCAAAAAGAGGTATTGGAAAAACATCAATAGAAACGCTTGAAAGATTTGCACTTCTTAAAAACATATCTATATGGCAAGCCATACCTTTTGCTCATGAAGCAGGTTTATCTAAAGGGGTAGTTGTTGCTTTAAATTCCTTTGCACAACTTGTAAAAGCATTCATTGAATTAAAAAATAATGCTTCTGTTAAAGAAATAACCGAAAAAGTTATAACACAATCAGGATATTTAAAAGAGCTTGAAACTGAAAACACACCTGAATCTAAAACAAAAATAGAAAACATACAAGAATTAATTTCTGCTGCCAGCGACTTTGAAAACCGCTCACCAGATAAATCGTTGGCTGGATATTTAACACAAGTGTCTTTGATAAGCGACATAGATTCTTTTGATGAATCAAAAGGGAAAGCCACTCTAATGACTCTACATTTAGCCAAAGGATTAGAATTTGATAATGTATTTATATGCGGACTTGAAGAAGGATTATTCCCAATAGGTGAATCTGCTTACAATCAAGAAGAATTAGAAGAAGAAAGAAGACTTATGTATGTTGGAATGACAAGAGCAAAAAAGCATTTATATTTATGCTGGTCACCAGAAAGAACTGTTTACGGTAAAACAAAGTGGAGTATGCCGTCACGTTTTATTACTGAAGCAGGCTTTAAAACCGAGTTTGCACAAAGAAAACAAAATTTTCAAAATAATTTTAGTCAACCATTTAATAAAACAAAATGGAGCAACAGTTTTAATAAAAATTATTCTAAAGCTGAAACAGTGTACAGAAACGATAACACTTACGACTACATACCACCTAATGACGAAATAACAAAAGATGAACCATTTTACATTTCAGACGGAGATTTGAGTCCATACAAAATAGGAGCAGTGGTTTTACATCCGGTTTTTGGCAAAGGCAAAATTATTGAAAAAAATGGTATAGGAGACAATTTAAAACTTGTCATTTTATTTGACAATGGACAATGGAAAAAATTACTTACAAGAATAGCTAATCTTACTCTAATTTAATACTAGAGTTAACTAAGCGCTGGCATCTATTGCTTTCATCTGCTTTGACTTCTTCACTTTCATTAACAGGTTTAAGTTCCATCGGAAATATTATTATTTTCATCTTGAGGAGACGCTTGTTGAGAAGTAGTATTTCCATACTGTTGTTGTTCTACAATTTGACGTGCCAATAATTTTGATACTTTTTCCGGAGTTACTTTAAGAAGTGTACTTACAGTAAGAATTACTACCACAATTAAAAGTAGTACTGTAATCCAAAGTTTATATTTATCCTTCAATCTTGCCCTCCTTGCAATCTGTTATGTTTCCCCATATTAGTATGAACAGATTCTAGTTCTTTTGCCATAATAGAACTAAATTATCACGATGTATAACTACATCATCAGTTACATCTATAATTTTTTTCATTTCGGAAGTTTTTTTACCTTTTATTTTTTCAACATCCTCACTGTCATAATTAGTTAAACCTCTTGCAAAATCTTTTTTAGTTTCAGCGTCAGAAATGTTAACAGTATCGCCTCTTTTAAAAATTCCATTTACTTTTGTTATTCCTACAGCAAGAAGACTTTTCCCCTTACTTATCACAATTTCTGACGCCTTAGCATCAATAAAAATTGTTCCTTTCGGTTTCTTGCTGAAAGCTATCCACATTTTTTTTGCTCCAAGACAGCGTTTTTTTGCCTTAATAATCGTACCTACCTGACACCCTGAGATAATTTCTTTCAATAAATTAAGTTTCAAACCGTTTGTAATTATCGTATCAACTCCTGAAGCAACAGCTATTTTCGCAGCAATTATTTTTGTTTTCATACCACCAGTACCTTTCCCGCTTGAAGAACTACTCGTAGCCAAGTTCTCAATTTCTTCAGTAATTTTTTCGATTCTTGGAATAACAGAAGAGTTGGATGAATGTCCATCGTAAAAACCGTCAACATCCGTAAAAATAACTAACTTTTCTGCATCCATCGCTGCGGCAACTAATGCTGCCAAAGTATCATTGTCACCGAAATTTATCTCTTCAATTGCAACAGAATCATTCTCATTTATTATAGGTGTGACATTATTTCCAATTAAAGCATTTAAAGTGTTTCTTATGTTTATGTATTTAGCTCTCCCGTCAAAATCATCCCTTGTAATAAGAATTTGGGCAACAGACTTACCATATTTTGCAAAAGCATTAGAATATGCATTCATAACTAAAGGTTGTCCAACAGCAGCGAATGCTTGTTTTTCTCTCAATGTTTTAGGTCTAACATTTATATGTAAGCGAGCACGTCCGGCACCAATTGCACCGGAACTTACAATTAAAATTTCATGTTTATCTTTTTGAAGTTCAATAAGATTTGCAACTAAATCAGATATATACTTCTTATTCAATAAACCATCTACACCCGTAAGTATGCTTGTACCTACTTTTATAACCATTCTCACTATTTTGCCTCTTTAAGTATTCAATTGTAGCCATTGTAGTTTTGCTAAGTTAACGTGGATTCCCGCCATGCGGGAATGACACAACACAACAGTTTTTGCCGGAGTCTTCACTCAAATGTCTTAATTTGTAGTTGGAATGAAAGGCAATGCGTAATTCTAACTCTTTTAGAATAATCTTTTCAAATATAACCTTACAGCAAAAAAATAGACTCTCGTTTGCACGGAATACATCCCCTGCAACAAGATATCATATAGAATTTGTAAATATAAAACAAAAACTCTTTTATTTAATCGCATTTTTCCCGTCATGAAATAATATTGTTTATGGGGGCAAAAGTCAATCTATGAATGGGACAGGCACCATATTTTTTTAAAGCCTCTATATGCTTTTTTGTTCCATACCCTTTATGTTTTTCAAATTCGTAAAAAGGATACTGTTTTGCATATTCAAGCATTATTCTGTCTCTAGTAACTTTTGCAAGGATTGAAGCTGCTGCAATACACGCGCTTTTTGCATCGCCACTTATAATTGCTTCCTGATTAGTAAAAGAAAAGGACGATATTTTGTGGTTTCCATCTATAAGACATATATCCGGTTTTATTTTTAATTTGAGTACAGCACGCGACATTGCAAGAAATGTTGCACGTAAAATATTTATTTTGTCAATAATTTTATTATCAACGGTTTCAATAGCATAATCTAATGCTTTTTCTTTTATTATCTCAAAAAGAATTTCTCTTTTTTTTTCTGATAATTTTTTGGAATCATTTAAATTAGGAATTATTAAATTTTTCGGCAGTATTACTACAGCTGCTGCTACCGGACCTGCTAGAGGACCTCGCCCAGCTTCATCAACACCTGCTATTAAGTTGAGGTTTTTATTGTAAAAACTTTTATCAAAAGAGAATAGATTTGATTCTATCAAGGTATTAATCTCCCATCTTTCAACACCATATTGGTTTCCCATTCCAAATTGGAGAAGCAAAGTTAGGGCTAAAATAACAGAGATAATAATGTTTTAATTTATTGTAGGGATTTGAGCAACTGATTCTTTTTTAAAGTCTCTTTTTGAAGAATCTTCAGAAATTCTTGCTGCTTTACCTGAAAGATTTCTTAAATAGTAAAGTTTTGCCCTACGCACCTTTCCACGCCTTACAACTTCAACTTTATCAATGCGTGGAGAATGAATAGGGAAAATTCTTTCAACCCCTACACCAAAAGAAACTTTTCTTACTGTAAAAGTTTCTGAAAGTCCACTACCTTTTATACGTATAACCACACCTTCAAAAACCTGTATTCTTTCATTTTCACCTTCAACTACTTTAAAATATACTTTTATTTGATCTCCAGATTTGAAATTGACTCCTAAATCTTTTTTCTGTGCTGTCTGTACGTGCTCTAATAATGACATTTTACTGCTCCCATGTAAAACCAAGCAGAGATTTACGAATCTACTCTGATTTTTGATATTTTTCCTTTATAGCTTACCGCGTACTTTTCTTACCATTCATCAACTTTACTAGAGTTTGTTCGTACTAATAGGATTTTTGAGAAAAATTAGCTGTTTTGTAATAGGCAATATTGATATGACAGAACAAAACTGCCAAAACTTACCAAAAGCAACCACAACCTGAAGGGTTAAGACAAAAATAATCAATGCAAGATACAAAAGTGGACAATAGTGAGATTATTGACACATCTTGAGCAATGGCGATAATTGACTATTTTTATCCTAACTCTTTGCCATATTAGTGTGAACAGACTCTAATCGCTTAATAAATCAGGACGACGTTTTTTTGTTCTTTTATATGCTTCTTTTTTACGCCAGTCACTGATTTTGTTATGATCTCCCGATAAAAGAATTTCAGGAACTCTATGGTTTTTGAATATAACAGGCCTAGTATAATGCGGATAATCTAGTAAACCATTATAAAATGAATCATTCTTCACTGATTCTTCTTCTTTAACAACACCAGGAAGCATTCTTGCAACACTATCAATTAAAACCATAGCAGGAATTTCACCACCAGTAAGGACATAATCTCCTATAGATACTTCTTCGTCAATATAATTCATAATGCGTTCATCAATACCTTCATAATGACCACATACAATAACTAAATGTTTAAACTTTGCAAGATCCTTTACAATTTTATTATTTAGAGTTTTACCCTGTGGAGACATATATATAACATACGGTTTTAAATAAGGGTTTTTATAAGCACCATTCTTTTTTCTAGCACCTGTACTCTTTATAGCATCATACAATGGTTCCGGTTTCATTACCATACCAACTCCCCCACCGAACGGCTTATCATCAACTTTTTTATTTTTGTCTTTAGAAAAAAACCTTATATCTGTTATATTAATTTTAAGAATTTCTTTTTCCGACGCCCTACTTATCAAACTTTCCGTAAGGGGTCCTTTAAACATTGCTGGAAATATTGTAATAATATCAATCTTCATATATGTAATAGCCATTATATTCAAGGATATTGTCTGCAGATTTTACTTGACCGTAAATGTCTTCGTACTCTTTAGGCAAAACTATAAAAATTTTTTTTCTTGCAATATTTACTTCTTTTACTATATTTTTTAACGCAGGAATCAAAACTTCTTCATTGTAATATTTCACAACCCAGACATCATTACTGCCTGTCAATATAATATCAGAAAGGACCCCTAAGCGGTTTCCATTTTGATTAAATACTTCAAAACCTAAAATATCAGAGATCTTCCACTTAAAATTGTTTTTCTTAGGTTCCATTTTATTCTACAACTTCAACATTTGCTCTTTTATCAAGTTTCGCAGAAGCTGAATTCACAATAATTCTTATTGCTTTTATAATTCTGCCCTCTTTCCCAATAATTTTACCTCTGTCTCCATCAGCAACTTTTAATTCTAAAACAGTTGCCTTTTCCCCTGCAATTTCATTCACCTCCACTTGATCCGGACTATCAACTAAAGCCTTTGCAATTAAAAGCACCAGCTCTTTCATACATTTCTCCTTCCATTGCGACCAAACTATTAGTTATTTTCGAGTGTTTGGCTCTTTTTTATCAAAACAGACACTGTTTCTGAAGCTTTCGCTCCGGTTCCTAACCAATAGTTTATTCTTTCCACATCAACGCTGAATTTGTTATCTTCTGCAATAGGATCATACTGACCAAGAATTTCAATAGGTTCACCATCTCTTTTTGCCCTCTGATCAATTGCTACAACTCTGTAGCAAGGTCTCTTTGGTTTACCTCTTCTCTGTAAACGTAATCTAACTGCCATCTAGCACCTCCTCTAATATTTAACACCAATTAATTCACCCAAAATGTCCTAACTTCTTTACCTTTATTATGATATATAAATATATTCTCTTTGTCAATCAGCACGAGATGCATTGTCATTTAAAAACCAAAAGAAGAGTGGTAAACTACTTTAAAACCGAAAAATGGAATCCTGAGAAAAATGCCAGTGATACACAACAACGTAATACAATGGGAACATGCAGATATTGGCAAGACTTTCGTATTACAAAGATATTAAATGGCAAAATTCAGGAACAGTTGCTAAGACAGATCATAAAACTTGATATAGGGAATTATTTACACCATTAATGATTCTAAAAAGCAACTAACAACGCACACCTGCACCCAATGATGAACTATTGAATTGTCCTTTTATTTCTGTCAACTAAATAAACACTCCTTACTTTAGTATATTTTATATTTCAAATAATATTTGCGGCTCTTCTTTGAATTCTTTTATTTATTTTTTAAAATCCATTCTCTAAAGCTATTTAAAAATTTTTCGTACATTTTTTTTGTCGTATCGGCAAGTTCGCCTTTATCATTAACACAAGCATAAAAATGCAAATATATTTCAGGCTGATACATTACGGCAGCGCCAATAGAAGATAAAATTTTTCTTAAATCGTTTTGAGCGCCAAATGTACCAATAGTGCCTGTAGCAGCGCCCAAAACTGCCACAGGCTTTTTGACCAATGCGCCGTTCAAATAAGGACGCGAAACCCAATCAACAGCATTCTTTAATACGCCGGGAATAGAACGATTGTATTCCGGAGTAATAAAAAGAACGCCGTCTGCATTAATAATTTTCTCTTTAAACTGCACTACGCTCTCAGGAGGATTTCTCTCAATATCTTGAGAGAAAAAAGGCAGACTGTCTATGCCAAACGTATCAAACTCAAATTCTTTCGGGGACAAGGGCATGATCAGTTCAAAAAGCTTCTTATTTATTGAATCTTTAGCAACACCGCCAATAATAGTAATTATCTTCATTTATCTGTCCTCCT
>JAITPF010000031.1 GCA_031289585.1 Endomicrobium sp. | reverse complement strand
AATGCTATTACAGCACAAACAAAAGCCAAAGCTGCTTTCGGAAATTTCGTCTGATGTATATATGTGGAAAAATATAATCGAATAGCTTCATCATATGAGCTTCAAGTTGGGGATAACTTGTTTTGTATAATATTTTTTGTATTTCTTCATCACAGTTTCTAATATTAACTGATTTTGATTGTAGGACATCTTTGTTTTCTTTTAGCTGTAAAAAGCTTTATGTCTGAAATTCCTTTGTTTAAAAGCGCTTCTTGTACCGTACGTGAAGCAAGTTCGTAAGTATTGTGATGACTACTTATATGAGCAAGAAAAACATATTTTAGACTGTCTTTATTTGTAGAGAGCGTTTTTATTTCGGCAATAGCATTTGCCGCATCTTCATTTGCTAAATGTCCCCAGCCACTTAATACCCATTTCTTATTGGCATAAGGTCTAAAACTGGAATCTAACATTATTCTATTGTAGTTTGATTCTATGACTAAAATATTGCTGTTAATTAAATTTCTTATAATTTTATCGCAGATTCTACCGGTATCTGTTGTATAACCTATTTTATATTGTCTTGCATTTACTATAGATGAAAATGTAAATCCCAGTGTTTTGGAAACATTGTTGTCTCTGTGATAAACATCAAATGATTCTATAGAAATATCCTTAATATTAAAATTTTTGTAAAAAGGCATATTAATATATTCTTCTATTTTTTTGCCGTACTTCCTGGATACATCTTCAAAAGCATCTTCGTGTAGATAAATTTGAATATTATTTTTGCATAAAAAGCCTAAAGTCGATGCATTTATATGGTCTATATGTGCGTGCGTTATGACCATAGCTGTTAAATTTGAAAGAGAAATACCTAAATTAGCGAGATTTTCAGTTATATATTTAATGCTGCATCCGCAATCAATTAAAATAGCTGCTTTTTCAGTCCAAACTATGGAACAGTTCCCACTTGATCCGCTTGCAAGAATACAAAAATTTAAACTCAAAGTTTTTTCACAGCTTTTTCTATTGTTTTAACTGCCAAATCGACTGCAGAGTTTATATCTTTAATATTAAAAACAGATGTTGGAGCATGGATATATCTTGTAGGAATACTTAAAATTCCAGTAAGAATTCCTTCTCTGTTTGTGTATATTATCGCACCGTCTGTCATACCGCCGTCAATTATATCTATTTGATGAGGAATATTATTTTCACGTGCTGTTTCAAGTATAAGCTTACGTACTTTTTGAGGTACTATTGTTCCTCTTCCAGAAGCTTCTATTATTGTTATGGCAACACCTTTTCCGAGTTTTAATGATGAAACTTTTTCTTCAATTCCCGGTATGTCACCTGCTACAGTAGTGTCTATAATAAGAGCGAAATCTGGATTTACCTTAAAAGACGAGGTTTTACCACCTTTTAATCCTACTTCTTCCTGTGCAGTAGAGCAAGCGTAAATTTCGGCATCTAAATTTTTTGATTTTGCAAGAGTTTCTATAACTTTTACCATAGCATAGCAGCTTATTCTATTATCTGCAGCTTTCCCATAATAAAAATCACCGTTTAAGACACCAGCGGTAGCTTCAAAAATTATTTGATCACCAATATCTATAACCTTTGAAACTTCATCTTTGGAAACAAGTCCTATATCTATAAACATATTTTCATATTTTATCGGTTTCTTTGCCTCTTCGGCAGTCATTAAATGAGGGGGCTTTGTTCCTATTATTCCTGTTATGTGTTCACCTTTTTTATTTATGATTTCTACTGTTTTTCCTGGAAGAATAGAATCATTTATTCCGCCGATTTTAATAAAATATATAAATCCCTTTTCGTTAACGTGTTTTACAACCATACCAATTTCATCCATATGTGATGCGATCATTATTTTCTTTTTACCTTTGCCTAATTTGCCGATAACATTACCAAAATTGTCAGTATCAACACTGTTACATATTTTGGAAAGAGCATCTATCATAAGTTTTGCAACATTTTCTTCATAACCTGAAACTCCGCCAGACATCAACAGATCTTTAAGCAGTTTTTCCATTTAATTTCTCCATTAAATTTAGAGTTTGTTCACACCAATAAAACAAAAAAGCCAGCTGCTGCGTTGCTCAAGGCATGTCAATAATCTTGCTATTGTCACACTTTCGCCTCTTGTATTTGACTGTTTTTGCTGCTTTATTAGTGTGAACAGACTTTAACTTTTGACAAACAAAATAAATAAAAATATTTTTCTATTGGTATTAAATTTAGTTGTTGTTTGACAAATATTTTTAATTTTTGTAGATTATACGAACTAGAAAGGAGCAAGTCAAATGTATGCAATTGTCAAAACTGGTGGAAAACAGTATAGAGTAGAAGAAGGTATCAATTTAGTAGTAGAAAAACTTAATGAAGCTGAAGTAGGTCAAGAAGTTGTTCTTGATGAAGTTCTTTTGCTTGCAAATGGTGAGAAAGCAACAATTGGAAAACCAGTGATTGCAGGTGCAAATATAGTTGCAAAAGTTATTGCTCAGAAAAGAGCTCCTAAAATTTTGGTATTCAAAAGAAAACCAAAAAAAGGCTATAAAAAACTTCAAGGACATCGTCAGTACGTAACAGAATTGGAAGTTACAAAGATTAATGCTTAAGAAAGTTTAGGCAAATTTATTAGGAGATAGTAAGATGGCACATGTTAAAGCGCAAGGTTCATCTACCAATGGGCGCGATTCACACGGTCAAAGATTAGGTGTAAAAATATATGGAGATCAGAAAGCCTCTGCAGGTGCAATTGTAGTTCGTCAAAGAGGAACAAAGTATCATCCTGGAATAAATGTAGGAATGGGGAAAGATAATACTATTTTTGCAAAAGTTGCAGGAACTGTTAAGTTTATCAGAAAGTCAGGAAATAGATGTTATGTAAATATCGAACAGTAAAGTTAGGGGTACGGTTACCTCAATGTTTATAGATAAAGTTAGTATTTCTCTTACAGCCGGGCGCGGTGGCGACGGCTGTATTTCTTTTAGAAGGGAAAAATATGTTCCTTATGGAGGTCCTGACGGCGGTAATGGTGGCAAGGGCGGTGATATTTATTTTGAAGCGGATCCTCATAAAACTACTCTTTTAGATTTATCCTATAGACCAAAATTCAAAGCAGAAAACGGACAAAGAGGTTTGCCAAGCGATAAGTTTGGCAGATACGGCGAGGATTTAATAATAAAAATTCCTTTGGGAACGCTGGTTTTAAAAAATGGAGAACTTTTTGTAGATTTAAAAACTGCAGGTGAAAGAATTTTAATTGTTAAAGGCGGCAGAGGCGGTAGGGGTAATGCTTCTTTTAAAACAGGAAAATACACAGCTCCAAGAATTGCCGAAAAAGGAGAACCAGGTGAAACCGCAGAAATAAATCTTGAACTTCGTTTAATTGCAGATATAGGATTTGTAGGACTTCCTAATGCCGGAAAATCCACTCTTTTATCCAAGATTTCAGCTGCAAGACCTAAAATTGCAGATTATCCCTTTACAACATTAGCTCCTAATTTAGGTGTCATCAATTATAATGACAAACATTTTGTAGTTGCTGATATTCCCGGAATAATTGAAGGCGCTCATGAAGGAAAAGGACTGGGGTTTGAATTTTTAAGACATATAAGGCGCACAAAAGTACTTGCACACATAATAGACGTAAGCGGTTTTGATGGTAAAGATCCCTATGCAAACTACAAAATAATAAATAATGAGTTAAAAAAATATTCAAAGTATCTTGCAAAAAAACATATCATAATAGTTTTAAACAAAATTGATTTGCCAGATTCTCAAAAACATATCAAAAATTTTAAAAAGCATTTAAAAACTAAAAAATTGTTTGGAATTTCTGCAACGACAGGTAGTGGTGTTGATTTGTTGCTTAAAGAAATGGTAAAAATGCTTACCAAACCGCTTGATTTTAATCCTGAAGAAGAAATAGAAACAATACCTGTAAAAAAATATATTTATGAACCTGAGTTTAAAGTTAATATTAAAGGTGGTATTTTTGTAGTAACAGGTGTTAAAATCGAAACACTTACAGAAATGACAAAATTTAATGAAGACGAAGCGTTAAGACGTTATCAAAACATACTTAAAAAAATGGGTTTGGAAATTAAGCTTGAAAAAATGGGTATCAAGTCTGGCGACATTGTGAAAATTGGCGAATTTGAATTTACTTTTGAAAAATGATAAATCTTGTTTGTTATTGCGGACTGACAAAGACGGTGAAACTATATAGTTAACAGTTGTTGTGCTGTTTTGCGATGTCAACTGCGGGAAGAGATAGAGTCTTGACGAAGCAATTTGAGTACTGAGTAGTTAAGAAAGAAAAGATTGTCACAGTGTTTTTGTCATATTAGTGTGAATAGACTCTAGTATGACAGATAACAATAAAATTTTCTAAATATTGTAGTTGTATAAATAAATATTGGAGGTTTGAAATGGCAGTTGATATTGATGGGTTAAACAAAAAAATAATGCAGGAAAGTATTTTTGTTTCAAAGCTTTTAAATGAAATTTCAAACGTTCTTGTTGGGCAGAGATATGTTTTAGAAAGAATGCTTATAGGTCTTCTTTCAGATGGTCACATTTTACTTGAGGGGCTTCCAGGTTTAGCAAAAACACTTGCTGTAAAAAGCTTAGCATCTTCAATACAAGCAGACTACAAAAGAATACAATTTACTCCGGATTTGCTCCCTGCAGATATTGTAGGAACTTTAATTTATAATCCTCAAAGCTGTGGCTTTGCTGTAAAGAAAGGACCTGTTTTTGCGAATATAGTTCTTGCAGATGAAATTAACCGTGCTCCGGCAAAAGTACAGAGTGCTTTGCTTGAAGCAATGCAGGAAAAACAGGTTACAATAGGCGATACTACATACGAGCTTCCTAAACCGTTCTTAGTTATGGCAACCCAAAACCCTATAGAGCAGGAAGGGACATATTCTCTTCCTGAAGCGCAAGTTGACAGATTTATGCTTAAACTTAAAGTTTCTTATCCAGATAAAGCAGATGAAAAAGTTATTTTGGAAATAATGACGCATGCAATACCAAAAATAAATTCCGTAGTCAGCTTGAGCGAAGTTCAAAAAGCAAAAGATTTAATAGAGCAAATTTATGTTGATGATAAAGTAAAAAATTATATAGTTGATATTGTTTTTGCTTCCAGAAATCCGGAAGAATATGGTGGTCTTAAAGATTTAAAAAATCTTATTGCTTACGGTGCATCTCCTAGGGCTACAATCAATTTAACTCTTGCAGCTAAAACTTATGCTTTCCTACAGGGTAGAGGGTATGTTATTCCGGAAGATATAAAAATAATAGGTCATGACGTGTTAAGACATAGAATATTAGTTACTTATGAAGCTGAAGCTGATTCTATTACTTCAGATGATATAATAGACAAAATTTTCGGTGGCGTAGAAGTTCCCTAGAATTGTAAATTAGCTTTAGTCGTTATTGTAGTTACGATTCATTGCCAGTTGTTAAGTTGTTGGGTATGACAAAGTCATAAAATTCTTATCGTCATTGGCAGCAAAAAACTAACGGCTCTGCTTTGCTCTTTCAATACTCTCGCAGCCTTTGACAGTGTGTAATGGTAGCCCTTTTCAATTGGATTGAATGACAAAATGAGGTCAATATAAGATCCTATGTTGACCCACATTAGGAGGTTCAATGAAAAAGTTTTTCTCACTTTTAGTTGTTTTTACTACAGTAGCTTTAACATCATGTACTTCTCCTTATGAGCCTGCTGTGCAAATTTTGCCAGAATATATTAAAGAAGTTTATGTAAGACCTTTTATTAACAATACAAATCAATTTGGTTTAGAGGCAAAGTTTACAAATGCTGTTGTAGATGAAATATTAAGCGACGGGCGTCTTTCTTTGGTTAATACTGAAGAAGAATCTGATGGCATTTTGGCTGTTACAATTAAAAAATATATTTTGAAGCCTCTTATTTATGATATAAATGGTGTTGCAGAACAATATAAGCTTTGGATTATAGTAAGTGTTTCGTTTATTGACAAAGATAATAATGTAACTCTATGGACTGAACCGAATATGGAGGGAATACAAATTTATAGAGATATTACAAGAACACAAAGTAATCCTGATATGGGTGATGGAATAAGTGAAGAAGAGGCTAGAGAAATGGTCTGGGAAAAATTGTCAAGAAATATTGTAAAACGAACAATAAAGGGTTTTGGTTCAGTTACTAGCATATCAGAGAAGAAAGTGCCGGTTTAAAGTACAACTTTTGTTATTTAAGAATTAAAATACTGTAAATACTTTAAACTCTACAAAAGGAATTTTTAAAGTGTGGAACAGCTATCTAAAAGACTTAGAGACGAAGTATTTGATAAGTTATGAATAAGGTGAAGGTAAAATAATCTGTATTTTTTTTAGAAAAACGAAACTTGGATATCCATTTGAAGCTAATCTCTAACGAGAATCCAAAATATCATACAACTTGTTAAGAAGATGTTTAATTATGCCTATATTAAAAATTCAAGATTTCAATAAATTAGTATCTTCTAAAATAATATCACCTGTTTATTTATTTGTAGGTGAAGAGTTTTATCTTATAGATTTGTGTCTTAGTAAAATAGAACAGTTTCTGACTGCGGACGATTTAAACAAAGAGATTTTTTATGCTTCGGAATCTTCTGCAGAGGACATTTTAAATGCTCTTCAGACTTTTCCTTTTTTGAGTGAAAGAAAAGTAATTATTGTTAAAGGTACTAATAAAATAAAAGCTGTTGATGCCGAGAGACTTACCGGGTATTTGTCAAATATTATCGAAACTTCGTGTCTTATACTTTTATATTCTGATAACTATAAAAAAGAAACAGTTGCAAAAAGAAAGGAGTTTATAAATAAATGTATAGCTTCAAAAAATTGTATTGCTGTGGACTGTAGAAAACAATATGAAAATGAAGTGAAAGTGTTTATAAAAAATGAATTTGATCAAAGAGATAAAATAGTTTCACACGATGTAATTTCAAGAATTGTTAACGAAAATGGCACAGATTTGTTAAATATTTCAAATGAGATAGAAAAACTATCCCTATTTGTAGGAAAAAATAAAAAAGATATTACACAAAATGATTTTGAAAAAATCAGCGGATACACAAAAGAAGTAAATATATATTCCTTATCTTCAAATATTGAAGCAAAAGATTTAAAAAAAACAATATTTATTTTGGAAAAATTGTTAAGCGAAGGCGAAGAACCAGTGATGATTCTTTCCGCAATATCTTCAGCTGTAAGAAAAATGCTTAACGCAAAAAGTATGATAGAAGAACAAGGAATATCTGTTGATGATACTGCTTCTGCTCTTAGAATACATAGTTTTTATGCCGGTTCTTTCTTTGCAAATTTAAAAAAGCATAATACAAAAAAGTTAAAAATAAATCTAAAAACAATATTACAAGCTGACATTTCAATTAAAACTGGCAACAGTGATGCAACGTCTGCATTAGAAAAAAATATATTATCTATCTGCAATTAGAGTCTGTTCTCACTAATAATACTGTCAATTACCGTCAGTCTGTTGTATGATTGTTTCAACTTATATGCTGCCGAAGGTTGACGAAACTAATGTTCTGTTGTCAATTGCAATTGCGCGCTATCGAAAGCAGCAAGGTTAAAATATTTGAGGATAAACTCCTACAGGCGCGTTGTCATTCCCACCCTCGATGGGACATTCGAGGGTAAACTCCTGCGGGAATCCATGTTAACTTAACATTTTACGACAAACTTGGATGCCCGGTACTACTTTAAGACTCTTTAAAACATGGATACACGATTAAAGACATTCGGGTATGACACTAAAAAATATGTTTTTGTCTTTAAGATGTCATTCTTACTCTCATTAAGGCACTTGAGGATAAACTCCAGCAGGAATCTACATTAATCTTGTTATGTCGTTCCCGCGATGTTGGAATTCATGTTTTTCATCATCATTTTTTAACTTAGATATCCGGCACCATTTTAAGACTTTTCGCTGTGTCATTCCCGTGAAAACGGAAATCCACGTTTTTTGTCATTGCCAAGCCCGAAGGGGCTGGTGGTAATCTGTTCTTTTAGTCCTGTCTGTCATTGCGAGCCTACGAAGTAGGCGTGGCAATCTACTCTTTACTAACTGCATAGATTGCTTCATCGACTCCGTCGATTCGCAATGACGACAAAAGTTACCGACACACTTGCTTCGTCAGGACTTTGTCCTTACCCTCGCAGCCTTCGGCAGTGCACAATGACGACACTGATGCTTTGTCCGGTCATAACGGCACTTTCATCTTTCATCCTACTAGTTTATAAACAAATAAGCACTTTCGTCATACTAGTTATTAACAGACCCTAAACTAAACCTTTTATTCCTTCCATTAACACTGCAATATCATTTAT
>JAITPF010000023.1 GCA_031289585.1 Endomicrobium sp. | reverse complement strand
AAACTTGCAACCTTGTTGTCAACTTTGAGACTAACTTTGTCTCTCTCTTTTTCAACACTTGGGCAAAACAAAAACCTAGAGCCATGATACATCTTCACACACTCTTGGGTTATTTGGATTTACAAGTTTTTCAAGGCTTGTTGTTGAGTAGTCTTTTTTAGAGCACTTAAATAAGGGGGTCTTCTCTTCTCTTCTCTTCTCTTCTCTTCTCTTCTCTTCTCTTCTCTTCTCTTCTCTTCTCTTCTCTTCTCTTCTCTTCTACTTGCTTTCCATTATGTATGCAATATTTTCTACACAATGTCCGTTTCATATAAGTTTACTATCCTGACTTCTAGTATCATTTGCTGTTTTATAAGCCGATAATGCTTCCGGAAAAACTTCAAGCACTTTTTCTATAACACCGTGAAAAACTGATATTGCAATACCATAATTTGTTATTGGAACTTCAGCTTCAACAGCTTTATTAAGCCTTGCAAGCATACCTTTTCGGTTTAACGTACAACCACCACAATGTATTATAACTTTATAGCTTGCAATATCTTTTGGATAATCCTGCCCTGATACATATTTCACTTCTAAATCTTTTTTTGCATATTCCCTAATCCACCCTGGAAGTTTTACTCTACCAATATCATCTTTAGATGCGTGATGTATGCACGCTTCAGCAATTAAAATTTTATCACCATCCTGAAGTTTATTCAGCACAGCAGCACCTTTAGCCATTTCAACTATATCGGATTTATCTGCTGCATAAATTATTGAAAAAGTTGTAAGTTTAATATTAGCAGGTGTTTTTGCAGCTATTTGTTTAACTGCTTGCGAATCTGTTATTGCAATTACAGGAAGAGTTTTTAAATTTTGCAAAGCAACTGAATATTCACTGTCTTGCACAGTATATGAAGCAGCATTTAAATCTAAAATATGTCTTAACGTTTGCACCTGCGGCATTATTATCTTTCCACGCGGAGCACCTAAATCTATAGGCATTACTAATACAACACTATCACCCTTCTTAACAATGCTTCTTAATGCTAAATAATTCTCAATGTAGTTATCTGGAAGCACTTCAATAAGAATTTTTTTTAGAACATTTAGGAGACTGTCTCTGTTTCCGCTGACAGCAGAAAATAAAATAATATACTTAGTATATTTTTTTAATTTTTTTAAAAACGCTTTTTCAGGTTGTTTTAAATCAGTTTTACTTACTACAATTATACAGGGTGTTTTTCTTTTATCTGCTTCTTTAATAATATTTTCTTCAAATCTACTAAAATTTCCAGCTTCACACATTAAAACAACAACATCGGAAGAATCAAAAGCTCCTTGTGTTTTTTCTATTCTCGCACTTCCCAGCACAGACTTATCATCTATTCCTGCAGTGTCAAACAACGTTATCGGACCTAAAGGATTAAGTTCCATTTGTTTATAAACTACATCTGTTGTAGTTCCAGATATTTCAGAAACAATAGATGTGTTTTGGTTTGTTATAAAATTCATAAGAGACGACTTTCCAACGTTCGTCCTGCCAAATATACCAATTTGAACTGTTAAGGCTTTCATATTATTTTCATTGTATCATTTTTATGTTATTTAAAAGTTAACACATCAATAATCTTACTATTGTTACACTTTTTTGCCTTGCATTTGACTATTTTTGCTCATAACGCTTTTGGCATTTTTTGAACAAACTCTAAAATATAAAATCCTCTTTCATTTTTTTTTGTCAAAACAATACTTGTTTTCTATAAAACTTTTGAAACAATATCTTCAGATGTAACTTGTGAAATATTATTTTTCTTTATTATTATATGTCTTTCCAAAGGCATAGGTCCTATTTGAAGCGGATCGGTATAACCAAATACTCCTATACATTTCGTCCCAACAGCAGCAGCTAAGTGCATAGCACCGGAATCTATACCTATAAACAAAGACACAGTCTTTAAAAAAGCAGCACTGTCTAAAATACTATTCCCTGCAGTAAACAACTTTGGTTTAGCCACACATTTTTCTGATATTTTACTTAAGTATTCTTTTTCCCACTTTGCGCCCGAAAGAACACAATTAAAACCGTTATCTGACAAAATATCTATTGCTTCTATCCATTTACTCTCTTCTAAACACTTATCTTTTCTTTTTTTGCTTGCACCGATTGAAATTGCAATCGTTTTAACAGTAACAAAATTATTTTCCTCAAACCATTTTTTGACATTATTTAAATTGGTTTCTGGAACGTTCAATATATTTGTATAGTCTGACTGAATCGTTCTCAAACCAGCTACAAATCCGAGTTCTTTATTGTTAAATAATGATGGAACACCTATTCTTTGTGTTTTTTTTGTAAGCAAAAAACTTAAAAATGAAGTCTTGAAACCTATTCTTTCTTTTATTCCTGCAAAATAAGCTGAAATCAACGAACTAGGAGACTCTGAAAAAAGAACAGCTTTATCAAACTTTTTTTCTCTTATATTTCTCATGATATTTTTTTCTTTAGGCAATACTGCATCAACTAAACCTGCAGAAGTCAAAAGCGGTGACAAACTTGATTTAACAACAGAATATATTTTTGCATTCAATTCTTGTTTTGTAGCTTTAAGAACAGGAAGAGAAAAAAGTAAATCTCCAAGCTGATTCATATGAAAAAAAATTATTTTATCCATTTTTTCATCTCTGTAAAGACAGTTTCTGGTTTTACACCATTTATATTTTTAGGATTGTTTTTATTTAAAATCAATGAAAATTGTCCTATATAAGGCGACGTTTCATTAACATTTGAAGCACCAAATATAAATATAGACGGAGTTTGCAATACCGAAGACAAATGCATAGGTCCTGTATCTGCACCTACAGCAACTTTGCTTTTCAACAAAATGCCAGCAAGTTCTTCTATTCCTGTTTTACCACATAAATCTATAACTTCATTAGATTGTATTTTCCCAAAATCTTTTGTTGAACCTAAAACTAAAATCCGCATATTGAAATATTCTTTTTCTATTAAATCTATAAGTTTATGGTAATTTAACAAACTCCAATCTTTTCCTTTACCTCTTGCAAAAGGAAGCAGCGAAATAAAATTTTCAGAAAATTTAGTTGGCATTTGCTGTTGATGAGAGACTTTAAGAAGTCTATTATCCTGTAAAATTTTTTCTACGTTTTTTTCAGAGTCAGTACTTACTCTTATATTTATTTTAGGTTTGAAAGTTTTACCTGTCAAAAAACGAACAACTTCTAGATTGCGAAGAGTGGCATTCATTATTGTATTTTGGGGATACACTTCTTTTATGAAAATTTTGCTGAATTCTTTCATTCCAGGAACACCAATCTTTATTTTTGCTTTGGCAAGTCTTGCAAGAAAAGCACTTCTCAAAAGTCCTTGCAAATCTATAATTAAATCGTACTCCATTTTATTAATTTGTTTTAATGTTTCAAAAAAACCTTTAAATCCTTTTTTTTTATCCCACATTATAATTTTATCGACATCAGGACAAATTTTAAGCAGTGATTCCCAACCACTAAAAACAACCCAACTTATTTCACATCCATAATATGCCTGCTTTAAAGCATTTGCACAAGGCAAAGCTTGAACAATATCGCCAAACGAACTTGGTTTAATTATTAAAATTTTCATATTATTACTTCTGTCACCTCAATTTTGTATCGCAAATTTGGAATTCACATTTTTCGTCGTCACTACGAACTGACTAAGATGGTGAAGCAATCTGCGTCGTTAAAAGAAAGTTTGACACAATCCTTCGGGCTTGGCAAGGACAAACAAAGACAAAAGAACAAGATTGTCACGAAAAATATTAAAGACTATATTTCCCCCTCGTTGCCTTCGGCAATGTGAGAATGGGAATGACACAGCACTTATTTTAGTCTTGCCATCAATTCCTACAAATGTGAGAATCTATTTTTACTAATATCTTACGATAACTTAAACAATAATTTATTATTTCGTCCTTTCAGTATTATAAAACACCTTATCTTTTTTATTTTTGTCCTTCGTTTCATGCATTGCAGCATTACTTATCAACATCGAAGAAGTTATCATTTCGTCAACTCTGTTTTCTTCTATGATCTCTATAGCTTTATTTAAAACCTTATCTTCAATTATATTTTCTTTAGCTACAACAGATTTTGGCTCTTTATTTGTTGTAAAAATCATTTCTCCTCGAGTATAAAGTTTTATTTCATCTTCAATGGGAACTTTAATTTCTATATCTGGAGTTACACCGCTCTTTGCGTTTTTGCTATTGAAATGATTTATTGTACGTCCAGATGGAAGATAATACTTTGCAATCGTAAGTCTTAATGCTGTACCATCAGGTAAAGGCATAACAGTCTGAACACTTCCCTTTCCAAATGTATTGCCACCTATTATCAAAGCTCTTCTAAAATCTTGCATTGCACCAGACACTATTTCTGATGCAGAAGCAGAACCTTTGTTTACAAGTATAACAAATGGAATATCAGCAAATTCGCCATTACCATCTGTAAAATATTCTTCTTTCATTTCTTTAACTCTACCTTTTGTAGTAAGACAGCAATCAACATATCGTTAAGCTAAAATTATGATTTTAGAGCCTGTTCCTAGTCTAGCCATAACAGTGGATTATAAGGAATATTGTTATATCTTATCTCAAAATATAAAATACTGTTCTTCCTTTTGCCCAATTTCGCAATAACTGTATCTTTTGAAACTTTCTGTTTTTCCCTAACAAATATTTGATCCAAAAGACCGTAAACGCTAAAAATTGAATTTTTATGCTCTATTATAACAACTTTTCCATAAGAACAAAATTGTCCAACAAAAACCACAACTCCAGAGCTAATACTTTTTACTTCACTAAAATTAGCAGCTTTTATTTTAATTCCGTTGCTTATAACATAAGTATTAAGTTCGGGGTGTTTATTTCTGCCAAAATTGATAATAACTTTTCCGCTTACAGGCCACGGGAACATTTTTTTTGTTTTCACTGTAGGAATCGATGCCTGCATTGAACTTATTTGCTTTTGTTTGCTTGCCATATTTATTTTATTTATTAAAGCCTGTAACGCTTTTGCACTATCATTTAAAGTTTTTATTTCTTGTTCAGCAGCAAATTTTTTATCTAATGCGGTCTTTAAAAGTTCATTTTTTTCTTTAAGCATACTTTTGTGTTGTAATACTATTTTATTTTCTTGGTACTGTAAATTTAAAAGTTCTTTTTTTGATTTTCCCCATCTTTTCATATCTAAAGCAGAAATAGTTGCTATTCTTTTTTCTCTTTCAAAATTGTCATTTTTATACTCTAAAGATTTTCGTCTTATTTTATATTCTGTTGGATTTTGCTCATAAGAAACCACAAAAGTCATTTTATTAAAAAGTTCTATCTCAGCAAGTGTATCATGATTCCAACCTGCTCTTTTTAAACAAGCGGTATTGTATATCCTAGAAGAGTTTTCAAGATTTTGTTGTGCTGTTTTTATATTAAATGAACATTTTTCAAGTTTTTTTTTAGTTTGTTCTATATTATCATTAATAAAATTCAATTCCTTTTTAAAAATTCTCTCCTGTAGAACAAGTCTGTCTTTTTCCATTTCTTTTTCTTTTATATTTTTTTTAATTTCGGAAAGCTGTTTTGACTGATCATTCTGTCCAAACACAGATAAAGCAGGACAAAAAAGCAAAAAACTTAAAATAAATATTCTTAAAATAAAATTCCTGTAAAAATTACAAAAAAAAATATATATAAAACTTATGATGATATGATATTTTATTTCCATATTAATCTAACACAATTCCAAGAGAGGCAGTAAAAGGTATTATTGACAATATTGCAACATCATCAAGTAATAAAGTGTGCTGTACATAAACACAAACAGTCCACAAAATAAGAAATCCACATGCTGAAGACAACAGATATGAAAAAACATTTATAACAAGTTTCTTCATACTCGACTCACTTTCCATAATAAAAAATATGCATTTAAAAACAAATAAAACAAAAATAATAATTATAAAAATAAAAAATATTTTTCGGTAAAATGACAACAAATTTTCGACTTCTACATACTGCTTAAAAACATCCATATTAAATACTATTTCGTCAACACCTGGAATCGATTCCAAAGTAGTTCTCATCGCTGAAAGGAAATCTTCATCTGGAATAGATTTAGGACTAACTACAGCATACGCCTGAATTGACTTTGCCGCATCCGAAATGGAAATATCTTTTAAAAATGGATTTTTTTCAACAGCTTTCAGATATGCTTCCTGAGCATTTACATACTCTTTTAAAAATACAACTCCTGTCGCCTCAATTGCTTCGTTTACAGATACATCTTCTTTGAAATTTTTATCGAAAAAGATAATTATATTAAGTTCTTTTGACAATTTTACAGAATAATTTTTAATCTGATAATAGTGATTTGAAATTAAAATACAAAAAGCACACAAAATTGCAATAACACTAAGTTTTACTACATTAGACACAGTTTTTATTATAGATTGACTATTGTTCATAATTAACTCCGTATAAAAACAGCTTTATATTGTTTATTATGTATTACATTTTGATACATCTTTTCATACTCAAGCACAGATTTATCCCAAGTAAATTTACTATTAAAAGCATTCTGCATTAATATATTCCAATTTTTTTTATCTTTAAAAATCTTTTCGGATTTAAGTATTGTCTGTACAAAATTTTCGCCGTAAGTTATGTTAAACACAAATCCATTTCCTTCTTTTGTAAAATGGTTGTAATAAACTATTGTATCTGAAAGTCCACCAGTACGATTTACAATCGGAATAGTTCCGTAAGCTAAAGCTATCATCTGACTTAAACCGCAAGGCTCAAAGTTCGACGGCATTATATATACGTCACTTCCAGCATAAATTTTGTGCGCAAGATCTTCATTATAACCAGAAAATACCGCAATCGTACTAGGCATTTTCAATGCCGCTTCTTTAAGCTGTCGTTCTATATACTGATTACCCGATCCCAAAATTACAAACTGCATATTTGTACCTTTCAATTGATAAAGTGCATCAATTATGATATCAAAACCTTTTTGATTGTCAAACCTTGAAATGCATCCAAATAAATAGTATCCTTCGCCAACATCAAAACCACACAAGTTTTGCAAAGCAGTTTTACAAAGTTTTTTGCCAAATAAATCATTTTTAGAATATGATGATTCTATGCTTTTATTGCTCTTAGGATTCCAATAATTATAATCTATTCCATTTAATATTCCATAAACTTCATCGGTTCTGGAATTCAACACAATTTCCATACCCATACCATTAAATTCTTTTATTTCTTTTGCATAAGTAGGACTTACTGTAGAAACTGCGTCAGCTAAAGAAATACCACATTTCATAAAATTGACACTATTGTAAAATTCCAACTTATCCGGTGTAAAATCCTCCCATAAAAAGCCCGCTACTTCAATAGTATCCGCCCTAAAATGTCCCTGATAAGCTATATTATGTATAGTAAACACAGATGATGTATTCCAAAAAAAACCATCATTTTTTAAATTTGTTTTAAGGTATGCAGGAACTAAACCAGTCTGCCAATCGTGACAATGCACAATATCCGGTCTAAACATTAAAGCCTTAACAGATTCCAATATTGCTCTGCAGAAAAATATATAACGTTCCCTGTTATCACCATAATCTTGTCCGTTATTACCATAAACTCCAGGGCGATTAAAAAAACGCACATTTTCAATAAAATATACTGATATATTATCTTTTGTCAAACAATGCTTAATTCTAAAACTTTCAGTATCTTGTCCTACTTTTACTTGAAGTCTGTAAGGAAGAGTCTTAATATTATACTTTTTTCCATCAATAGCCGCGTATTTTGGTAAGATCAATCGAACATCATGTCCTAAACTTTTTAAATATTTTGGAAGAGTTCCTACAACATCTGCAAGTCCTCCAACTTTAACAAAAGGAACGCATTCTGAAGCTGCCATTAAAATATTCATTATACTTCCCTTAAAGTTTTTACAGCATCTTCCAGTAGAATTAGTTTTCTTACTGAAGAATTCTTGTATGTAAGGATTTTAGATATTGTCATGGTTTTACTTCCAAAATAGAAATGACATTTTGAAATGTTTTTTTGACAGGTTTCAGTGTAGTAATTTTATAGAAACCTTTCGATGAAGCTATAACACCTTCCTGCCTATTATCTAACCCCTTCTTAACTTAGACATTACCTCTTCTGTTGTATTTGTCAAGAGTTCTTTTTGTAAATCAATATTTTATTTCACTAAAAGTTTATTCATCCTATTTATAAGTTCATCTATATCCACAGGTTTAAAAATACAATCATCTGCACCTTCCGAAAAAGCCTTATCAATATGGGTCGTCACATCACCGGTAATCATAATAACCGGAAGTCTTTTAAATTCACTGTTTGCTCTTATAGATTCTAACAGTTCAAAACCATTTTTGTTTGGTAGATTTATATCAAGCAAAATTAAATCTGGTTTTTCAATCGTCAAAATCTCAAAAAGAAATTCACCTGTTGAAGCTTTTACAATATCAAATTGTCTAGAAATCAAAACTAACTCTATAGATTCCAGAAACGTCATATCGTCATCAATAATAAGTACTTTTTTCTTGTCCATAATTTATTCCTTTGCCTTTTCCTGTAACATTATTACAGTTTCAAACTTTAATTTTTCAGAGAGCTCCAACACTAAATTTACCGAATTAACTAAATTATAATCCCCATCAAGCATTTTATATCCAGAATATGATAAAGTCATAGTATAGTCACCTTTTGGAAGTTTTATTTCCAATGGAGACTCTCCTGAAATACCAACAAATTTATTCAGACCAGTCTTCTCCTCTATTAAAATCTGCACATTTGGCAAAGGGGACGTATATTTGTTTTTCTGTTTTATTGTTTCTTGCAACAATTCAAGTCGTGAAATTCTATCAGCAGCAGACATTATAAGATCTACACGTTCGCTACGCACCCTTCTTACATCAAGTTTAAGTCCTGAAATATTGCCTGTAAGTTTTGAAAAGTCTTTTTCTACTTCTTTTCCATAATACGAAAATGTTAAAATTACACAAAATACTATGGCAACAATCAAAAATGATATAAACACGGGATTTGTAAAAACACGTATAGCTTTTGCTGACTTAGGAACTTTTATATTAAAACATTTAGAAAATTTTGACAAGAGTCTATCTTCAAATAAATATTGTTCTGATCCTGAGTCACTTATTGTTACAACATTTCCACCATAATTATTTGACACATAATTATGAGGACCTGCAAACAACTGTCCATCATCTTCAACTTTTAGAGCAATTACAGTAGTATTATCTTTCCCTCCAGCACTATTTGCAGCTCTTATAAGCTCTGCCACTATTGTAGACAAATTGTCTTTATTTGTCTCAACCACGTTTTTTATAACAGCATCACTTATTTCACTATTTAAACCATCGCTACACATTATATAAAAATCTTCTGGTTTTGCAAAATAAGCTCTATAATCCACTCTTACAGTAGATCCTGTACCGAGTGCCCTTATAATCATACTTTGTATTTCTGTAGTTGCAACTTCATTTTCCTGCATTTTTCCAGCATCAATAAGTTCATTTACTTTTGAATGATCTTTTGTAAGAAGATCTATAACACCATCTCTTATTCTATAAAGCCTACTATCTCCTGTGTGATATACGTGCAACAAACTAGTTTCAACTTCAAATCTTGCTGCTACTACAGTAGTACCCATGCCTAAAAGTTTCGGATATTTTAATGTCAAATTATTTAAGTATCTATTTGCAAGCATTATTGATGCAATAGAACGAAAAATATCAGCATCTATACCTTTTAGTTTATTTCCAGTTATTGTTTTTATCTGCCATTTATCAAGCATTACAAAAGATTTAAGAATAACTTCGACAGCACTTCTGCTGGCAAAATCGCCAACTGCTCCACCACCCATACCATCACATACTACAAAAAAATCTTTTACGATATCTATTCCATATGCATCTTGATTTTCAGTTCTTACCATACCTACATCAGTTTTTGCAGAATATAAAATCTTCATAAAAATCTAACCTTAACTTTCTTGGAACTTTTCTTAATTGCTCTAATTATTTTAAACGTTGAAAATAGTGCAAAAATTAGCACTCCTAAAAAAAGCATTTTACGGTATTTAGATTTATACTTACTAATTCCATGTAATCCAGTATGAGATGGATTTCCTAAAAACATAGGCCAAGCATCAAGATTTTTAATAATTTTTGCATTCGTATTTATTACCTGCAAAGCGTTATTAGAATTTACAAAAATTATATTAAGCTTTCCTGTACCGAAAGCATCTGCAATCAAAGGTGACGACGTAATAGGTACATTACTTGCTTTTATCTCTGCAAGTATCTCAAATTCTCTACGTCTTATATTGTTTTTAATAACAACTATTTTTCCATCTTCAGTAGCAATAACAAATTCATCATGGCCATCTTTATCAAAATCATACATTGACGGAGATGCTATCATTCTTTTCGCGTCAGGTAATTGTAGTTTCCAGAGGAGTTCTCCTGCAGGATATCCGGTTTTTCCATTTAAGTTATAGATTGTTCCATTTGCCGAAACCACAAAAACATTCCCATCGGTAATCACAGGAGAAGCATTATGTTTGATATCTGCCGGAGGTGTAGGCTGCTCTACAAAAAATGTCCATAAAACCCTAAATTTTACAACATCTATCGCAGAAATATATTGCGGAACATTTGTCTGTACAACAACCTCAGGAATACCATCACCATTTATATCACCAACTGCAGGAGCGCCTGCAATTAAGTGAGCTTTCCCTGTTTGTTCAACAAGATCTACAGTTTTTTTTGTTCTTGTTTTTCCATCTATAAAATAAACTTTTCCATTATTGCTTGCAACAACTACCATCGGAGCTATATCTTTTGTCTGATATAATACAGGACTTGCATATAAAGGACCCTCGACAAATTCCGTATATTTTTCAAAATCAGCTTCAGAACCCGCATTGTAAAGAAAATCAACCATACCATCTTCAGAACACACAACTATGTCCATTTTACCATTTCCGGTTAAATCTGCAGCCAAAGGCGTCGTTTCAGAAATCTTACCACCTAAAATCTCTCTTCTTATTAAGTTTCCACTCTGACCATCATAAATAAGAAGCATTGAAGAATCTGACAATATAATAATATCTTTCGAATTGTCACTGTTTACATCAACAAGCATCGGAGAAGTTTCATTTGAATTAAACACTTCAATCTGTTTCCACAAATCCTTGCCCGTTTTAAAATCCCAACCATATAAAAAACCGGTAGCACCAAGCATAACGATTCCATTTTTTCCATCGCCTTTTATATCTCCTATAGCAGGAGTAGAAGTAATATCATATTCATTAGAATTTTCTAAAGGAATATCTTTTTTGAAATCATTGTTAAGTTCAAGCGATAATTTCTGACTGTAATTAGTAAGAATCGACAATCTAGACCAACCAAATATTGCAAGAATTAAAGATATGGTAACAACACATACTGATAAAATAATAGATGCAGGTTTCATAATTTTTAACATAAAAACCCGCTGTTTTACAGGAAAAGAATAGTCTTCATTTTTAGAATTTACAAATCTAAAAATAGATCTTCCTATTGAAATTTCATCACCAGGCTCAATATTCATACTATCTAATTGTCCAACTTTAACCCCGTTAACAGCAACTCCACCAGTACTGCCTACATCAGTAATCACGTATTGTTTTCCATTTAACGATATTTTTGCGTGCCCTTTTGAAACCGTCATATCGTTTGCAAGAATTATATCGTTTTCAATACCTCTGGGTGAAAACTGTTCTCTTCCTATAAAAGTATCAGTATTTTTAATAGAATACTTTTTACATATAAATTTGCCATATATTCCAAGTAAATAACACTCATCTCCATTTTTTGAAAAATTATTATCTAGATATAAAATTGTATATGGACCTATACTTATTAGATCTCCATTTTCGAGTTCTTTTTCAGAAATTACTTTACCATTTACTGTTGTACCAGCTATTGTATTTTGATCCTTAATTAAATATTTCCCATCGTTTAAAGTAATAACACAATGGAACTCGGAAATATTTCTATCTTTTAAAATTATATCATTCCCTTTTTTATTTCCTACAAAAATTTTTGGTTTACGTTTTAATATATACTCACCTAATATCTCTTCTTTTTTCTTTATTAATAACCGAGCCATTTTTGCATACCTCTCTAGATTAGAGTCTGTTCCTACTAATAGGACAAAAGCGTTAAGACTGCTCCTCAAAAATCCAAACTGCATTTTCGTCCTATTAGTAGGAACAGACTCTAAGTGATGATACAATAATCATAATGACAACCGCTTAAAACACAAATTTTTACCTCGATACAAATAAAGCAGCTATCATAGTAAGACCCAAACTGAGCGTTGCGATTTTTGTACTACTTCTACTACCAGATGAAGATTCTCCAATCACCGAACTTTTTGACGAACCAAATATATGACTCAGTCTCTTTTCTATTCTTTCTATATCTGCTCGTACCTGGATTTTCGATTTGTCTATTTCTCTCTGTAAATCATTTGCAGATGGTACTCCTACAACTACCTTTCTAATATCATCCAACTGCTTATTAAAATAATCTACATTAATATCCCCGCTAGACGCAGACGCACGATTTACTCCTTTTAAACCTAAATCGTTAATCCTTTTTGATAAAGCAACATAGCTAGATTGAATCTGCAACAAAGATTTCTTTATTTCAATAACTTCTTTCTGTGATGGAGTTGCAGACGCATATACACTGCCAGTACCACTTCCACTGTTATCAAGAACCTGCTGTTGTAATTCTTTAAACACTTTTGAATTTCTTAAACTATTGTCTAAAAGCATAGGCATATTAGGCTCTAAATCCGAAATAATTTTCACAATATCAACATCCTTGCTAGTCCCAGAACCTAATGAAAGTCCAGTTTTTTCAAGCAAAGACACTTTATTCTTTAAAGAATCAAATTCTTGTCTGCTTACTAACTGCCCTTTGGGGTTTACAGAAGTTTCTACTTGTATAGAACCCTTTATTTTTTTATCGTATTCATAAAGAGCAGAAATAAAAGCTCCTCTAGTAAGCGGTTCATCTTCAACAAATACACTGTCACCATATTTATTTGTAAACTTAGGCATTTTGCTACCAAGTTCATTAATAATTTCTCTTAAAACAGGATCGCGAACATCTTTTTTTGGTGCGGAAAACGCAGGACTTACAGTATTTAGAAAAAATATCCCTGTAACAAACCAAACCAATAATTTAATTTTCATTATTTAACCTCTACTAAAGTCTGTTCCTACTAATAGGATTTTCGTCCTATTAGTAGGAACAGGCTCTAGTCTCTAAAAAAAGAAATTTAAAGAAATTTTATTTTTCTGATCAAAAAGATTTCCCATACTCATTGCATAATCTAATTGAAGCAAACTTTCAAAAAGCATTAAATCTATACCAAAACCTATACTATATGTAACATTTTTATTAATATCTTCTTTTTTGCCGTAACGATCCTCCAAAGCATAAGAGTTTAGACCACCGCGCAAATGCAATCCTTTTAACCCAAACATACCAGCTGTAAAAATATCAAGATAACTTACTTCTGCACCAATATTTCCTGATAAAGGTTCTTTTTGAGATTGAATTAAATCAAAAGCACCCGTAATTCTAAATTTATCTGTAATAGTAAATTTATTAGATACACCAAACTTTGTAGTTAAAGCAGCATTATCCGTTTCTCCACCTTCCCAAGTAAGTTTTGCACCTTTATTAAACAATAAACCGAAATTTAGTGTCTTAAATACATTATAGACAAGACCTACATCTATATCATAACCAGATGCCTTACCACCATCAATACCATCCATACTTTCGAGAATATATTTTAAAGATAAACCTGCATACAAATTATTATCACTTTCCCAAATAGGCATACCCCAAGATAAATATATAGCATTTTGAGTATCGGAAAACTTACCGATTTCAATACCATCTGTACCATCGTCACTTTCTTTTGATTTGACTATATTACCGATAGATGAATTTAACAACCCTAACGCAAAAACTGAACCCCCTAAAGAATTTGTAAATTTGCTTATCGGTATAGATATGGCAGCAAAATTATGGGTTGATACAACATCTTGTAAACCCGTCCACTCATTTGAAGCACCTGACGTCCCCATAACCGATATACTGTATTTTTTTACTTGCCCTAAACCCGCAGGATTCCAGTAAACAGCAGTTGCATCATTGCTTAAAGAAGTATATGCTCCTCCCATACCAAGCGCTCTTGCTCCAACACCTTTCTTAAGAAAAGCTGCACCTCCAGAAGCGGCATAGACATTTATTGCTAACATAAAATAAAAAACATAGAAAAAAAATGATAGATAAAAGTTAGTCGCCTTAATCAATTTCCGGTTCATTTTATTTCCTTAGTATTGCAAAAGATCTATACCGTCTATTTTCCTCTCCATTGTTGACAATTATTTCACAAATGTATATACCGTTGGCAAGATTATCACCAGCATAGTTTCTTGCAGCCCAATCATCATAATTTGCACCTGCATAACGTTTTTCGTTATATATAACCTTACTTACAAATTTTCCGACTCTGTCATATATATTAATTGTTACTGAGGTATCATCATTCAAAACATATTTTATTTTCATCGGTTTACCCTTATTGGGATCATACGGTGATGGATAAGGTAGAAGTTGCGCTATAGGTTCTGCGCTTGCCGTAAATGTCACAAATGATGACTTTATAGTATTATTTTTATCCGTAAATTCAATCAATAATGTATATTGCTGATCGTTTACTAAACGAACAGCTTTATATTTATAATCCAATAAGTGTTTTCCACTTTCATCTTTAAACTTACCAGTACCATCTTCAATACTGATAGGAGCTGTTGTCGTAGATTTACCTACAAACATTTTAATTTTAACACTAGACTCATCAAAACCATAAACTGAATAAACCTCAGCTTTAATTACGGGTTGTATAGGCACAATTTGTCCAGGCTGTAAAATTTTTATATACGCTTCAGTATCGTTCACATAAATTATAAATACTTGATCTTTACCATCTGTACTATTTGTATTTTGTGCAAACCATTGAACATAATTAAGACCTGGTTTTAATACATTAGAAGTTATTGTTGAAATTGAAATTGTAGGACCAACTGTAACGCCAGCATCCCAACTACTATATACAACACTGTACGGAAGCCCTTGCAAAGTTGTTATATCCTGTGCAATTCTGTATTTAATTTGTCTTATATTTCCCTGATATGTTGTAACGGTAATACCTATCTTTTCTGTAGTTGTCGTTATTGTGCTTCCCTCAATAGGAGTAATATCAGTAAAAATAATATCATTGTTAGAAAATGCAAAAGACGAAAGCATTCCAGTATCTAATCTAAAATTAAAAGTCTCTGCAGTTCCAAAATAAGTTATTCCATTATTTACAGAACTTATATGTTGATATCCTGTTGCATCGTCATTTACAACAAAACCATTCGAAAGAGAAACATCCCCTTTTAATTGTGAATATGCCATAGTGCAAGTAAATAACAATATTAAGCAAGCAAATATATATCTTAGTCTGTTATTAATCCAACGAAAAACGTGGATTCCCGCGTGTGTGGGTATAACAAGACTTAATGATGCAGATTGCTTCTCTGATACAATCAGTTCGCAATTGTGACAGCCCTTTGCAAGATGTGATAACCTATTTTTTTCTAACAACATATCTTGCTTCGTCAGGACTTTGTCCTTCCTCGCAATGACGACAAAAAAACAGTTTGATTCATCAACTTTGACGGTTCGCAATTGACAGTCCTTCTCACCTGGATTGACTGCAAATAAACAATGATAATATTTCTATTTATTTCATTATTGTAAGTTCACCAAAACCAATATTGTACCTCTTGTCCCGTAAAAATTTTGCAAAGCCTTTCCTATAATTGCTCCTGACTTTGCATTTACGGTTTTCATTGCATATCCGGGTGTTGAAGAAACGCTTAGTATATCGCCCCTATTTATAATACCACCCTCATTTGTAACTTTAACAGGCACTTTACCAACTAATGCCAACTTATATCCTTTTTCTTTAGAATTTAATACCATTCCCGGCTCTGTAGAAATTACTCCTGCAACTCTTGTATCATTTGCAATTTTAGATTTCTCTATTTTATCGTCTTCTGTTTGAGATATTACAACAACATCCCCTGGTTCCAATATTTCAGATGACGCGTATATTTCAGCGAGATCGGCGCCCCCGGAGCCAGCACTTTCCGCATATACTGCACTCGTCACATATATGTTATATGCTGTCCCTCCCAAATTGTTCATTATCTTTATACCATTTATACTATTATTTGCTATCTTTTCATTTGTTATTGCGTCACCTGCTATCTTTTCAGATGTTACTGCACTATTTGCTATTTTATCAGTTGTTACCGCACCATCCGCTATCGGTAATCCTCCTCCTTGAATCTTACTAGCTGTTATTGTTCCATCTGCTATCTTAACATTTGTTACTGCATTGCTTGCTATCTTGGCAGTCGTTACTGCATTATCTTGTATCTTATTTGCTGTAACAATCCCATCCTTTATACATAAAGCATAAGGACTTGCTGTTAATGGAGTTATCCCTAAATTATTACCATTGTATATAACAGTTACATTTATTTGATTATCGAAATTTAATATTCCTAAAACAGGTGATAAATCTATATTTATACTGTATAAGCCATTAGTAATAATTGCTGTAATATTTACACTAACAGGGGAATTCGTACCATCGTTGAATTGAAATTCAAAATTACCAGTTTCTGTTATCGGAACACCAGCATTATCAGTGATTCTTCCTTGAAAGGCTAAAGTTTGAGGAACATCAGCAAAGATTTTATTGCAGAAAAGTATAGCAATGCTTAATAATAATAAAAATAGTTTTATAAATTTCATAAAGCCCCTTTCCTGTCACTCGCATAATTTATAAAAAGAATTAGTATTTCAAAGGCTTTGCACAGTTAACACAAAATCTTAACTTTTTGCCTGCAGGAATTACATTAACATACCCGCAGTAAGGGCAAACTATTTCCCGTACACTATTATTACTTGAGGTGTTTTTTTTAGGTGTTTCTTTTAAAGCAACAGAAGATTTATTTTCTTCCCCCTCATTATTTTTTTTATCGTCTTTTACTTTTAGCAAAAAAGAATTTATGCTCTCTATTGCAGTAGCATCTTTTTCTACTGGACTTGGCATTGATTTTGATATTAAAATAATTTTATTTACATTACTGCTAGTAGACACAATGATGTTAAATTGTTGTTCAATAAAATTATTAGCAACAATTTTACCTTTTATAGCAGCGCCTCTAATTACTTTATCTTTCCATACTCCTTTTTTATTTGTCCTTCCAACTATTTTATTATCAATCCAAATAAAAGCATTATTTATAGGAACTTCTTTTGACGCTTCATTAACATAAACAACAGATATAATTAATGGAACTTTTGAATAAATCATTTCTGCATTTACAGAACTAATTTCTTCAACATTAACATCATTTCTTATATAAGGTTCAAAATAATCTGCACTGAAAATAAATTTATATTTACCAACAGGAAGTGATATCGTTATAGGTTTGTTACTATGTATCTCTTTTATATCTTCAAATTCTTTCCCATAGATTTCAAGTCTTGCCGTAAAAAACTCTGATGAATTTTTCGCTTTTACCCTAAAAGAAATTATTTTTTTCATACGAACATTTAATTCGCTTGGAGAATCTGACGAAACAACAATTTCTTCTAACGATTCACTATAGCGCCCCTCGGGATCAAGCATTCTTATTTTATATGCGCCAGCTTTAATATTGGTTGTAAGGGGAGTCTCTCCTCTTGGTTTTTCTTCACCTTCTATATGTACATCCATTTTTTGCGGCTCAGACGAGAATGAAAATACTTTATACATATACCCTTTTATACTAAATACATTTTCGCCATCAACATTCTTAAACTCCGTTTCCCAGTATTGTTTATCTACGCCTGCAAACATATCATCTTTATTTGATTGTGAAAAATCTATATTACACTGCCCATCTTTAAATTCTTCAGCCTCAGAACCTAAAATTTCATATCCAGCTAATGCAAATTTTACTGTATGATCTCCAGCTATAAGTTGTAATTTGCACGGCGTTATACCAAATTTATTGCCATCAACATAAACATCTGCACCCTGAGGTTCTGAATTTATATCAAGCATAAAATCAAACATAATTTCTATTTTTTCTTGTCGTCTTTTGTCAGACTTACCTCTTTCTTCAATTCTCACTACCCGCTGTACCGGTTTAAAACCTTCTTTTAGAGCCGTAATAATATAAGTTTGCGGCTTAACCTTTCTCAACGGTATAGGTACATTCGAGTTTCCATTTTGAAGAACAACTTCCCCTTCTCTAGTTTTCATACTCACAGTAGCACCTGACGGAACTGTAGTTATAACAACATCCGGCGGATATATACGAGAATATACAAATTTACCAAAAGATGTAATTTGTATAAAAAAGATATCTAATCCCACAAAAATTAAAACCGCAAGAACTAAGCTTACAATAATTTTTATTATCTTACTTTTCAGATTTTTTAATTTATTTATAAACCAATCTCCTACTTCCTCAAAAACAGTTTTACCTTTTGCTTCGACTTGAGGTTTTTGTGGCTGAAACTGCGTAGCATTTTGATATGTATTTGATAACGATTGATTTACGATATCATTTGAAGATGATTGTTGCGACTGGACATTTTGAACCTGCAAAACAGGCTGCAACACCGTCGGAAATTCAGATGATTCTCCAACTATGAAGTCATTGCAAATAATTTTTGGAATTGAATTGTTGGTTTTTATTTCTTGTCTGTCTAATAATTTTACAAGATTTCCTACATCGATTGAAGCGTTTAATTCTTGTTCCATTACTTTGGAAACAAAAGAAGACATGTCTACTGCAAGTTCTTCAGTTTCAATACCCTTCAAAACTTTTCTTAAATCACGATACATTTCAATAGCTCTTTCGTAACGTAAGTCTCTATTTTTCTCAAGAGCTTTTGCAATAACATCACCAATTTCAGAAGGGAAACTTAATCCGTTCAATAAATTTATATCAAACTTTGTATTTAAAACATGCGACTTAATTTCTGAATTGCTACCAGCATAAAGATGCTGCCCTGTTAACATCTCATAAAAAACTACTGCTATTGAAAATATATCTGAACGATGATCTATATCCGCTTTACCATTTATCTGTTCAGGGGACATATAAGAGTATTTGCCAGTAACAATATTTTGCTTTATGCCACCATTTATTTCATCGGCAGTTTTTGCAATGCCAAAATCGCTTAGTTTGACATTTCCATCAAAAGAAATAAGAACATTTTCTGGTGAAATATCGCGATATACTATTCCGTATGGTTTACCTGTTATGGAATCCCTTGCGACACGGTTTGCATAATCTAGCGCTCTAAGCATGTTTATACAGATTAAAACTGAAAATTCCCACGGAATTTTAATCTGAATTTCATTACATTTTTTTATGAGATCTTTTAAATCACCACCATTTACAAAATCCATTAAAATGTAATAAGAACCATTGCTACCTTTCCAAAAATGCTCCACTCTTACTATATTGTCATATATAATATTTTTTGCAATAAGAGCTTCTCTATAAAACATTTCGATAAATTTTGCATCAGAGAATTCGCTTAAAAGCTCTTTAATAGCAACAAAATTTTTTAAACTAAAATCATAAGCTTGCCATACAACACCAAAACCGCCTCTAGAAATTTGCTTGACCGTAATGTACTGATCATTAATAAACAAACCTAAATCTAAATTAGTTCGAGATCGTTTATCACCCATTCGTTCACCCTTTCTCTCAAGTTCGCCTTAATCTAGAGTCTGCATTATTATCTAAACAATACTACAAAATTTTTTCACCCTCACTTTTAAGAGGTAATTCAACAGCTGCAAATGCTTCCTTTTTTGTAACTTCAACCGAAACATTCCTATTGGTAAAAGGTAATTCTGGTTCTAGCGCGTTCTCGGTTTGCTGTACTTCTTTTGGCACATCTTCAATCAAAGGAAGCTCACTCAAATGCGCAAGCCCAAAATGCTTTAAAAAGTCTTGTGTTGTACCGTAAAGCAAAGGCCTTCCCAAAGCTTCTTTTCTACCGACTATTTTCACCAATTTTCTTTCAAGAAGAGTGTCAATAACACCAGAAGAATCAACACCTCTTATTTCGTCAATTTCAGCTCTTGTTATAGGCTGTTTATATGCAACCATTGCAAGAGTTTCAAGAGCTGATGGAGACAATTTTAAAATAGATTTTTCTTTAAAAAGTTTTTTTATCCATGGAGAATATTCTGGTTTTGTAGCAAAAGTCCAACCATCTGCAACAAATTTAATCTCATAAGGTTTATTTAAATACGTATATTCTTCTTTAAGTTCGTTTAAAATATTTTCAAGATTATTTGTATCAGCGTAATCTGCCTTTACCAAATCTTTTAATTCTTTAAAACTCAAGGGCTTTTCGGAAACAAAAAGCAACACTTCCAAAATTCGTTTGACTTCAGATATTTCCATCATGCTCCTCTTGAGTTATATTATCAATTTCAGACTCTAATTCCAAGATTTAAACAACAGGTTCTTATAGCGATTTTTGCTCATATTCCTTTTCTACAAATTCAAAAACATTTTTATTTTCTTCAGACTCAATTTCGCTATAAATTCTATAAATTCTTATTTCCGAAAACAATTCAGATTGTTTTGCTACAATCTGTTTATTTTTTACAAGCTCTAAAACAGCCATAAAACAAACTATTAGAGCCATTTTAGTTCTTTGCATTTTTAATACTTCAGTAAAAGAAATATACTGTTTTCCGTCCAATACATCAAGAATTTCCCTAATTTTCGTTTCAATAGGAATTTCCTGATACATAATTTCTTTTATATTCTCCGGAAGCACCTTTAAAACTTCGCGAAAACTACTTATCAAATCAAAAATTGTAACATCTAAAATAAAATCCTGTTTACTTAGTACAAAAGCAGGTCTGTAATAGACTTGAGAGTTTTCCATAATTTTATACGACAACAGTGTTCCAACTTCTTTATATTTTTGATACTCAAAAAGTCTGTTCTTAAGCTGGTCTAGAGGATTTTCATCTTCGTCATCTCTTTTATCATTTAATGGAAGAAGCTCTCTTACCTTTATTTGCATAAGAGTCGATGCCATAACAAGAAATTCGCCTGCTATATCAATATTAAGTTCCTGCATTAAATCAAGATACGCAAGATATTCCGCCGTTATTTCGGCTATTTTTATCTCGCTGATTTCTAAATCATTCTTTTTTATAAGATGCAAAAGAAGATCTAGAGGACCTTCAAAAGAATCAAGATGTATATCATAAACCATAATTAATTTTTATGCCCTTTCATTAATAACACTCGCTTCGCCAGGACTTTATTCCTACTATTGCTGCCTTTGGCAGCGCACAATGACAACAGGACTTTATGTCTTTGTCTTTTTTAACAACACAGATTGCTTCGTCAGGAACTTTGTCCTTCCTCGCAATGACAGCAAAATACGGTGTCATTCCTGCGCGTATACGGGAATCCATGTTAACTGACATCTTACAACAACTTGGATACCCGATAAAAGACATTCGGGTATGACACGGCACTTATGATCTTGGTCGTCATTGCGAGCCTACGAAGTAGGCGCGGCAATCTAATCTGTTAAACTCTCATACAAATCATTCCGTTCAAAATTGAACTTGTTAATTAAGTCTACTTTTTTTGCTCTAGATCCTGCC
>JAITPF010000030.1 GCA_031289585.1 Endomicrobium sp. | reverse complement strand
TTACTGTTATTTGATGCGTATAACGAAGACGTATAACGAAGAGAGCGGTGAAAAAGGCATTTAGAGATATCAAGAGAGTCTGCCTGAAAGAGTATTATAAATAAAATAATAGAAAAATGTGCAGAAATAATAGCGCAAGAATAGTTGCCATTCATCCCCAGCCTTTTAAGGCTGAGGTTTTCTGACACGGTTATAAAAGAGGTATTATAAGCGAATGTCAGATTATGTTCTGTGCGATAATGATAATGTTTCACGATTTATTAAAGATAAACGGCATATTATAGAAGATGAAGGTGAGTTTAATATCATTTAAGAGTGTAAAGACGTTAGTAGCGACAAGTAGAATCAAAAAATATTCTTTGACATAAAATAATCAACTAGCTCTGTCCGTCATTGCGAGCCTACGAAGTAGGCGTGGCAATCTTTCTCTTTCAATGGTACAGATTGATTCATCGGGACTTTGTCCTTACCCTCGCTGCCTTCGGCAGTGCGCAATGACGATGAGACTTAACAACGTAGATTGCTTCATTGACTTCGTCGGTTCTTAATAACAGCCCTTTTCAATTGAGTTGATTGATAAAAGAGGTGAAAAAGTAATGCCAGTAATTAGTTCTCAAAAAATAATAAAAACAGCAAGATTGTCGGTTGTTTCGAATACTCTTTTAACAATATGCAAACTTATTACAGGAGTAATTATAGGCTCAGTTTCAATTATTTCAGAAGCTGTTCATTCTTTGATAGATTTAATAGCTGCATTAATAGCCTATATTGCTGTGAAAAAATCATCAAAACCTGCTGATGACACACATCCTTACGGATATGGTAAATTTGAGAACATTTCAGGTACAATAGAAGCTCTACTTATTTTTATTGCTGTCATTTATATTATTTATGAATCTTTTGAAAAACTTATAAATCCATTTCCTGTAAGGATACCCATCATTGGTGTTTTGGTGATGTTATTTTCAGCGTTTGTAAATTTTTTTGTTTCAAGTAAATTGTTTTTGACTGCAAAAGAAGCGGATTCAGTAGCTATTGAAGCAGATGCATGGCATTTAAGAACTGACGTTTATACGTCTCTTAGTGTTATGGTTGCATTATTAATAATAACAATTGTAGAATCATTTTTTCTCAAAAATATTTATTGGCTTGATTCGATGGCAGCTTTGCTTGTAGCTATTATGATAATAAAAACTGCTTGGAAGCTTATAATGAAATCTGCAAAAGATTTGTTTGATGTAAGTCTGCCAGATGAAGAAGTCGGGACAATAAAAAATATTATCAGATCAAATAAGAATATTGCAGGTTATCATGCTTTTAAAACAAGAAAATCCGGAAATAAAAGATTTGTGGAATTTCACATACTTGTTATACCGAAAATGACTGTATATAGATCTCACGAAATAACGAGAGATCTGAAGGCTAATATTTCATCAAAACTTAAGAATGTAGATGTTACAATTCATGTGGAACCGTGCGATAATACCTGTACACCAAAATGCCAAGAAGGTTGTCTAATAAAAATCTTCAGAATAGAAAACACACAAAAATAATTTATGTCGTTAGGTTTTGTTTTTCAGATATTGTGTTATATTCGTGAAAATTGAGATCCATATTTGTTATGACACAAAAACAATCAAATTTAAAAATTAAAATTTATAAAGGACATAACTGATGAGTGGAAAAAGAATAATTGATTGGATTTCATCTGACTTAAAGTTGTCTGAAAGCGGAGTAAGAAATACTGTAGTTATGTTAAGTGATGGAGACACAGTTCCTTTTATATCTAGGTACAGAAAGGAAAAAACAGGAAATTTTACAGAAATTAACGTAAGAGATGTTGCTGACAAACTGCAATATTATGTTGAACTTGAAACAAGAAAAGAAAGCATAATTAAGAGTATAGAAGAACAAAAAAAACTTATACCTGAACTTAGAAAACAAGTAGAAGAATGTAAAGAAAAAACAAAACTTGAAGATATTTATCTTCCATATAAACCTAAACGCCAGACAAAAGCCACAATAGCAAAAGCAAATGGACTTGAACCGCTTGCGATAGAAATTATGGAACAGAAGCTTTTAATGAAAGAGAATAGAGAAGAGATTATAAGAAAATATCTCAATCCTGAAAAAGGAATTGATACTGTTGATAAAGCCATTGCAGGTGCAATAGATATTGTTGCCGAACAGATATCAGACAATGCTGCAATTAGAGGTATGCTTAGAGCATTTATAATAACGAACGGAAGTTTGCGTTCAAAAGCCACGAAAGCTGCTGAAAATCTGAAAACAAAATATGATATGTATTATGATTATAACGAATCTTTAAAGACGATTCCAGGACACAGATTGCTTGCAGTACGACGTGGTACAAAAGAACAAGTATTGTCATGGAAAATAGTTACAGAAGATGAACAGGCAGTTGGTTTAATATTTTCAAAAATCGCAAAAAATAATAAATCGCTTTTTTATCATGAACTTTATACAGCGGTAAAAACGGCTTATGATAGACATTTGTATCATTCTTTGCAGGTAGAGATATTTTTAGCAAAAATGGATGATGCTGATAAAGACGCAATTAATGTATTTGCTACAAATGCAAAAAATCTTTTGCTTGCTTCGCCGGCTGGGCATAAAGTTATTATGGGTATTGATCCAGGTTTTAGGACAGGTTGCAAAGTTGTTGTTATAGATGCAAACGGTAATTTTAAAGAGTATCACGCAATTTTTCCACACGAACCTGCTTTAAAAATTAAGGAAGCTGAAGATATATTAATTGACCTTATAGAAGAGTACTATGTTGAACTTATTGCAATAGGAAACGGCACAGCTTCGAAAGAAACTAGTATTTTTGTAAATGCAGTATTAAAGAAGCATAATTTGAAGTCAAAAGTTGTAATTGTGAGCGAAGCTGGAGCATCGGTTTATTCTGCCTCACCGCTTGCATCGCAAGAATTTCCTGATTTAGATGTAACTGTAAGAGGAGCGATAAGCATTGCAAGAAGATTGCAGGATCCGCTGGCTGAACTTGTGAAAATAGATCCTAAGTCCATAGGAGTTGGGCAGTATCAATATGATGTTAATCAAATACAACTTAAGAAACAGCTTGACGCAACAGTTGAATCGGCAGTTAATTATGTAGGTGCAAATTTAAATTCGGCATCAACGGAATTGTTATCTTATATTTCAGGCATAGGTAGAATGGTTGCTAAAAATATTGTGCAATATAGAGCAAAAAATGGTTCGTTTAAAGATAAAAAAGAACTTCTGAATGTTCCTCTGTTTGGTGAAAAAACTTTTACGCAGTGTGCTGGGTTTTTAAGAATTGCTGGAGGATTAAATCCTCTTGATAATTCTGCAGTTCATCCTGAAAGTTATCCAATTATAGAGAAAATGGCTTCTGATTTATCTGTTGATGTTTCAGGTTTAATTGGCAATGATGAGTTGATAAGAAAAATAGAACTGAAAAAATATATTATGCCAGAAACAGGTCTTTTAACTTTAACTGATATTATACAGGAATTAAAAAAACCCGGTGTTGATCCAAGAAATAATTTTTCAACTACACAATTTAATGACGAGATAAATACTTTGGATGATTTAAAAGAAAATATGATTCTTGATGGAACTGTTACGAATGTTACAAATTTTGGAGCTTTTGTAGATATCGGCGTTCATCAGGATGGACTTGTGCACATTTCAAAGTTAAGTTCAAAGTTTGTTACAAATCCTCACGAAATTGTTTCAGTGGGAGAATCTTTAAAAGTTAAAGTATTAAAAGTTGACACAGAATTAAAGAGAATAAGTTTAGAAGTAATTGGAAGATAATCAGAGTCTGTTAACACTAATAGGATGAAAGTGTTACTTGGATTTTTTTTGACGAAGCAATTTACGTTGTTAAGCTCCATGGTCATTGCGAGCTCTGAAAGAGCGAAGCAATCTATGTCGTTAAGGATAGATTGCCACGCTAACTTCGTTAGCTCTCAATGACGGACAGGAGTAAAAGGAAAGATTGCCACAGCCTTTCGGGCTTCGCGATGACGGACAAGACTAAAATGAAAGATTGCCACGTTGCTTCGCAACTCGCAATGACGGCAAAAAACATGGATTCCAGCTTTCGCGGGAATGACAGAGCTGTTTTTGGCAGTGCGCAATGAAGATGAAGTTTTAGTGTTGTCATTGCGAGGAGGGACAAAGTCCCAACGAAGCAATCTGCGTTGTTAAGTCCCGTCGTCATTGCGAGCTCTGAAAGAGCGAAGCAATCTATGTCGTTAGAGCAGATTGCCACGATTGCTGCGCAAACCCTCGCTGCCTTCGGCAGTGCGCAATGACAGATAGGACTAAAAGGAAAGATTGCCACAGCCTTTCGGGCTTCGCAATGACGGACAAGACCAAAAAGCACTGTGTCATACCCGTGACAACGGGTATCCACGCTTTTTGTCGTCATTTTTTAACTTGGATTCCCACATGAGACTTCATCTCCGCGAGCATGATATAATACTTTTGTCTGTCACTCATGTCTTTTGTTGTGTTATTCCCGTGAAAGTTTAGCTTCAAACGGGTACCCAAATTGTTGTAAGATGTTAGTTAACATGGATTCCCGCATACGCGAGAATGACACGGCAAAAGAAATGACATAACAAGATTAATGTAGATTCCTGCAGGAGTTTATCCTCAAGTGTCTTAATTGGGGAGCAGGAATGACATCATATTTTGCTGTCATTGCGAGGAAGGACAAAGTCCTGACGAAGCCAATCTATGTTGTTGAAAGAGAAAGATTGCCACGATTGCTACGCAAACCCTCGCTACCTTCGGCAGTGTGCAATGGCGACAAAAAATAGAATCGTTCGGGTTTGATAACGATTAGATAAGATCAAAACGTCAGTGTTGTTATTACACGATGCATTTGTAAAAAAAATCATAAAAATAGATAATTATATAAGCCCTATTAAGTTAAGGAGGATATTATGGAAAAATGGAAATGTCCGGTGTGTGATTATATTTATGATTCTGCTGTAGGTATTCCTGATGACGGTATTGCTCCTGGGACATCTTTTGAGCAACTACCTGACGATTGGATATGTCCTATATGCAGTGTATCAAAAGCTACTTTTGAAAGAGAGTAATAAATTTATGAAGCAAATATATTTAGATAACCAGTCAAATACTAAACTCGATGAAAGAGTACTCGATGCTATGATGCCGTTTTTTGTTGAGTATTACGGAAATCCCCAAAGTATTTATTCTTTAGGTTCTATTTCCAAAGATGCTCTTGAAACGGCAAGACAGCAAGTTGCAAGTTTAATAAATGCAGATGCTAAAGAAATTGTTTTTACGGCGTCTGGCACAGAATCAAATAATTTAGCAATAAAAGGTATTGCTGACGCTTTAAAATCTAATGGGAAACATATTATTGTTTCTGCGATTGAGCATTTTTCAGTTTTAAATTCCGTAAAGAGACTTAAAAACGAAGGGTTTGAAGTAAGCTTTATTCCAGTTGATGCTAGGGGTAATATTGATGAATATGAACTTAAGAAAGCATTGAGGAAAGATACAATTTTAGTATCTATACAATATGCAAATTCAGAGGTCGGGACAGTTCAGGAGATAAAAAAATTAGTTTCTATAGTTAAAAAAAGCGACAATACTAGTAATTTTATTGTATTTCATACAGATGCAGTAAGCGCTTGTGGAACAATCTCTGTGGATGTTAGAGATTTGGATATTGACGCATTAACTTTGTCAGCTTCAGTAATGTACGGTCCTAAAGGTGCCGCGGCACTATATATAAAAAAAGGTGTAAAAATTAATTCTCAAATGGATGGAGGTGTTCAAGAAAATTTTAAACGTTCAGGAACTGAAAATATTCCTGCTATTGTTGGTTTTGGGATGGCCTGTGAAATAGCTAAAAAAGAAATTATAAGAAACAGTGAAATTGTTCAAAAGTTAAGGAATAAACTTATTGCCGAATTGCCAAAAAAAATAGAGCATATTTATTTAAACGGTGCGCAAGAAAACCGTTTGCCAGGAAATATAAATTTTTCAATAGAATTTGTTGAAGGCGAAGCGTTATTTTTGCTTTTAGATGCTAAAGGTATTATGGCAGCGAGTGGTTCGGCATGTGCCAATAAAAATCTTAAACTTTCGCATGTTTTAACTGCTATGAATATTGATGTTGCAGTTGGTCAGGGCTCAATTTTGTTCACTTTGTCAAAATTTAATACAGAAGAAGATATAAATTATATTTTGGAAGAATTTCCAAAAGTTGTTAAAAGATTAAGAGATATGTCGCCACTATATTCATATTTCACAAAAACTGGCAAAAGAAAAACAGCTGGCCCAGGTACTGATTTTGATGATCATAGCCATCACTGCGATATAGAAGAATAGAGTTGTTTCTCTATAGTGGAGAGTGATATGTATTAGTAATGAAAGTATAGGAGGACAGAAATGCCATTTTATTCAGAAAAAGTTATGGAGCATTTTGCAAATCCGCGAAATGTAGGAGAAATAAAAGATGCCGATGGGATTGGTGAAGTAGGAAACCCCGTATGCGGCGATATGATGACTTTTTATATAAAAGTTAAAGACAATAAAATTGAAGATGTAAAATTTAAAACTTTTGGATGTGGTGCAGCAATAGCTGTTTCTTCAATGGTTTCAGAAATGGTATTGGGAAAAACTATAGAAGAAGTGATGAGTCTTACAAATGCAGATGTTGCAAAATCCTTAGGTGGACTTCCACCGAATAAAATGCACTGTTCTAATCTTGGAGCAGATGCATTACATAAGGCTATTGAAAACTATAAATCTAAACGGGGAAAATAATATGTTGAAGAATCAAAAATGTTTCTGCCCTCATTGTGAAACAGAATTACAAAAAGGCTGTTTAAGTCCAGAATTTTGTAAACCCTGCAACGCTAAAAAGAATAAAATATGTTCTGTTTGTAAATCTGAATACGCGGTAGAATACACCGAATGCCCAACCTGTGCAATCACAAAGAAATAAAACATTGGTTTAGATACATAAAAAGGAGATTTTATGTCAGCTAGGTTAATCAAAGATGATATTTATGCAGTAGGAACAATAGATTGGAACGAAAGACATTTCCATGGGCATACATATGTAACAAAAAGAGGCGTTACATATAATTCTTATTTAATTATTGATGAAAAAGTTACTTTAATTGATACAGTGCGTAAAGGTTTTGAAAAAGAATTGATAGAAAATATAAAAAGCGTAGTCGATCCTGCCAAAATAGACGTAATAATTATTAATCACATTGAGCCTGATCATTCTGGTGCATTTCCAGAAATATTAAAATTGTGTCCTAATGCAAGAATTTATGGAACTGAAAAAGCAAGACAAGGACTTTTAAAATATTATGGAGTAAGCGGTGATTGGACTGCTGTAAAATCTGGACAGAGCTTAAATATAGGTAAAAGAAAGCTAGATTTTATAGATGTACCGATGATACATTGGCCGGATAGCATGTTTACATATTCCTCTTATGATAAGATTTTATTTTCAAATGATGGTTTTGGTCAGCATTATGCGACAAACAAAGTTTTTGACGATGAAGTTAATTTTGCTGCTTTGATGGATGAAGCTCAAAAGTATTACGCAAACATACTTTGGCCTTTCAATACACTTGTTGCTGCAAAACTTTCCGAGATAAGTAAATTGAATCTTAACATTGATATCATAGCTCCAAGTCATGGTCTTGTGTGGCGCAAATATATATCTGAAATTATACAGAAATATCTTTATTGGTCATCTCATTCTTGTCAAGATAGAGTTGCAGTTGTTTATGAAACAATGTGGCAATCTACTGAAAAAATGGCAAGAAAAATTGTTGAAGGTATAACTTCGGAAGGTATTGAAGCCGTTTTATTTAATGTAACAGAAAATGACAGAACTGATATAGCATCGTATATGCTTGATGCGAAAGGTTGGGTTTTTGGTTCGTCAACGCACGATGGAGAAATGCTTCCTGTTATTACAGGTTTTTTACATTTTCTTAAAGGATCAAAAGCTAAAGGGCGTACATCATTTGCATTTGGCTCTTACGGCTGGAGCGGTGAAGCGGTTAAAGATATTGAAGATACCATTTCCGGTATTACCTCTTTAGAACCGTCTTTAAGAGTTGTTTTTAACCCAACGGAAGAAGAACTTAATAAGTGTTATGAAGTCGGCAAAGCTTTTGCTCTAAAAATAAAATACAAATCATGAGCGAGCTGACGAAATTAGCGTAGATATATGTTCTTTTAGCCATTTTGCAATAAAAGAATCTTACTTAATTAAAATATTTCTTTCATGCGTTTGTTGTGCCTAATAAAATTTGACACTTTACGTTACATTGTGATATAATTTTCAAACTATGAATATAATATTTTTTACTTTTAAATTTGTTCATTATGTGGTGTGTAGCGGGTTAATTCTTGTAGTTCTTCTGCAGGCTGGAAAAAGTGGAGGAATGGCAGGTATTTTTGGTAGTGGAGGATCAGACCAAATTTTTAATGCCCCTTCAGGAGTAGCTTTTATAAAGAAACTGACTATTGTTATGGCTTGTATATTTTTATTTACTTCTTTAATGCTTACAAAACTTTCTACGAATATGAGTTTGATATCTATTGCTAATCAGCTCTCTAATGTTCCTGTAAGTGCTCCGGTGTATCCTGTAGATAAATAGCATATAATAAGGTTGCTGCTGCTGGGGTGGCGGAACTGGCATACGCGCACGTTTGAGGGGCGTGTCCTTAACCGGATGCGGGTTCAAATCCCGCCCTCAGCATTTTT
>JAITPF010000027.1 GCA_031289585.1 Endomicrobium sp. | reverse complement strand
AAAGTTGATGTTCTTCTATCATAGAACGCCTATAGATTTTATTCCAGCATATATTAGTAGAGATAATCCTTTTTTTATCTTTATCATTTGCAATACCAAAATGCTCTATATTAAAATAAAGTCAAGAAATTTTTTATTAACACAGCATAAGCTTATATCTCTACCCCACCCCCAATACCAAATAAAAATTGCAATTTATAGCTAACATAACAAAACTCTCCATAAACAAGAGTTAATATAATCAATAAACAAGTACTTTTAACTATTAACACAAAAACCTACTCTTGCCGATAATATATATATTTTGTACTTCCTCACAAAATTAACACAAACATTATTTTACAGCAGTTGATTTCTGATTTTCTTTTATAAATTCACGCAATTTATCCAGATATAGTTGATCCATAACAACAAGGAGGATATCCCCCTTAATTATTACTGATGACTTATCAGGCCACACTTTTGCCCTTTCTATTTCAGGCAACATTGCAAACATCATATTTTTAGATTGTTCATCAGCATCACGAAAACTATTAAATACGCGACGAAATTCACCATCAATAAAAGAATAACTATAAAACTCCACTACAGTAAAAGGACTCCAGCCTGGATCATAGCAATCTGCTAGCATTTCACAATTACAATTAAGCTTATTTCTATCAGGCAAATAATTTCCTCGTAAACTTTTTAACGCACCAATAAGTAAAAGTTTATATTTTTGACCGACAATAAAACCGGGAGTTGTTTCTATACGCGTAAGAAGCCTGTTCCACATCATCTTCTCAGCTTCAAAACCAAATTTCCAAACTTTTTGCGCTGTTGCATTTTGAATGATACTAATTTGCAATAAAATTACACACCCCAACATACAAATACTTTTCAAAATATTTACTCGAGCAGAAAATAACACAACAACTGCCAATATATGGAAAATCCCAAAACCGTACATGTCTACTCTGGGTACATAAAAATTTGTTAATCTAGATATAAAAGATGCTGCCATTGTAGAAATCAGCGTTAAGATTAATATAGCAATTAATACTAATATCTTTATAACTTTTTTACGCTTTTCAGTATTTGAATATATAATTTGAAAAACTACACTTAATAACATAATGCAAAGTAATACAGTAAAAATGTATGTAAATGATGAACTGAAGAATGTTACTGGATAGAATAATAATTTTTTGAATGCAATTTCAACAATATCAATAAATCTTGCAGGGATTTCATTGAGATGTAATGTCTCAGTTGTATAAACATTGACTAACATTCCCTTAGCTTTAAACACAGACACTATAATGTAATGAATGACACAAGCTCCCACTGCGGTAAGCCATGTATAAATATGCTTTAGACCAACATTAACTACATTCTTTTTAGAAATGTCTGAATTTAAAAAATCTATAAAAATCCTGCCCAGAAAAACAACTGCTATTGTATTTAGCGCAGGTCCGTATGTTCCTATACAAAAAACAAATAGAAACAACGATATAATAACGTAAAGAATACGTTTACCTCTAGCGTACTGAAATTCTGAAGCCCTTTCTCCAACAATACAAGCAATTACAGAAAATAATATTATCCCATAATTGCTAATAGTCTGATAAGAAAAATACAGCCACGTGATTGTATATGGCTGAATAACCAATAATAGCCCGGTAATAGAATATAAAAGCAGAGATTTTGGCAATTTCCAATAAAAACAAAGCAAAACCGCAGCCAATGAATATTCCATAAATCCAATAACATTACTAAAAATTGGCAATATCTCGCCATGAAGAAATAAGAGCGTTGTTGAACTAAGAAAGTATCTTCCTACCGAAAATAAGTCGTTGAAACGAATACCATATATTGCAAAATTCCAATCATGATTGCCCAGCATAAAATTAATTGTATGAAAAGCAAACACAATATTTAGTCCAGTAAATATTACAAGAAATGCTTTTTTATATAGTGACGGTACCTCATGCCATTTTTGAATAACTATTTCCACAAAATCTTGATTTAATACATCAATAATTTTTTTCATTATTCCTTACAATAATTATTACACAATTTACTACAAATTAACTACATTCCTAAAATATCATGCCTATGTTTAATTAAAACAACTCTTTTACAAACTTCATCATAAAACTTTTTATCAGTAGCAAATTTAGTAATTTTATCACATAAAATATTTATTGAATTTGTCCGTTTTTAAAATCAAGAAATCTTCAGCAATATATTTTTTTCTTATCTTGTTTTCTTAAATAATTTCATAGCATTTTTTACTAATGTATTTTTGCCCAACAAAATATTATTTATAATATTTTGTTGAGTTAAATGTAAATCGTTGACCAATATAGTTTAAAACAGTAAATAAACACATGCCGGCTAACATTGCAACATTGTCACAAAATTTTGAAGTATAATCAACAAATAAATAATGCACTAATGGTTTTGCTATACCATAAGACACAAGATATGAAATCATTATTGTCAATATAAACAAAACAATCATTTTAAACGACCATGTTTTTACACCAAATGTAAAATATTTATTCAAAAAGAAACTTAAAATACTAGTTAAAATATAATTTATTGCTGATGATAACCAATAGCCAAAACCAACAAGATTGTATAATACAACCATAATAGCCATGCCAACAAGCGTATTAAAAATACCAACAAAAATAAATCTTAAAAATGTATTATCAAATAATGAATAACTTATCATAAGTCTATTTATTATTTTTCTTCCTTTATAACATAATATGGACGTCGTTTTACTTCAGTATAAGTTTTAGCAAGATATTGTCCAAGAATACCTGTAGTAAAAAGTTGAACACTGCTACAAAACAAAATAATACATACGATCGATGCCCAGCCAGTAACAGAATCACCATAAATTATCTTACGAATAACAACAATCCCCATAAAAAGAAGTGTTCCAAGAAAAAGTATCATGCCAAAAATCGAAGCAAGAGCAAGCGGTTTTGAAGAAAAAGCAATAATACCATCTAGCGAATAAAAAAACAACTTCAAAAAAGACCATTTAGTAACTCCAGCAACTCGTTCAATATTTTCATATTCAAACCATTTCGTTTTAAATCCAACCCACGGGAAAATACCTTTTGAAAATCTGTTTCTTTCTGATAGCAATAAAACAGCATCTACATATTTACGACTCATTAAACGAAAATCACATGCACCATCTACAATCTGAACATCAGATATTTTTACCATAATTTTGTAAAATAAACGAGCAAAGAAGGATCGAATATAAGGTTCTCCTTTACGAGTTACTCGCCTAGTACCTGCACAATCATATCCACCAAAAACAACCGCTTTAAACATTTGTACAATCATGCTTGGAGGATTCTGCAAATCCGCATCCAATACAACAATGTACTGTCCTTGAGATTTTTGTAATCCGGCAAGTATTGCAGCTTCTTTACCAAAATTACGCGAAAAAGAAACATAGTGAACACTATTATCCTGTTCGGTAAAATTTCTCAACACATCCAAAGATGCATCAATAGAACCATCATCCACAAAAATAAACTCAAAATTAAAATCTTTCACTGATTCTGAAAGCAGTAACATTACTTTCATCATTTCTGTATAAAAAAGAGAAAGCATTTCTTCTTCATTAAAGCAAGGAACAACAATTGAAAGCGTTGGAAGAGAAGAATGAGTTAACAAAATATTTTCTTTTTTCATAAATTTACACCACACACAATAACAATATATTTATATTTTATTTAACATTAGCATTATTATAATAAATAACCTCAACTACTTTTGTTTATTATTTTTCAACAATTCTTATAGAATGCATTCCATAGTATCTTGCAATAGTTTGACTTACCCAGTTCTCATTCATATCATCAAGTCCATATAATGCAACATGTTTGTTTTTTGTACAAATAGGCGCCTCTACATATATATCTGTAATACCTTTTTCTCTTTGTAAAAGTATATATTCTGAACGACTTTTAAACTTCAAATATATTTCTACAATATCTCTTGAAGCACAAAAAAATGAATAGAAAAACATAATTAAAATTATTGATGATAATAAACCACGGAATCTTCTAATTATTCCTGGTAACTTTAACACTTTAATTTGTGTTAATAAACTCAATATCGTAATCAAAAAAATACGATTGTAACAAAATAGGCTCTATCTGGAAAAAAAGGACTCAACAACATTGAATACACACTTATTAATCCTGCTAAAAAATAAAACCATGTAAACAAATTAAGTTTTTCTTTTTGATAAAAATAATTATATACACCTATAACAACGGAAAGTATTAATAATAGCAAGCCATTCTTATGAATAAATATTTGCGTAAGATTGTGAAAACGATATTTCAATACTCCTATATCTAGTCCATTTTGATTAAATAAATGGGAAGCCCATTCATACGAATTAAGCCGTCCCATATTCCCCGGCGCCACAATAAGCACGATAAAACCAACTAAAAATCCTATTCCACCACATAATTCAAATGCTATAACTTGTTCTTTTTTAATGATTTTCATTATAAAGTAAGCAATCAGTAAAAATAATACAGCAGCGCTTGAATTTTCATTAGTCCAACCAGCTAATACACCAAAAAAAAGAAACAGAATAGACAATATAGGATTCATTTTGTAGAGATTATTATCGTTTCTTTTTCTAAATGGAACAAGAAACAAAAATACGATTGTTATTGTCCACAAGTAATTGCAGCTTCCATCAAGCCACAAAAAATTTTGTCCCCACGTTGGAGTTAAAAACCATAAAGCAATACTTACTCCAAGGAAGAACAAAGGTTTTATCTTTTTCAATGAACCTGTTGAATGGAACTGTATGGAAAGAACAAACATGCAATATATCATTGTATTAGCTATATTAAAAAAAGATTTTCCAACAAACAGCCAAAACCATGCAAAAAAGTGCGCAACGCATCTTCCTCCCCACTTAAAATAATAACTATGTAATGCACTAAAAATATCAAAAATAGACTGTGTATGCTCTCCATTTTTACCTAACATTGAATAAGCATAATCATCGGCAATAAGCGGTGTAAGAATATTCAACCCTAAAAATACAAAGCATATTAAAATAGGAAGCATATTCAGGAGTATATTTTGAATTCTTTTTTTATCTATATTCATAAGTTGTGAGTTTCCTAATATCAATATTTAATACTAATTAAACTATTGTATTTTAGCATTTTTAATATAATTTATAAATGTATTGGTTAAATACATATACGACATTTTATAAATTTGAAACATTATTTGCAAAGATGTTTTTAGATTCAAAGATAAATGAGCTCTTTTGCTGTTATAATACACCAAATAATCAACCAACAACCTATTAAATTCTTCTTCATTTTCTATCAACGCTACGTTGTTGTTTATAAATTCTTCCCTTAATGTCCTGTTGTACCTTTCTATGTATGGCATTTATCTTCTGAAAGCAAAAGGAGCAAATGAAATGGGAAACGGTGACACGAAGAATGAATATAGAAAATTTAAGTCAAAAAGATTACGAAAATATAATAATTTTATGGGAAAAATCAGTTAGAATTACCCATACTTTTTTAAAAGAGAGTGATATAGAAACCATAAAAAATGCAGTTTATACTACCTTAATAAAAATTGCTTTATTTGGAATTAAAGGAAGTGATGAGCTTTGCGGTTTTATGGGTGCTTCATTTGACGAAATAGAAGCTCTTTTTGTAAATCCCAAATACTTTAGTCAAGGGATAGGCAAAAACCTTATGCTTTATGCTATTAAAGAATTACACTTAAAAAAAGTATGTGTAAATGAACAAAATAAAAATGCGTTTAATTTTTACAGAAAATTCGGATTTAAAATAATAAAGAAAGATACTATTGATCCTTTAGGACTGCCATATCCAATTTTACATTTAGAATTAACGTAATTTGATAATCATTTGGCTTTATTATAAAATATCAAAATGTTAAATACTGAAACAAAATTATTTGCAATTTTGGGATATCCTGTAAAACATTCTTTTTCGCCACAAATGCAGAATAAATGGTTTGAAAAAGAAAATTTAAACTGTGTTTATCTTGCTTTTGAACCTAAGTCGAACAATCTTAAAAAAACAATAAAATCTTTAAAGCTTCTTAGATTTGAAGGTCTTAATATAACAATTCCTTACAAAATAGAAGTAATGAAATATGTTGATTTCACAGATAAAGCAGCAAAAAAAATAGGAAGCATAAATACAATAGTTGTTAAAAACAATAAACTTTATGGGTATAATACTGATTATTTAGGGTTCAGCCAGGATTTGACTGCAAAAAAAATTAATTTGAAAAGTAAAAATGTCTTAGTAATAGGAGCAGGCGGCGGAGCAAGAGCAATAATATATGCTTTGAAAAATAGCAATGCAAAAGATGTATACATTGCAAATAGAACACTTAAAAACGCTCAACAACTTGCAAAAGTATTCAAAGTAAAAATTGTCGATATAGGCAAAGTTGAAGAACTTCTCCCAGAGATAGATTTATTTATAAACACTTCTGCTTGTGGAATGAAAAAAACTGATACTCTTCCGTTTAAAGTTGATAAAGTTAAAAGCAGTTTAATTATATATGATTTAATTTATAATAAAGAAACGCCTTTTACAAAACTTGCAAAAGATAGAAACTTAAAATTATTCACAGGAGAAGGAATGCTTATTTATCAAGGAGCCTGTGGGTTTAAAATGTGGACAGGAAAATATCCTAATACAAAAATTGCTGAAAAGCTTCTAAAAAAATTTACTATATAAGGTCAACTGCTTATGTTTATTACAATTGTGTTATCAATTCTATTAATTCTCGTAATAATTTTAATTAAAATCAAAAAATCGATATACGAAAAAGCAATTATTGATGCCGATGTACTTATGGATGGACGAATTTACGATATAGTAAAAACAAAATTTTTGTCTGTAGATTTAATTATTCCATCCTTTGTAATAGCCGAATTAAAAAATTTTTCTAAGTCTACTGACCCTATTAAGCGTAACCGCTCAAAAAGAGGGCTTTTAATAATTGAAAAACTGCAAAAGTCAGGTATTATAAATGCAAAAATATTAAAAGTAGATTTCAAAAAAATAAATGATCCTATATTAAAAATTGTAAAACTTGCAAAAACTACCAAGTCAAAAATAATAACAAAAAATTTTAATTTATATAAAGAAGCATCTTTTAGTGGAATAACTGTTTTGAATATGAATGATTTGGAAATTGCTCTCTACCCTGTGTTTTTACCCGGTGAGCAGGTGTACGTACATTTGATTAAGGAAGGCTCGCAGTCTCATCAAGCTATAGGTTATTTTGATGATAAAACAATGATTGTCGCAGAAAATGGCAGAAGTTTTATAGGAAAAGATGTTGTTTTAACTATTACATCTTCAATGTTTACTCTATCAGGGAAAATAATATTTGGAAAAGTAAAAGAACAAATCAAATGAAAAATGCTGTAATAATAGTAGCAGCAGGATCAGGTAAAAGATTTGGAAACAAAGTTCCGAAGCAATTTTTAAATCTCAATGAAAAACCTGTATTTTTATGGAGCGTTGATGTGTTTGCTTCAATAAAAAGTTTTAAACAAATAATTGTTGTTTTTCCACCTAATATGGTTAAACCTTTATCTTTAAAATACAAAACAAAATTTGTTTGCGCTACAGGCGGAAATGAAAGATTTGATTCAGTAAAAAACGGACTCGCTCTTGTTGAAGACGATGTCGATTATATAGCCGTACATGATGCAGCAAGACCTCTTATATCAAAAAAAGACATTTTATTAGTTTTAAAAGAAGCAACAAAAACAAAAGCAGCTATTGCTGTTGAGAGAACAAAAGATACAATTAAATTAGTATCCATTAGCGGACATATATTAAAAACTTTAGATAGAACAGTTTTAAGAAATGCTCAGACACCTCAGATTTTTGAAGCAAAACTTCTTAAAAAAGCTTACTCTAAAAAAATATCTACAAATATAACTGATGATTCGAAACTTGTAGAAAATTTAAAAGTTAATGTCTCTGTGGTTGAAATGAGTTCTCTCAATTTTAAAATAACGACAAAACAAGATTTTGACTTAGCAGCTGCTATCATTACGAACCGGTAAAGACGTTAAAGCAATTGTGTTGTTAACAATCATTTCGCAATGATGGTACATTATATAGATTGCCATGAAAAATATAAAAGATAGTATTTTTCTCGCAATGAACATAAAGGTGAATATATGTACATTGGTTTTGGATATGATGTTCACAGATTTAAAAAAAGTAGGAGACTTATTTTAGGTGGCGTTGAAATAGCAAGTCCTAAAGGACTTAATGGACACAGTGATGCTGACGTTCTTATACACGCTCTAATGGATGCACTACTTGGCGCTGCAGGATTAAATGATATAGGTCATTTTTTTCCTAATACGGATCCAAAATATAAAAATATTTCCAGTATTTCTCTTTTAGAATTTGTTTATAAAGAATTAAAAAAACGAAATTTATTCATTAATAACGTTGATGTTACAGTAATAGCCGAAGCTCCAAAAATATATCCTTTCATTGATGAAATGAAAGAAAATATTTCAAAAACAATTAAATTGGAAAAAGAAAGAATTGGAATAAAAGCAACGACAAATGAAAAAATGGGCTTTCTTGGACGAGAAGAAGGGATGGCTGCCATGGCAGTTGCTTCTATTTCACCTGTGTGTAATAAATAAGATACAAAGAAATATTTCCATTAGCTATTTTAAACTAGTTTGATATTAGTGTAAACAGACTCTAAAGCAGGATAAAAAAATGACAATTAAATTATACAATACACTCAGTGGTAAAAAAGAAGATTTTCATCCACAAAAAGAAAAATTTGTTTCTATGTATGTATGCGGAGTAACTCCTTACGATGAAGTACATTTGGGACACGCAAGAGCATACGTAGTGTTTGATATTATAAAAAGGCATCTTTTAAAAAGAGGTTATAAAGTAGACCATATACAAAATTTTACAGATGTTGATGATAAAATTATTAGAAGGGCACAGGAAAAAAATATAAAACCTTCAGAACTTGCACAAATTTATATAGATGATTATTTTGCTCAAACTGATAAATTAAATATTTTAAAAGCAAAAAAATATCCACGCGTTACACAAATGATACCTGAAATAATTAATTTTGTTAAGGCTCTTGTCGATAAAGGTTTTGCTTACGAAATTGATGGCGATGTTTATTTTTCTATTGAAAAGTTTAAAGATTACGGAAAATTATCAAAAAGAAATCTTGAAGATTTAAAAGCTGGCGCAAGAGTGTCTGTATGTAACGAAAAAAATTCAGCATTTGATTTTGCGCTATGGAAAAAAACAAAAGAAAATGAACCTAAAGAAGTTGCATGGGAAAGTCCTTGGGGCAAAGGACGTCCAGGATGGCATATTGAGTGTTCAGTAATGTCATCTGCACTTCTTGGCGATACAATAGATATTCACGGCGGTGGACAGGACTTAATATTTCCACATCACGAAAATGAAATCGCTCAAAGTGAAGCTAAAACCGGCAAACAATTTGTTAAATACTGGATACATAATGGATTTGTTAGTGTAAACAAAGAGAAAATGTCAAAATCGCTAAATAACTTTCTTACATTAAAAACAATTTTTGAGAAATATAATCCACGTGTTGTACGTTATTACCTTTTAACACAACATTATTCTAGTCCATTGGATTTTTCTAACATGGGTCTTGAAACAGCAAAAAATACCTTACAGGGAATTGACGATGCCTATCTAAGACTTATTTCATCTGTTAAAAATTCTGCTACGGAAATAATTGACAAAGATTTGTTGAGTTTACAGGAAAGTTTTTTAAGTGCTCTCGATGATGATTTTAACTCTGAAAAAGCTTTGTCTAATCTTCATGAATTAAAAAATCTTATATTAAAAGAACTTTTCATAAAAGAAAGACTTTCTCAATTTAAAAAACTCTTTGAAGATTTTGCAGAAATGTCTTTAGGGATTATGCTGCCTAAGGAGCAAAATAGTGACGAAAATTTGCAAAATCTTTTAAAAAAAAGAAATGAAGCAAGAAAAAACAAAAACTGGACTGAATCTGATAGACTTAGAAAATTGATAGATGAAAAAGGATATAAAATAATAGATAATAAAGATGGCAGTTCAGTGTTAATGAAAAAGATATAATGAATGCCATTATCGACATATCAAATATTGCAGATATAAATAAAGGTTTTTGTAGTAACTATAATAGAAAATGGATTCCCAATGTACAATAAAAAGGATAATCAAGTCTTAGAAAACATAATTTATGGGCGCAATTGTGTTTTGGAGCTTCTTAAAGCAGGAAAACATACTGTAAATAAATTAATGGTTTCTCAAACTGCAAGAGGTACAATAATTGCAGAAATTATTAAACTTGCAAAACAAAAAGGCATAGCTGTACATAACGTTCCACCTGAAAAACTCGACAAATTTTCTGAAAATTCGCAAGGAATAGCTGTAGAAGTTTCTCGTATTGAATATGTGGAACTGACAGATTTAATTGAAAAAGCAAAAAAATCCCCAAAGCCATTACTCGTAGTTTTAGATGGTATCGAAGATCCGCATAATCTTGGGGCAATTATAAGAAACTGTGTAGCTTTTGGAGCTGATGGAGTGATAATACCTAAATGGAGAGCCGTAGGAGTAAATGAAACTGTATCAAAATCCTCTGCAGGAGCTGTTGAGCATATTCCAATATCAAGAGTTTCAAATATCAATCAAACAATAAATTTATTAAAAAAAACCGGCTTTTGGATAGTTGGTGCTGAAAATGGTGGACAAGTATTTGAAAAAGCTGATTTATCTTTTCCTCTTGCAATAATAATAGGAAGTGAAGGTTTTGGACTTCATAATTTAACAAAAGAAAATTGTGACTTTTTAATATCAATTCCACAGAAAAATATAATTTCTTCATTAAATGCATCCTGTGCATCAGCTGTCATTTTATATGAAATAGCAAAAAAACGGGAATAACACATTTGGATTTGCCACAGCTCAAAAAGGACGTTGACATCTGTTTTTAATATAATTATGTATTTAGAGGATAAAATGAGAATATCAGCGAAAGCAAAATATGGTTTATCAGCAATGATATGTTTAGCGCAAAGATATAATACTGGTGAATATATTACAGTAATTAGTCTCTCTACCAGATTAAAAATTTCAAAAATATATTTAGAACAGGTTTTTTCTCTTTTAAAGCGAGCAAAACTTGTAATACTACAAAGGGATCTCAAGGCGGTTACCAGCTTGCAAAAAAACCGCAGCAAATTATGGCATTTGATATTTTGTCTGCGATAGAAGTTGCCTTATTTGAAAAAACTGAAAACACTGTTTTAGAAAGTGAACATTTAATAGAAAAAACAATACAGAACATAATTTTTTTAAAACTTGACGATTCAATAAAAAAAACGTTATCAACAATATCGCTTGAATACTTAGTATTGGAAGTGGAAAAACAGTCAGTTAAAAATGGATATGTGTTCTATTTATAAAATGCTACTTTTTGTGCGCCACCTAGTTCTAACTTGGTAATTATATAGCAAGCTTTCACAAGCCCTCATCGCAATTGACAAATAAGACTAAAAAAAGACTAGTTAATTACAAAGCTACATACTTTACCTTCTTGACTCCTTGCACTTTTGAGAGCTTTTCAATAATTTCGTTTGAAACTGTACTATCCACTTCAATAATTGTGAGCGCTTCACCACCAATAGTTTTTCTGCCTACGTTCATACCAGCTATATTTACGTTATTATCCCCTAAAACAACACCTACATTACCAACAACGCCAGGTTTATCATCGTTAATTATAAGTATTTTACCATCTGCAGGTACTATATCTACGTTTAAGCTATTAATATTTACAATTCTAGGGTTCTTATCGCTAAATAATGTTCCGGAAACTGAAATTTTGCCTTTATCAGTCTTAACTTCTGCAACTATAAGTCCCGAATAATCTTGCGCGTCGTGAATGGTAGTCTCTTTTATTTTTATACCTCTTTCTTTTGCAATTACAGGGGCATTTACAAAATTTATTTTTATATCAAGTATCGGCGAAAGAAGACCCTGTAAATATGCAACTGTAAGTGAGCTTGTATTAAAATTTGTAAGCGTTCCGCAATAGCTTACCTCTATCTCCTGTATTCCACCTTCTGTAATTTGTCCCTGGAAAGAACCTATTTTCGACGCAAGTTCTACATAAGGCATCATTTTCTTATAAGTTTCCCAATCAACAGTAGGAACATTAATGGCATTTCTTATAAGCCCCTTTGTAAAGAAATCTACAATAACCTCGCTCATTTCCTGTGCAATTTTTACCTGTGCTTCTTCAGTAGAAGCAGCAAGATGAGGAGTTACAACAACATTATCTGTCTCAACAATAGTCCAATCTTCAGGTGGCTCTTTTGAAAACACATCAAGAGCTGCTCCCTTAACTTTTCCTGACTTGAGAGCATTAGATAAATCCTTTTCATTAACTATAGGACCTCTTGCGCAATTGATAATTCTTACACCATCTTTCATTTTTTTAATAGCATCTGCATTTATTATCTCTTTTGTACTCTCATTTAAAGGAGAATGGATAGAAATGTAATCAGCCTGACCAAAAACATCATCAATAGTTTTTAGTTTTATTCCGTTGCTTCTTGCAATATCTGCATTTACAAACGGATCATAAGCTATAACTTTCATACCAAATGCGAGCATCCTTTTTGCAACTTCATTTCCTATTCTTCCAAGACCTATTAAACCTAAAGTTTTCCCTAAAAGTTCTGTACCAACAAAATTTTTACGATCCCATTTTTTATTTTTTAGTGATTTATGAGCCTCTGGTATATTTCTTGCAAGAGAAAGCATAAGCCCTATCGTATGTTCTGCTGCAGAAATTGTATTCCCTCCAGGGACATTTGCAACCACTATTCCTTTTTGAGTTGCTGCAGTTTTATCGACATTATCAACACCTGTACCTGCTCTGCCGATAAATTTAAGTTTGTCAGCGACCGCAATTATATCCGCCGTAACCTTTACTTCAGAACGTATCAAAAGCCCATCATAATCTTTTATAAGTGTTTTAAATTCTTCAGGAGTAGGTTTATTATGTAATTCTATTTTAAAGTCTTTATTTGAAAGCAAAGTATCTAACCCTTCTATACTATCATAAGTCATTAGAATTTTATACATTCAAAAGTACCTCTTCAGCAGCTGCTACAGCTTTCCCTTTTTCAATCTTTACCCCAAGTTCAACTAATACCATTTCAAGACATGCAAAACCCACAAGCAAGTCTGCTTTGCCAATATAACCCATATGTGCAAATCTTATAATTTTACCTTTTAAGTCACCCTGCCCACCAGCAATAGAAACTCCATATTTTTCTCTCAATGTTTTAACTATTTTATCACCAATTTCAACAGGGACAAAAACACTTGTAACAACCTCACACGGAACTTCGCCGAAAAGTTCTAGCCTAAGAGCTTTCATTCCAGCTCTTGCTGCTTTTGCAAGAAGCTTGTAATCATTCCACATATTTTCTAAACCTCTTTCCTTGATAAGTCTTATTGACTCTTTAAGAGCTACAATAAGAGTAACAGGAGGAGTAAAAGGAGTTTCATTTATAGTATAAGATTTTCTATATTTTTTAATATCAAAATAGAATTTCGGAATTTTTGAAGTTTCAACAAGTTTCCACGCTTTATCACTAAGCGTTATAAAAGCAAGTCCTGGAGCAAGCATAAAGCCTTTCTGAGAACCTGCAACAACTATGTCAACTTTCCAGTCATCTGTTCTGAACTCCTGGCCAACAAGTCCAGAAATTGCATCAACAACTAAAACAGCATTTGTCTTTGAGACTATTTCACCAACGATCCTAATATCATTTACAACACCTGTTGATGTTTCAGTAAATGTCGTAAAAACAGCCTTAATGTTCGGATTTTCTTTAAGCACTTTTTCTATTTCAGCAGGCTTTACTACTTTTCCCCATTCAACAGAAACAGAAATAACTTTCACACCATATCCTTGGGCTATTTTCATCCATCTATCACCGAAATTTCCACAACTTGCAACTATAACTTCATCACCAGGACTTAAAAGATTCACAACAGCCATTTCCATTGCGCCTGTTCCAGAAGCAGCAAACATATATACTTTATTCCTAGTCTGAAAAACATATTCTAAACCTTCAGCAACATCTTTATAAATTGCCCCAAATTCACTTGTTCTGTGGTGAAGTATTGGTAACGCTTCCTTAAGAGCAACTTCCGGTGGAATAGGGGTTGGTCCCGGCGTTAAAAGATAGTGTTTCATCATTTCTTGCTTCCTCCATTTTTTTTATTTATCTTTGAGAATTTATTTTTATCTTCAGGTAGCTGTTGTATAGCTAAAGAAATTACTTCATCCATGTGAGAAACAGGGATCATCTGCAGTTTCTTTTTCACATCTCCAGGGATATCAACTAAATCCTTTTTATTGCTTTCAGGAAACAATACAGTAGTTATTCCTTCTCTATAAGCAGCAAGAACTTTTTCTTTAAGCCCACCAATACCAAGAACTCTACCTCTTAACGTAACCTCGCCAGTCATTGCAATTTTCTTTTTTACTGGCTTACTCATACAAACTGAAGCAAGAGCAGTTGCCAAAGCAATTCCAGCACTAGGTCCGTCTTTTGGCACAGCTCCCTCTGGTACATGTACATGAAAATCAGTATCTGAAAACATATTTTCATCTATCGCAAGTTTTTGTGAAATTGACCTAACGTAAGTCAAAGCTGCCTGCGCAGATTCTTTCATAACATCACCAAGCTTTCCTGTAAGAACTAAAGAACCTTTGCCTTTCATCTTATTTACTTCTATTGTCAGTGTTTCACCACCAACTTCAGTCCAAGCAAGTCCAGTTGTTACTCCTATATCATTTTCCGCTATTCTTTCTCTCTCATAATGAGCTATACCTAGATATTTATTTAAATTCTCAGGAGTAATCGTGATTGATTTCAATTCTTTATCAAATCCAAGTTCTTTTGCAACTTTTCTACAAAGACTTGCAATTTCTCTTGTTAAATTGCGGACGCCAGCCTCATGTGTATAATTTTTAATTACCGCATCAAGTGCTCCATTTGCAAAAATAAACTCTTCAGGTTTTAACCCATGTTCTTTTAACTGTTTAGGAATTATAAAGTCTTCCGCTATGCGACGTTTTTCAGCATCTGTATAGCCAGAAAATCTTATAAGTTCAAGTCTGTCAAGTAAAGTATTTGGAATATTATTTAAAGTATTCGCAGTTGTTATAAACACAACATTAGACAAATCAAAATCTACGTCAAGATAATGGTCACCAAAAGCATAATTCTGCTCCGGATCCAAAACTTCAAGCAGTGCGGCAGATGGATCACCTCTCCAATCAGCACCCATTTTGTCTATTTCATCTAAAATAAACACAGGATTGTTTGATCCAGCTTTTTTCATAGACTGTATAATTTTCCCCGGCATTGCACCTATATAAGTACGTCTGTGTCCTCTTATTTCAGATTCATCTCTTACACCACCCATTGAAATTCTTACAAAATTTCTTTCAAGACTTCTTGCAACAGATTTCGCAATTGAAGTCTTACCTACTCCGGGAGGTCCGATAAAGCAAAGAATAGGACCTTTTATTTTCTGTACTCTTGATAAAACAGCAAGATATTCTAAAATTCTATCTTTAACTTTTTCAAGTCCATAATGATCTTGATCTAAAATTTCTTTAGCTCTCTTTAAATCCAAATTATCAAGAGTTGATTTTTCCCACGGTAAATCCAAAATCCACTCAAGATATGTTCTTACAACTGTAGCTTCAGGAGACATTGGCATCATCTTTTCAAGTCTTGCTATTTCCTTATCAGCAGCGTCTCTAGCAGTTTGTGGCATTGATGTTTTTTTAAGCTTATCTTTTAATTCATCAACATCTTTTTGTACATCATCTTTCTGTTTAAGTTCTTTTTGAATAGCTTTCATTTGCTCAGTAAGATAGTATTCTTTTTGCGTTTTTTCTATTTGATTTCTTACCCTACTTTGAATACGTCTTTCAATATTTAATATTTCTATTTCTGAATTAAGTATCTGGATTATTTTCTCTAAACGTTCAATAGGATTTACAAGTTCGAGAACTATCTGTTTATCATTGTTTTTTATTGCAAGATGCGACGCTATGGTATCTGCAAGTCTTGCTGGATCTGTAATATTGCTTACAGAAACAGAGATTTCCATAGGCATTCTTGGATTTAATTTTACATATTGCTCAAAAAGGGCTATAGATCGTCTCATAATTGCTTCTGCTTCAGGTGTTTTTTCAGTTTTCTCGTCAAAAATTTTCAACCCTACTTTAATATAGCCTCTATCGCTTAACTTAAAATCCGTCCACTGTGCCCTACTTATTCCTTCAACAAGAGCTTTTAACGTACCATCTGGGATTTTTAATATCTGAAGAACCTCACAGACAGTTCCTATATTATAAACATCATTAGGCGTTGGATCTTCAACCTGAATGTTTTTTTGCGTAACAATAAAAACAAGTCTATTTGTCGCCATAGCTTCTTCCAAAGCTCTGATAGATTTTTCACGACCTACAGCTAGAGGCAATACCATCGCTGGATATAAAATTATATCTCTTACAGGCAACAGTGGAAGCGTGTCAGGAATGTTCAAAATTTCGTTCTTATCACTGCTGAATCTGTCAAGTTCATTCATGCAGTCTCCTTTGTGCTTTTGTACACAAACTTCAACTTTTCTTTTTCTTCTACAGTTTCAGCTGTAACTATGCTTTTTATAATTGAAGAATCGTTTGGAATTTCAAACATTGCGTCAAGTAGTAGGTTTTCTATAATTGATTTTAAACCTCTTGCTCCAGAACCTTTTTTTACAGCTTCTCTTGCTATTTTTTCCAGAGCATCTTTTTCAAACACAAGTTCAACATTTTCAAACTGAAACATTTTTTTATATTGCTTTACCAAAGCATTTTTAGGCTCTGTTAAAATTTGAACCAAATCTGCTGTTGATAAATGATTTAACGTCGAAATCAAAGGAACTCTTCCTATAAATTCCGGAATGAGTCCAAATTTTATTAGATCTCCACTTTCAACTTTAGAAAGTGCAAAATCAGTATTTTTAAAATTATCTCTATTATCTGTACCGTCTGTTATAAAACCTAAAGTCTTTTTTGACAAACGTCTTTCTATTATTTTTTCAAGCCCATCAAATGCACCACCACAAATAAAAAGAATGTTCGTAGTATCTATTTTTATATATTCCTGTTGCGGATGCTTCCTACCACCATGCTGAGGAACACTAGCAATTGTTCCTTCAAGAATTTTCAAAAGAGCCTGCTGAACACCTTCACCCGAAACATCTCTTGTTATAGACGGAGTATCAGACTTTCTTGAAATCTTATCTATTTCATCAATATAAATTATACCTTTTTCTGCTTTTTTGATGTCAAAACTTGCATTCTGTATAAGTCTTAAAAGTATGTTTTCAACATCTTCTCCAACATATCCAGCTTCCGTTAGTGTAGTTGCATCGGCAATAGCAAACGGAATATCAAGCAACCTTGCTAAAGTCTGCGCTAAAAGAGTTTTACCTGTCCCAGTAGGACCTATAAGCAATATATTAGATTTTTGAAGTTCAACATCACTTTTTGACACAACAGCAGAAAATTCCAATCTTTTATAATGGTTATACACAGCAACAGATAAAGTTTTCTTTGAATGTTCTTGTCCTATAATATAATCATCAAGAAATTTCTTTATTTCACTAGGCTTTGGCAACTCTAATACAGTTTCTTTTAATTCTTTTTTATTTAAACTGTCAAAAATTTCTAATGAATTTTTTGCACACCCCTCACAAATATAAACACTATCTTTTCCTGTTAATTTATAAGGATATCCTTTTTTACAAAACATACAGTATTTATCATTAAAATTATTTTCCATTATACTCAATTTTCCTTTATTACTTCAAGCTAGAGCCTTGTCCACACTAGCATTAGAGACAAAAATAGTCAACTGCAAGGTACGAAAGTTTGACAAAGTGAAACTCTTGATAACCTTGAGCAACATTGCAGTTGGCTATTTTTGCCATAAATTAGTATGAACTAGCTCTACTAACTATAACTTCATCAATAACACCATAATCTTTTGCTTCTTGTGCAGACATATAATAATTTCTGTCACTATCTTTCAATACCTGTTCAGTAGTTTTTCCAGTATGTTTTGCAATTATCTCTGAAAGTTTTTGTTTTGTAGAGATAAGCTCTTTCGTTTCTAAATCAATATCAGAAATCGTGCCAGACAAGCCATTTCCATAAATTAAAGGCTGGTGTATCATTATACGGGAATTAGTCAAAGCATATCTTTTACCTTTTGTTCCTGCAGCAAGCAAAACGGCACCAAAAGACATTGCCATACCCATACAAATTGTAGTTATTGGACTTTTTATAAACTGCATAGTATCATAAACAGCAAGTCCAGCAGTAACCATACCCCCAGGCGAATTAATATATAAACTTATATCTTTCCCTGGATCTTCAGAGTCTAAATATAAAAGCTGCGCTATTAAAACATTTGCGGAATCAATAGCAATAGCTCCATCATGACCACCAACAAAAATAATTCTATCTTTAAGAAGCCTTGAGTATAAATCATACGTTACAGCAGCTCCTTGATTCCATCTTTCTATCACTGTAGGTATTAATGACGGCATTACTTCCTCCTAATCACTTCTATACTTTAAATACTACGCTGGGTAGAACTAATCTTTCTTTAACGGCATATTTTTTTCTTCTATTGTAATTTTTGCATTATCAAGTAAAAATCCGAAAACTTTTTCTTCTTTTAATGAAAACAATATAGTTTTTTCATTTTCTGCAAAATATTTATCAATTATCACACTATTTCTGTCAGGATTTGAAGCTTTTATTTTATTTTTTTTTGCTTCAATATCAGCCTCAGTTACTTCAAAATTTCCAATTGTATATATTGCATTCAAAATGTAAGAAAGTCTTACATTTTTCTCTGCTTCTTCCTTAAACTTTTCTTGTCCAAGTTCTTCCTGTTTTTCAATGTATTCTTTAGAATCGCCCTGCGCTTTCATATACCCTTTTAGTTTTTTAATTAAAGATTTTTTCTGGATTGCAACCATGGACTGTGGAACTTCAAATTTATTTTTCTCAAGCAAATAATCAACAATCTGTCTTTCAACATCCGTATCTTGACGACGTTTTTCTTCAGCTTCTATAGTTTCTTTTACTTTTGTTTTAAAATCTTCAAGATTTTCAACGCCCATATCTTTTGCAAAATCATCATCAAGCTCTGGAAGCTCTTTTTCTTTTATTTCAACTACTTTTGTTTTAAAAGTTATAGTTTTACCTGCTAAAGTTCTATTTGGATAATCTGCACAATATTCAATTTTTACATCTTTTCCATCTCCGATTTTAGCACCTTTTAAAGCATCTTTAAAATCTTTAATTGTATTCTTAGAACTTAAATCAAGCATATGATTTTTTGCATTAATTTCAGAAAGAGCTTTGCCGTCAGAATCAAAAGCAATGTAATCTACAAACACAAAACTATTCTCAGTAACTTCACATGATTTAGATGGAACTAGTTTTGCATTTTCTTCTCTTAAAGCATCTAGACTCTGACTTAAACTTTTATCAGTAATTTTAAAGATTTCTTTTTTTACCGGAATTCCTTTATAGTCTTTTATATTGATTACAGGATCACATTCTGCAGTAAAACGATATTTTAAAGCTTGTCCTAGTTCATAATCAAACTCTTCAACTATCGGAAAATCAATAGGAATAAATGCTGCTTCTTCAAGAGCATTTAGAACTGTCTTTTTAACAATATTTTCTACAACTCTATTCTTAGCTTCATTAGAAAATTTCTCCTTGACAATATTCATTGGCACTTTGCCTTGTCTAAATCCACCTATTTTTACTTGATGCTGTATTTGATTAAAAACAATTTTAATTTCATCTGCCACAACCTTTTGCGAAATTTCAACATCCATAGTTATAGAACATAATTTTCTGTCAAGAACTGTAGGTTTAAAATCAATTTTCTTGTTTTCCTGATCCATTTACTTTTCCCCTTTGAAACTGCGGGCGAAGGGATTTGAACCCCCACACCTTGCGGTATATGGTCCTAAGCCATACGCGTCTGCCAATTCCGCCACGCCCGCAACAACACAACATATAACTATATATATTAAATAAAAAATGTGCGCTGCATAGGAATTGAACCTATAACCTAACGATTAAGAGTCGTTTGCTCTACCAATTGAGCTAGCAGCGCGCTTGAAGACGTAAATTATTATACTTTTAAGAAAGGATTTTAACAAACTATGACCGAAAAATCAACAATCAATTTTTAGCATTTTTAACCCCAATTTTGACATTGTATTATCTTTCTGATACAATGGTACCGTTGTTATGTTTTGGGGACGTGGTGTAGCCCGGTTTAACACACTGCCCTGTCAAGGCAGAGACCGCGGGTTCAAATCCCGTCGTCCCCGTATGTAGATGCTTAGAACTTTTTAAATGATTTAAAGCCGCATTTCTATCTATAAAATAGGAAATAAGCGGTTTTTTTGTTTTTATATAGGGTAATTCTTCCTCAATTTCTGCAAAATAGTTAAAAGGCTGTCTATAAGCAGTTTTAACCTTTTTGCCTTCAAAGGGTAATATATCTTCCCTAAAAGTCTTAAAATATGGGCTTTTTCGTAGTTATTTGCCTGTTTATAGCGTAATTCAAGGTTATTTACTATTTTAAATCATTTAGTTGTTGTAATTGTTCCGCATTTTAGTTCTCCTTTTGATAGTCTTTTCAAGCAATGTTTAAATTAGCTCCGCACTTTATGCGGAAATTTTATTATATATCTCCGCAAGTTCAAGAGGATTCACAGAAAGGTATCTATTTTTAACCGGCTGTAATTACTGAATATTTGTTGGTTCCGCCTTTAAGACTGCACATTTTACCTTTATATCCTAACTCTTTTAGCAATCGTATGGCGTAAATACTTTTGTAACCGTATTTACAAATAAAAATTGTTTCCCTCTTTGGATTCAGCTTCTCTTTTAAAAACCCAATGTTATTTAAAGTGACAGATAAAGATTTTGGGGAATTCAAATCATGCTTTTCATTTTCTTCACAAATATCTATAAGTTGTATATTCTTACCGCTTTTAAGTCTGACATTTAGTTCGTTAGGAGTAATTTCATTTTCAGAAAATTCGTTGATATGGCAAAATTCATCATAATCAACTAGTTCTTTTATTGAAGAATTTGTTCCGCACAAAGAGCAATTATTATCTTTTGCAATCTTAAACTCTTTAGCCGTCATATTAAGGCCGTCAAAATATAATAAACGTCCAATTAGAGGATTGCCTGCAGCTGTTATAACTTTCAAAACTTCGCAGGCTTGCATTGAACCGACAATTCCTGTTATGGCACCGAATACACCACTTTCACCACAAGATGGAACTGTACCAGGTTTTGGAGGAATAGGGTGAAAGCAACGATAGCATGCTCCTTTTTTTGCATCAAAAACGCTTATCTGTCCTTCAAACTTATACACCGAAGCCCAAACATCAGGAATGCCAATAAGAGCGCAAGCGTCGTTTACAAGGTAACGGGTTTGAAAGTTGTCTGCAGCATCAACAACAATATCATAATTTTTTAATATTTTTAATGCGTTTGATTTTGAAAGTCTTTCATTGTATGCGATAAATTTTGTTTGGGAATTTAATTTTTCGATGCGTTCTTTTGCAACCTCAGTTTTGCTTTTGCCAACATCATTATCATTGTAAAGAATCTGCCTTTGCAAATTTGAAACATCAACATTATCAAAATCAACAATACCAATTTTGCCCACGCCAGCTGCGGCAAGATACAAAGCAACGGGAGACCCCAACCCTCCCGCACCGACAATAAGAATACGGGAAGACTTTAGACGTTTTTGCCCTTGAACGCCTATTTCTTCAAGCAAAATATGGCTTTTATATCTTTCGGAAAAGTTTTGCATAAATTACAATCTTAAAATAAAAATATGTTCCCCGCGACTTCGCTTAGGGTAATAAAAATCTTTCATTCCATTCAACGAAAGACATCTCTATACACATGACGAAAATCTACCCACCAGCTACAAATCTTAAAATTTCAACACTATCGCCGTCTGAAAGAAGAGTTTTACTCAATTCTGTTTGATTTACTACATTCATGTTTAACGCAACAACTACGCTTTCAGGAATAATCTTTTTATCTTCCAGTAATTTTAAAAGCGACAAATTATCTTCAACAACAATACCTTTGCCATTTAATTTAATTGCTGTCATCTATTTCCTCTAAAGCTTGTTTTACCGTTTCTTTGATATTTGATGAAGAAGTAATTTCCGTTACCATACAAATACTTTCGGGATTAAATTTACATATTTGTCTAATGTTGGCAAGCTTTATTCCACCAATAGCAACCTTATGAACCTTAATATTTTTTACGCAGTAATCAAGATAATCAAAACCAACTGGAGTGCAAACATTGTCTTTTGTAAAAGTTTTAAATATCGGACCAACGCCAATATAATCCGCTCCTTGCTCCTGAGCTGCCAATGCCTGAGCGGGCAAATGCGTTGAAATGCCTATAACTATATCATCACCAACAATTTTTCTTGCATTAAAAATCGGTAAATCGTCTTGACCTAAATGCAGTCCATCACTTGCAACTGCAAAAGCTATATCTATGTCGTCGTTTACAACAAAAAAAGCGCCATATTCTAAAGTTAATTTTCGTATTTGTTCACACTGCTTGAACTTTTCCAATTTTGTTTTATATTTATCGCGATACTGCAAAACTTTCACGCCAGCATCAAGCATCTCTTTAATAACTGATATATTATCTCTACCATTTGAAAAATTCTCAGCGGTTATAGCATATAAACCTTTTGGCAGTTGTTTTTTCATTTAGAACATATCCTTCATTACTGGTTGATAACCAGCTCCATAAATCATTTCTTTAACATCTTCAACACTTGCAACATCGTTTATTGTAAATTGACCTTTTGACAACGATTCACTATTCTTAAGCCTTTTTACGTATCCACCGACTTCCGTGCTTGAACCCGCCGACATTTTTGTAATGCCAAGGGGTATAAGATTGTTTCTCAAAGAAGCGCTTTCGCGTGTAGAAACTGTAATATTTACTCTGTTTATAAAAAGTCTTACAGCGCACATAGCTTGAACCAATTGTCTGTCGCTTATCTCCACTTTAGGGTGAAATCCACCCTCCGCAGGACGGAGACGAGGAAAAGACATTCCTATTTCGGCATGAGGGAAATTTTTTCTCAAATACTGCGCATGAAGCCCAGCAAAAAAAACTTCACTCACAAAATTGTCCAAACCAAGCAATGCGCCGACATTAAGATTCCTGTAATCTGCACATCCCGCTCTTTCGCAAGTTTCAAGACGGTATTTATAATCAGATTTTGCGCCTTTTGTGTGCAACACTTTATAAAGTTTTTCATTGTAAGTCTCTTGATATATTGTAACACCGTCAACGCCAACTTCAAAAAGTTCTCTATATTCACTTTCTCCTAAAGGATACACTTCCAAATCAACAGCATCAAAATATTTTCTTAAGATTCCAACTGACTTCTTAAGGTATTCCAAAGACGTTTTTATTCTACTTTCACCGCACACAAGCAAAATGTGACGTATGCCGTATCCTGCGATTATTTTACAATTTGCATCTATTTCTTCAAAAGTTAAAACTTCTCTCGTTATGGCATTACTGGTAGAAAATCCGCAATAAACGCAATTGTTTACGCAAAAATTTGAAATGTATAACGGAGCATATAAAAGTATGCTCTTGCCAAAATTCTTTACCGCAATTTCACTTGCTTTATTAGCCATAAACTCAATATAAGTTATAGCCTTCGGAGACAGCAAAGTAAGAAAATCATATTCATATAAATTTTTTTTGTTAATACTATTTAAAATGTCGTTCTCTGAAACTTTTTGTGCAAACGCGTCAAAATCAAAATTTTTATATTTTTGTATTTCATTATAAAAACTCATAATAACCTCTTAATCTCTCAAGAATCCAGTCAAAGGCGACGAAGCCCTTGCAGCACTAGACACCGCGCCATGTTTTGCAAGATAAGCTTTGCGTCCTGCAATTACTGCATCTTTAAACGCTTCCGCCATTAAAATAAAATTTGGACTTGAGGATATAGCCGTATTTACCATTACCGCCGCGCACCCCATCTCCATACACTTGCAAGCGTCAGATGTTTTGCCAAGCCCGGCATCAACTATTATAGGAGTATCTATTTCTTCAATTAAAATACGCACCATCTCTTCCGTTTTAAGTCCACGATTAGTTCCAATTGGAGCGCCTAAAGGCATTATGGCTTTTGCTCCTGCGTTTTGCATGTCTCTTGCAGCGTATATATCCGCGTTCATGTAAGCAAAAACATTAAACCCTTCTTTTGAAAGAACTTCGCATGCCTTTGCCGTTTGATAATTGTCAGGCAACAAATATTTGTTATCGTTGATTATTTCTATTTTTACTAAATCCGTCCCAACGGAAGTTTTTGCAATTCTTGCAATCCGAACAGCTTCGTCAGCTGTTCTTGCTCCAGAAGTATTTGGCATTATGTATATGCCTTGTGGGATAAAATTTAAAATATTTTCGCGAGGATTTTCAAAATCAAATCTGCGGACCGCAACTGTTATTATTTGAGACTCCGACGCTTTTATTATGTCAGTTATTAAATTGTTATTTGGAAATTTGCCGCTCCCTATAAAAAGCCTGCTTTTAAGTTCTAAACCTGCAATGCTTAAAACATCATCTTTCATTTTTATTCTCCCAAAGAAAAATCCCTTTAAGAACCTGAAAGATTCTTGAAGGGATTGCATTGGGTTTAAAGTCAATGTCCCTACGTCGGCATTACCCGTATCAGGTTCTGGAGGCTAAAGCCTCCATCGGTTAAGGCCTTAACGCCTCTCTCAGCCTCATAACATGAAGCACCCGACTTTTGGATTGTATCAATTTCGTTTAGACATGTCTATTTTTGTATTGGTTACATACATATACGATAATTTAAATTTTTGAAACATGATTGTGTAAAGGCGTTTTTAGATTTAACGCAAATAATATTAATTTATCAGACTACTTAGTTTGGTATAATGCTCATAAAGTCCATAAGGAACTAAATTTTCCTACCCACCCCTATAGACTTCATTTTAGAACAGTCCCTTCTTAATCCCATGTTAAGAACCCTTACAGTGTTTTACAGACTTTATGGCATACTCCCTGTATAATCTATCCCACAATGTGCTAACACGCTTTTAAGCCTTGAAATTTTTTTGTTTGTCAAAGCAAAATACTTTTTGTAAAATACAAATTACAAAATATAACAGGTATGGTATGAAAAAATAAAGAAAAATTACTGTCCTGAGTTCTGCCGCAGAATATCTAATGTTTATTGGCGCCAACAACAAAAGCAGTTTTAAAGTTGTATATAAAGACGAGAATATTTGTCTGCCGCAAAAAATGATGGCTACACTTTATGGCATTACAATTGCGACGATAAATGAACATTAATAAAGTATCTTTACAGATGTAAAATTAGAAGAAACTTTAGTTATTAGGAATTTCTTGTGGTTTAGAGATATTTTTTCTGATAAAAAGAGAGGTATGTAAAATGAAAAAAATTACAATTTTATTAATTAGTACATTTTTCATTGCTGGCTGTAAGACTGTTTTACAAGAACGCATATCTTTAGAAACAATTAAAGAAGTTAAGTCAAAAACAGCAAGTCTTGAACAAAAACAACAAATATTACTTCAATTTAAAGAACTTAATGGATATTTCCTTAAGAATAATGTTAAACTTTTACACGAAATCAATTTTTTTACAATAAGCTCATTAAATAAACTTAATAAAATTTTAAGCGTTGCCAAAACAATGACAAATACTATAAATATTCCTGATTTTGATAAAAATGTTGTAATAGTTGCTGCAACAAAACCTTCTAAAATTCTGAATACTATTGCAATGAATAAAATTTACATGATAGATAATAATATGTACGTTGAATATGATATTAAATCTACTAAAGCTCAAGAATTAGGTTATTTTGTTTTAAATGTGCAGGTTTTTGAAATAGAAAAACCTAAAGCGATTACAAATGTTTGCTTTATCGACAGTGAAAAAAAAATGACAGTTGTACCTTTTGGTAACAGAAATATGAATTCTCCTTCAAGCATTTCTGATATGTTAAAAAATTATACAGGAATATATAAAGGAACTTTTCCGACTGCAGATTGTGGTGGAGAAATATTTACAGAACTCAATTTAAAATCTAACTATACATATACTTTAAAACAAAAATATTTAGCTACAAGCAGTAGAATTTTTGAATCATCAGGAAAGTGGTTACCATCTGAAGATCTATATTCTTTTACTTTAAACAACAATGAGGATTTAATGTTTTATTTCGCAAATAAAGATATGATTGAAAAACTTAATAATGCTGGAGAAAAAATAAATTCCGGACTCTATAAATTAAAAAAATAAGAGGTGCATATAATGAATTTTTCATCTTATACGAATACTGCTTTAGCTGCGGCAAAAAAAGGTGCTTCAATACTTCTTAAATACTATAATAATAGTATTCTTAATGTTGAATATAAAGGTGAAATCGATCCTGTTACTCAAGCTGATAAAAACTCACAAAAAGCTATAATAAAAATAATAAAGTCTGTTTTTCCGCAGCATGGTATTTTAGCAGAAGAAGACAGTGTAAATGAAATAAATAAGGATTATTGCTGGATTATAGATCCTCTTGATGGCACTGTAAATTTTGTACATGGTGTACCAATATTTTGCGTTTCCATAGGATTAAAATATAAAAATGAAATTATTTCAGGAGTAATTTATTCTCCAATTATGAATGAAATTTTTATTGCTGAGAAAAATAAAGGAGCGTGGCTTAACGGCAAAAAAATTAGAGTCTCAAAAGTAAAGGACATTATTCACGCTTTAGCCGTTACAGGATTTCCTTACTATATTAAAAAGAACAGTGCAAGAGTAATAAAAAACTTCAAAAATATAATGCTCAAATCTCAAGGGATAAGAAGATCAGGATCTGCTGCTTTGGATATGGCTTATGTCGCGTGTGGACGTTTTGATTTCTTTTGGGAAGAAGGTTTAAAGCCATGGGATATAACCGCAGGTACCTTGATAGTTAAAGAAGCAGGCGGAAAAGTGTCAGATTATAATGGCGGTAAGAATCTTATATTTAAAGATACAATACTTGTTTCAAACGGTTCCGTAATACACAAAAAAGTATTGAGAGTTATCAATGAGAAAGAATAAAAAAGAATATGCGTTAAAAATAATAAAAATTTTAGATAGAGATTATCACTCTGTAAAATGTGCTCTTAATTTTTCAACTCCTTTTGAACTTCTTACAGCGGTAATTTTGTCTGCACAATGTACAGATAAAAGAGTTAACAAGATAACAGAGAACCTTTTTAAGCGATATAAAAGTATAAAAGATTATGCAAATGCCGATGTTTTAGAACTTGAAAGTTATATAATATCTGCAGGATTTTTTAGAAATAAAGCAAAAAATATTATTAAATCTGCACAGTTAATAACAAATAAATACAATGGAAAAGTTCCGCAGACTATGGAGGGACTTCTTGAACTTCCTGGAGTTGCAAGGAAAACAGCAAACGTTGTTTTAGGGAGCGCTTTCGGAAAAACTGAAGGAATTGCTGTTGATACACACGTTATAAGAATTGCAAATTTACTGAAACTTACAAAATATGGCGATCCTGTTAAAATTGAAAAAGATTTAATGGAAATAGTTCCTAAAGAGTACTGGATAAACTTTCCATTTTTAATACAAACTTTAGGGAGAATGATTTGTAAAGCGAAAAAACCACGTCACACAGTTTGTCCTCTAAATGCAATCTGTCTGTCGTATAAGAAAAATAATGCTACTACAAGTATATTATAAGGAAGTCTCTTGTGTCATGGCTTCTTGTTTGTTCATATACTTGATTTTGTTGCTTAATTTTTGATTTTTAATAAATATTTTTATAGTATATCCCACACTTCGAATTATGAAAAGAATATTTGCGCTACTGGTATCAATTTTTTATATCATGATTTTTACTTCTGTAATTTGTGCATGGTACATATTCCCTAATAAGGGTGAATCAATTTCAGGTTATCAAAGTTTGTCGCCGGGTAAATTTTTTATGTATTACAAGTGGTTTTGCGGCGATAGCGCTATTTTCTCACTAAACAGACTTACCATATCTACAGGCGATAGTGACAATTATACTGAAATCTCAAATAATTATTTTGATGAATTTGATTATGAGCCTATAGTTGATTTACAACTTTTAAAACTGCTACACAATCAAAATACTTTTTCAATATACGATGAAGGTGATGCGATTTTTCAAGTGGAACACAATGACCTCTATGACAATCCACCTAGAGATGGTTATCCTCAACTTCTTTTAACATTTCCAGATGGTTCAACACAAACCTATACAATGCACAAAAACAGTGTGACAAACAATATCTATACATACTCTTTATCTTTAGGTAAGGGTAGCTATGACTATAAATATATGACAACAAATAAACACTATGAACAAGGTTTTTATGAAATATCAGGACATTGGCATGTTACTACAAAACCATATAATTTTGTTAAAGAAAATCCAGTTTCATTTGTTGAAGTTTTACCTGACAATACTTACTTTTCGTGGACTATAAGCACTGATGAAACAAATGACGCTTTATCTTACGAATTATATATAGGTCTTAGCCCAGAAAAATCAAAATTGCGTAAATTTGAGGCGAATCCAGAAACTAATTCACTTTCATTTACAATTTCAAAACTCAATCATAAAAGAAAATATTATTGGTATATGGTTGTAAAAAACAAATTCGGAGCAATGATTGAAACTGAGATGTATTCTTTTATAACCGGAGGCATGGTAGAAAAATTTTACAATGCGCCAAATCCTTTTAATCCCGCGAAGGGTGTTAAAACAGATTTTGTTTTTCCTATGTATCAAGATGGGACAGCACAAATAACAGTTTATTCTGAGTATGGCGATAAAGTATGGGAATCGGAATCTTTATTCTTTTCAGGGAATAATTCACAAACTATAAGATATGATGGAAAAGACAACTCTGGTAAAATGCTTTATAATGGTACTTATCTGGCAATTTTAACGAAAAAATATTCAAATAAAACGGAAACAGAAAGATGCAGAATCCTCATAATAAAATAGCGACACTTATTATATCTTTAGTAATTATTGTTACAAATATTCAACTTTCTTTCGGTGGTTCTGGCAGAAGAAAACATTTTTTCTCGCACGGCTCGAGCGTAGCTGCATTCGGTTCTGGTGAGAGTCTATTTTCGGCTTATAACGATCCCGCAAGTTTACAATACAACCCATCTCTTATGGTATTTTTTACTGAAAATGCCATAAGTCTTTCAAGATTTAATTTATTTGAAGGAACTTCTTATAATTCTGGTTCGGCAGCAGTAGGACTTGAGAAAAAAATCTTTCTTGGCATTTCCGTATCCAACTTATCAAGTGGAAATACAGAGACAAGGGAAACCGTTTACAGTCCTGAAAAAATTATTTCCGTAAATACGTGGGATTATATTCTATCTGTCGCAGGGTATATAGATTTTTTAAGCATTGCTTATGGAGTAAATATTAAATATCTATATTATGATTTATATTTTAACAAAAGTGGTACATATACAGTTGATTGCGGATTTATGAAAAATGTTAATATTAACGATATATTAAAAATAAAATTTGGAATATCTGTGCAAAATTTTGTTTCTGGTGAATTAAAAGTTGACAGTGAAAAAGATGAAATACCAGCAATTTGTAGATTAAGCTCAGCTTTTATTTTACCGACTTACTACAGATTTAAATCAAAAGATACAATAAATATTTATGCTGATTTAAAATATGAAGATGGTTTTGCAGATTTTTACGGAGGGTTAGCTTACATAATTGCAGATAAATATGCTTTGCGTACTGGATATTATCCGCAGCATTTTACTTGCGGCATAGGGATAGATTTCTATTTTTTTACAATAGATTATGCTGCTGATTTTAGTGAGATAAATTTGATAAACAGATTTGGACTTACTTACAGGTGGAGATTTAAGAAATCTAATAATCTTTTAAAGGAAGCACAAGATGCTTTAAACAAAGAAAAAATAAGTTCTAAAAAAGCGGAACAAAAATTTAAAGAAACGAAATGTTTCTATAATAAAAAAGAATATTTAAGAGCTACAGAGATGCTTTCAGATATAATTATGTCATATCCAGATTATGAATCTCCACGGCATTTTTATAAAGGAATTGTCAGTATGATGAAAAAAACAGCAGACAGTCGCGATGAATTGGATTTTGGAAAAATAACTTATGCAAGAGCATATAATGCCTATTATTCTGCAGATTATAAAGAAGCGCTAAACGAATGGAAAAAATATATTGGTTTTAAAGGTACAACGGAGGAAATAAAAGAATATAGCAAAAAAATAGATACAGTGTTGAAATTTATAGAACTCGAAAATAAAGAAAAGGAACTTAACGAGCAAGCTAAAAAAATACTGGAAGACGGAATTGAGAAGTATAATTTGAGAAAATGGATACAGTGCATAAAAAGAATGGAAAAACTTGAAAATTTTGTAAGCAAAAATAATTTTTCGAAAGCTATAGAATATTATAGTAAAGCAAAAGAATATATAGATAAATCCGTAGCAGAACTTTCAAAATCAATATGTATTGAAAAGGATGTGCATGTTCAGCCTGAAGAACAATTTGAATATGATGAAATAACTGCTGAAAAAAAATATACTGAAGGACTTGTTCTATATGCACAAGGTAAATATTATCGAGCCGAACGCGCGTGGGAACTTACTCTAAGACTAAATCCACGTCACCAAAAAGCAAAAATTGCTCTACACAAACTAAAAAATTCTACAGAAAATTAACTTTCTTATATACTTTTATAAAAATACTAGACGAACAAAATCTGTCTAAATAGGTTAACTGTTGCCTATATAAATCTTTATACTCTTAAAAGGCTATATAAAATTTGGAAGGGAAAAGCTTAGTTTTTCGTACAGAAAGCCATTTGGCTTATTAGCAAAAGATGAAAAGTGTCTGAATTGGGGTCAACGATGTTACGATATTCGGAACTAAATATCGTAAAAATGTCATTTCTATGGCTAAAGAGATAGAGCATATAGAAGAAGTTTATTCCCTATTATAAAATTTATTGTCAATGTTTTTGTCAAGATTATTGTCAAGTATAATATATGACAATTCTATAAAATCTTATAGAAGACGCCCTTTGTTTTACCACCTTTTTTTTCTATTCTACTTTTTTCTATCAAACCTTTCACTATCAAATTAACCTGTTGTCTTGAAACATTCAAAAATTTGATAACATCGCTTGCTGTAAATTCGCCAATACTTGTAAAATTTACTAATACCTGATTTTCTCTTGGAGTTAACCTCATAGATACGGAAACTTGCGATAACGAGGTTTCAGCCCTATCTATCGCACTTTGCAGAGAATATTTTAAACCATCTGTAAAATATTCAAGCCATTGTGTTAAATCACCTTCATCTGCTGTTGAAAGTTTGTCAGAGTATAACTTTCTGTCTGTATCATAAAAATCGTCAAGGATGAAATACTTATTTATCTGATAACCGTTTTGTATTAAAAACAACGCAGTAAGCAATCTGCAAGTCCTGCCATTGCCATCAACAAATGGATGTAAATACACATATTGGTGGTGGAATATTCCCGCTTTAATTATAGGCAAAGTTTGAGCATAATCTTTTGACCAATTAAAGAGTCCTTGTAAATGTTTCTCTATCTGTGTCTTTGTATGATACGGTGGATTATACTTTACAATTATTTCAGAACCCACTTTATTTCCAACAACTACAACACTGTTTCTTATTTTGCCTGCTATTTTGTCATCAACACCTGTTAAAAGTTCTTTATGAATAGAAAATAAGGTTTTTAAATCAAAATCTTTTAATAATGGTAGTTCTTTTAGAATAACAAAGTAATTTGACACTTCCTTTTCATCTCTTGTGGTTGGCACACGCCCACCAATCAAAAGATTTGTTACTTCAGGTAAAGATAAAGAGTTTCCCTCTATACTGTTTGAAACATATGCAGATTGTATAAGGTTATTTCTTTCTAAATTTAACCATAAACTTTTAGGAATATGAAGTCGCTCTATCCGTCCATATAATCTTTCAACAGCAGAGATATTTTCAAGCAATTTTTGTTAATTGATATTTTGGATTAAACATAGACATATTATAATTATTGTCAAGTTTATTTAAGGGGATTTTTCAATGACTATAGGTAGACTTAAGATAAACCTTATCAATCAATTAAAAGTAAAACAAGTAATATTTCCGAAAAAAAACAAATTTTTGAATTTAATACTTCGGAACTTTACACTCAAAGAAAAAGTGCTTGATTTTCATACAGAAATCCATTTGACTTAACAACAAATCTAAAAAGTAGAAATATTGGGGTGGCTCAATCAAAATGCTCTACAACCAGCTTGCCCTTGTTCCTATTAGACTTAATTTTTTAATCAAAGTCAAAAGAATTTCTGCCTTATTTAACATAAGACCAGACCTTTTAGCAGTCCTATCCCAACCGTATGTGCCTAATCCGTTAGTATTACAATGATATGAAATAAAAATATTTATTTTTTAGTTTTGAGGATTATTAAAACTATATCCACAAATAAATAAATAAAATAAATAGCCTTTCTTTGATTAGTTATAATTTTTACTTTTGATATAATTTAAATACTCAAAATAGAATGATATACATAAGAGAATTATAATGATTACAAAAATCACATTAAATAATGTAGCAAGTTATAAGAATTCAACTTCTCTTGAAACAGACAAGAAATACAATCTTATTTACGGCTTAAATGGAGCAGGGAAGACTATACTTGCAAACTATTTTTACAATAAAAGTAGTTTCCCCAATTGTTCCATTGAAGGATTAAATGAAGAAGAATTTTTAGTATATACTCAACAATTTATCTATGATTATTTCTATCAACCAGATAATTTGAAAGGCATTTTTACTTTATCCAAAGAGAATAAAGAAGCAATCGAAAAAGTTAATAATGCAAACAATAAAATTACTACACTTGAGAAGCAAAAAACAGATAAAGCTACAGAAAAAGGTAATATTGAAAATAAATTAAATCAAAAAATATCAGAAGCTGAAGAAAAAATATGGGAGATAAAAACAAAATATGCTGGTGGAGATAAGGTTCTTGAATATTGTCTTATAGGTTCTATGGGAAGTAAAAAAGCACTCTTTAAAAAAATTTTAGAGATAACAAAACCAGAAAATCAACCTAATGAAACAATAGAACAATTAAAAAAAGAGGCTGGAATAGTTAGCGATAGTTCCCCTCAAAAAAAAGAGAGCCTTCCCCAAGTAAGATTTCCCGAAGATAGTATTGAGAATAGTTTGTTGTTTCAGAAACAAATTGTTGGCAATGATAATAGTTCCGTTTCAGAGCTTATTAAAAAGCTAAATAATGCAGATTGGGTAAAAACAGGACTTGATTTTTCACAAGAAAGCCATGATAGATGTCCTTTTTGCCAACAGGATATTACTCCTCAAATTATTGAAAATATAAAAGAGTTTTTTGATGAGGCATATGAGAATGATATTAAGGAATTAAAAAAACTTCAGACTAAATATAATACAGCCGTTACTTCTATCCGTCATCAAAACCTTTACACTAATAATCAATTTATAACTGAACAGAAAAGCGAATTTGAGAATTTATATAATTCTCTAATGACTATATTAAACACAAACGAAGAATCAATACAAAAAAAAATATCCTCGCCAAGTAAAATCATTAAACTTCAAAATTCGCTTTCAAGCATTAATAACTTGAATGAATTTTTATCAGTGATAAATGCAAAAATAACGGAATACAATAATAAAATTGATAACAAGATAGTTGCTAAAGATAATATAACAAAAATATTTTGGAATATAATGCGTTGTGAATATGACCAAACCATAAGTAATTACTTGAAAGAAAAAAATGAGATTGAGAAAAGTATAAAGAAAATCAACGAGGAAATTTCTAAAATCGAAAGTAATATTAAAGAACAAAATGGAATTGTTGCTCTCTTCCAGAAAAATACTATCAATATAGAAGAAGCCATCAGCAATATAAATAATGCCTTGATTGAACTCGGAGCAGATACTTTTTCTATCGAAAAATATTCTGACAACTTATACAAAATAAAAAGAACTGAAGATTGTGATTTCAAAACATTAAGCGAAGGTGAAAAAATGATAATCAGTTTTCTTTATTTTTGCGAGTTATGCAAAGGAAAAAAAACTGCTACAAGCCAAAACACAAAGAAAATTATTGTTATAGATGACCCTATTTCAAGCCTATCTCATATTTGGATATTTAATGTGGCGCAACTGATAAGAGAGAACTTTTTTAAAGAGACTAACTATGAACAAGTTTTTATACTAACACATAATTTATACTTTTTTTATGAATTAACAAATGTTATAGGAGTAAAACAAAAAGACTCAAATAAAAAGAAACTAAAACTTTTTAGAATTGTAAAAAATACCGATGGAAGTAAATTTTTACCAATGCAGTATGATGATATTAAAAATGACTATCAATCATATTGGAGTATAGTGAATGATGGTGAAAAAAATTACAACAAAGCTTTAGTTGCAAATTGTATGAGAAATATATTGGAATATTTTTTCGGATTTGTAAAAAACATAGATTTAAAAGACCTGTTTCAAGAAGATACTTTTGAAAGTATAAAATATCAGTCTTTTCTGAGATATATGAACCGGAAATCTCACTCAACAGAACGAAATATTTTTGACACTTCAGAATTTGATTATAATATTTTCAATGAAGCATTTAAACTTGTGTTCACAAAAAGTGGATATACAGAGCATTATAAAACAATGTCGGGTAAAGAAGCAGAATGAACCTTTGGGTATTGACGGAAGAAAGACCGAAAATTGAAGTTTTAGGGCAGATATTAAATAAGTTTTTTGCCGATAAGGGCTTTGCCGCTTTTATTGAAACTTGCGTATTTTACCTGCATTAGAGAATGGAAAATTTTCTTTTACATATGAACTTATTGGATTTAGATGTAATAAAGTTGATAAAATTTTTATTAAGATCGTTAGCGGATATTCAAGTTTTGTTGATTTTCTTGTTTTCTTTCAATATAAAGAGCCAACAATAAAAGATACTCCTCTTTATGCCGTTGAAGAAACAAAGACCGACGATAGCGAAAGCAGAAATACAGGCGTTTTTCAACGCTGTTCTAAATTTGTGTTTTTGCATTATTATTAACCTAATGTGAAAATGATAATGCTCTATAATTTGCAAATAGAACAGAAAAAACAACCTACTGATACCAATATTTCTGGAACAAGGCTTCTTTTAACGCTTGGGGTTGAAATTTCAGGAAAGAAATTAGATAACAAAATTTTTACTCCGTTTTTGTCAATAAAAGAATCGATAGATTTAAAGAAACAAATGCGTTCTGCCCCAAAAGGGAATATGCCAATAACAGTAAAACAAAAATCTGACAGCATAAAAGAAAAATGGAGCGTGCGAGAATTAAAAAAACAAATGAATTCTATGCTATTTCATCGTCTTGCATTAAGTAAAGATAAAAAAGGCGTTCTTGCCCTTGCGAAAAAAGGTATTGAAATAAGTAAGCCTGAAGATGTTATAAAAGACTCGTATGTTTTTGAATTTTTAATATAAAAGAACCTCAGTATTTGGAAAGCGAATTAGAGCAAAAGTTAATTCAAAATCTTGAAGATTTTCTTTTGGAGCTCGGCAAAGGCTTTACATTTATAAAAAAGCAACAAAGAATTACTATAAATAATAGTCACTTTTTTGTAGATTTGGTATTCTATCCTCACATTTTAAAATGTTTTGTTTTAATAGATTTGAAAAGAGGCAAAATAGAACACAATGACATCGGACAAATGAACATGTATTTGAACTATTTTAAAAAAGAAATTGATTCTGGTGACGATAATGAACCGATAGGAATAGTATTAGCAGCAAAGCAAGATAAGATAATGGTAGAATATGCCACTGCTAATACTTTTTGTAAGCAGATACCAATTATATCTACCTAAAAAAGAGCAATTATCAAAAGAATTACAAAAATTACTTGCATAAGAAAATTAACCATTTGCAGACCCCGTCTGGCAAGTTTTAAATATGTAGAGTTTTGTGAAATTGCTACCACGCCCTTTAGGGCGTGGCTTCTTTAACGGCAACAACTAACGGCACGGCATAATTTCACCCTACTGCTCATGAATATTATCTTCTTATCATTTCCTCATCTCCTATCCCAACTGTTTCAGCAAATTACCCATCAGCCCAGAAACTATCACCTCTCAACAATTCTTCTATCTCAGAAAATTCTTCTCGCAGGTTTTTACCCCTTCCTCCTTTCAATATCTGTACTCCCATTGATATAGACTCCTCTGCACATACTTGTATCAACAGATGTGCATGGTCTTTTCTGTATATTTAGTTCTTTTATCTTCCACCAATTGACTTCTAAAGCCTCTTTCAACAACTTTTCCAGGTCGTCTTACAAGAAGATTTCACAACACTTCTTCCCCGATACTTCGGTATCCTCACTATGTGATATCTTAACTTCTGCTTAGTATCTCACACTATCCAATATCCTTTCCCCATACAACAGAATTTATGCCTTTTCTTCCAAATGATACAAAAAACAACCCCTTTCCAACTTCCATCTCCCTTTCATCCACAGCCTTGAAAACCTGCGCTTTCCTGCCACTTGTTATGAATATATTTAAAAAATAAGGAGATGATTATTGGTATCATTTGTTTGTTGTCTTTGCTATGCCTTACTTCCAGTTGTTATAGATATTATTTACTATAGTGAGGGTGTACTGCTTGAAAGAGAATTTTGAAAGTAGCGATTAAAGGAGATGAGGGCGCATAAAAAATTATAGACGATTGGCAGGATGTAAATCGGGGAAATGGGTTCGGTATTAAACGATTTGTATAAATATTTTGCGTTCTCTACAATACTGCTTGATTTAGAATATGAGAATTCTCATAGTAAAGAACTATTACTTTATAACCTTTTGTTTTTGTGTTAGTTGCTTGTAATTTTCACGGCTAACCACTCTTTTCCCGCTTTTTTGCTCTAATTCTTTTCTGGCATTTCCTGCAATTTTCCCACCCTCAATAGCCGCTTTTTTATTTTCAATAAAACCTTTGGCATTTTTGTTTATTGTTATTTCTTTTGTTGAAGCTTCGCCGAGCATTGAAAAAATAAGTTCCAAATCTGTCATATGGTCTCTTAAATTTTCTCTTTTTAAGCCTTTATATTTTTTATAAAGCAACGGCGTCATTCCAAAGGTTGCTTTTGAAATTTCCGCAGTTAAAATTTCATATTCTTTTTGCTCTTTAACCCCGCGTTTCTGCCATTGGTCTGTTAATTCGTCGCGGATTGCAATACCGCGCAACCTTTTTTCTATCCAATCGTCGCTATATCCTTTCGCTTTATACAAAGCCCTTGTTCTTTGCGTGGCAAGTTCAGGATTTTCAATTTCTTGAATACGCTCATACCCGACTTTTGCAAGCCAGAGTTTAAACGGTTCGGCTTTTGGGGAAGGGATTGATTGAATAATACGAAAAATACCTCTTGTATTAGCGCAATTTAATTTTTGCTTTCCTCCTGCTGTTTCAACAGAAAGGGGGGTGACAATTTGTCCCCACCCTTTGCTAAGCTCTTCATCTCTACTACGCATTTTCTTTACATAATCTGAAATATTTACTGAATCTGTAAGAGCATTCACTATATCATTTACGACAAACCACCATTCGTCATTATGCCAAGTCCGCCTAATTCTTGCGCTTTCAAAAACAACTATTTTAGAAAAATTTGAATTTTCAGCCATAGAAACCTCTTTTTAACTTTAATTAAAACCCCAATAATTCATCTTTCAACTCAATAACTGTTGTTTTAATTGTTTCATACCTGCTTTCATTTTCTCCAAAAAAAGGAATAATATGAACTTCAAGTAAATCTTCTCGTATTGAAGTAAATGAATTATCTGCGATTATCTTTCTTATTTTATTTTTACAACTGTTTGGCAATGAAATAAATGGAACTCTTGCTTTTCTTGAAAACATAGCGACAGTTGATTTATCATTAAATGGATTCGGCGAATTAGTTATATAAATTAACCTTTCAGTATTATTTCTATTTGAAGAAACAGCATTATTTAAAGTCCTTATACTTTCTGTTAGTTTTGATATATTATTAGAAGTATTATCAATATTATTTACAGACTTAACTTGTGAATATATAATTCTTCCATTTGAAAGATTTAGCTCGATATCCTCTGTTTGCCCTTCTACCTTGACAGAAGAAGCCATCTTAATGTTATCTAACATCAACACTATAGCGGGCATTTGCTTGAAAATCCCAGCCAAACGCCGAAGCAGAAGCATTAGAAGTATTGCTCATATAACTCCTATACAAACTCTTTATATTTTTATAAGTTCAATAAAATATTTTTAACGATAACTGCAATTTGTAATACTGTGATTGAATTTTATATAATAATTAAAGTGAAATGCTACCATGCCCTTTAGGACGTGGCTTCTTTAACGACAACAACTAACGGCATGACATAATTTCGGCTTACTGCTCACGAGTATATCTTCTTATCATTTCCTCATCTGCTATCCCAACTGTTTCAGCAAAATACCCATCAGCCCAGAAACTATCGCCCCACAAAAATTCCTCTACCTCGGGAAATTATTCTCGCAATTTTTTACTCGTCCCGCCTTTCAATACTTGCATCACTGTTGAAACTGGCTTGTCAGCCCATATTTGTATCAACAGATGCACATGGTCTTTCCTGTATATTCGACTTCCACCAATTGACTTCACAAGCCAGTTTCAACAGCTCTTTCAGTCGTCTTGCGAGAAGATTTCCCAGTACTCTTTCCGATACTTTGGCACTCACACCACGTGATATCTTAACTTGTGCTTAGTATGCCCCTCCCCAGCCTTTTAAGGCTGGGGTTTCCTGGCACTTGTTATGAACTTGTCAAGAAAAACATAACTGCTCAATCAATTCAATCTCGCAAGAACCACCCTATTTACGCCTTAAAAATGGCAATAAAAGATTTACACACTATATTTGATATTCACCTTTGACATACTGCATTCTTAAATCGTCAAGCAATAACGGTTGATTGTTTTTAAAAATATACCAGAATTTCCAGCCATTGCAAGACAGGGTTTGTTGAATAATAGCACCTATTCTATGAATAGAGCCAATATGTTCTTCGCAATGCAAATTGCCGTCTGACAAAACTTCTGCTTTTTTGTTATATCTTTTGCGAGTATATAAAAGTTCGCCAATGCCTATTATGTTTTTTCTAACAAGATTAACAAAAGGAACTTTTGGTTGTTCTTCTTTAAGAGTTTCAAGCCAATTGCTTTCGGGCAACAAAGTATTTATACTTTCTATTCTTGTTTTTGCCACTTGTATGTAATTTTTTTCTCTTTCTATGCCAATAAATTTACGCCCAAGTTTTTTTGCAACTGCTCCTGTTGTGCCTGTTCCAAAAAATGGGTCTAAAACAACATGCCCTTGCTTTGTAGTTGATAAAATAACTCTTTTGAGCAACTCTTCAGGTTTTTGGGTTGAATGGGCTTTTTTGCCGTCTGCGCCTTTAATTCTTTCATTGCCAATACATAATCCGATATTCCAAACAGAAGTCATTTGCTTGCCGTCATTGTATTGCTTCATTAACTTATGATTGAAAGTATATTTTTTATAATTCTCGCCTTTGGAACACCACAAAAGTGTTTCTGTTGCATTTGTGAATCTTGTCCCCAAAAAGTTCGGCATAGGGTTTGTTTTATACCAAGTCACATCGTTTAATATCCAATAGCCAAGATTAAGCATTATATTGCCCACGCGGTAGATATTATGATATGAACCTATTACCCAAATAGTTCCCGTGTCTTTTAAAATCCTTTTGCATTCTTTAAGCCAAGCAATGCAAAAATTATCATAGTCTTGGAAAGAAGCAAACTTATCCCAAGCGTCATTTACGCCATCAACTTTGTATTATTAGGACGATATAATTCTTTCTTTAACTGCATATTATACGGCGGGTCTGCAAAAATTAAATCAACTGAATTGCTCGGCAATCCTTTTAATATTTCTAAGCAATCCCCTTGATATATGTGATTTGTTTTTAGCTCTATCATAAATCCTCCTGATTTTACATACTCATAGTTTTATCATATAAATCTTTGAAAGCCTTTACGGTTTCAGGGCTTTCTGATAAATTTAAAAGATATTGGTCAACATCTTCATATTTTACCTTCAAAAACTCTTCAAAGAAATTCTTGCCTCTGCGAATATTTGAAGTTTCAGGTATATAAATATTGCCCTTCATTTTCTTATTTGTAAAGAAAAACAAATATCGGTATTAACTACTGCTGTCTGTAATATTTAATTCTTTTGCCAAATAAGCGTATGTCTTTATAAATTTTCTGTTTATATCAACAAACTTGCTTGTATCGTAGTCGTCATTATACTTGCATTCTAAATAGTAAATTTTGCCTGTAGCACTATCCTTAAATAATAAATCTATGTCGTGCTTAAATTTTATTGTGTCTCCGTTAGCATCTGCAATAATTTGTTTTAGAAGTTTTGGAAATTCCATATCTATATTTACATTTTTAGTCTGACAGCGAGTAATATAATTATCAATCAACGCTTCATTTGTAAGTGGTTATTATTTCATACCGTCCGTCATTTTCTACAAGCAATGCCATAAGCACTTCAATAAAATTTCCAAATTGGATATTCATACTCTGTAAGATACCTCCAAAAATTCTATATCGCTTTGGGATAAAGTGAATTTTGACATTATGTTTCTTTTGCAGGGCTTTTAGTTTCTTTTGGCTACTGCTACGCTCTATAATTTTAATAACAGCAGAGTTTATTAAGTTTTTGATTTTGAAGTTCAAAATCGGAAATAACCTTATATAAAATTTGTTTTGTTTCTCCCTTTGATATGACAGGAATAGCATTTATTATGGATAATGCATTTAGAAGAGGATTTTCAACTAAATTATAGCAATTTCAAAATATGCTTTCAAACTCCTGTATTGGTTACATACATATGCGACATTTTAGAATTTTGGGACCTGCAAAGACGTTTTTAGATTCAAAGATAAATGAGGTATTTTATATATCTTATATTTCTTGTTCGTATCTCTTTTTACTTCCCTCTTTCTTCTTCATACTTTAACTTTGTCGCATATCTGTTTTAACCTATTCAACCTGTTTGGCGAATGCTCAGCACAAGAGGTTAATGAAAATTCCGCATTTTTTTATGACTTTACCGCATTGAGAAGCCTCAAAAAATTCATATATAACATAATATATAATCCATATAGACATTTAAAGGTCAAAAAATCTGATTTGATAAATGAAAAGGTGAATTTTGAAGAGTAAATTAAGGCAAGTCCTATATCGCTTACTGAATTTACGCTTTCTATGGAAACGATAGCAAAAATGGCTAAAAATATAGTGAAAATTTTTAAAAGTTCCAAAGTAGAGACAAAAAACAAAATTATCAATTTGATACTTTGGAACTTGCAACTTAAAAATAAAACGCTTGATTTTTCATACAGAAAGCCGTTTAATCTAATAAGCGGCTTGAAGGATAGTATTGCTTGGGGTGGCTGACGGGACTTGAACCCGCAACCTTCGGCTCCACAAGCCGACGCTCTAACCAGTTGAGCTACAACCACCAAATAAGAAACGTCTCCGGCGTGAGTTGAACACGCAACCTACTGCTTAGAAGGCAGTTGCTCTATCCAATTGAGCTACGGAGACAATCAATCAAGCTTTGCCTATTTTAACAAAAATAAACTTATTGCGTCAATGCAATGTATTGGTTATATACATATGCGACATTTTAGAATTTTGAAACATAATCTCTCAAGGCGTTTTCAGCTTTGACCCTAACGTGTAATGTAAATGGTGTCACAACAAATGTATGAAAAAAGTTATTGATGATAGAATTCCAGTTGCTCACATTTTTTTGCAATGGTAAAAAAACAACAGCAACAACAAGGAAAATCTATTAGATCTTTCATGCGTTTGTCGTGTCTAACCAATATATGAAATTGCTTTTGGAAATACAAAAAGATAGAATTTTTCATCAACATAAATAGTTTTAATAGGATAGTTATATGGAAAGAAAGTATCAGATAGTAGTTATTGGCGCAGGACACGCTGGTTGTGAAGCTTCTTTGGCGTGTGCAAGAATGGGGTTAAAAACTCTTATTATTACATTAAATGTAGATTCAATAGCAAGAATGCCTTGTAATCCTGCCGTGGGCGGAATTGCAAAAGGACAAATGGTAAGAGAAATCGACGCTATGGGTGGCGAAATGGGCTGGATAACAGATCATGCTGGACTACAGTTTAAAATGTTAAATAGTTCAAGGGGGCCTGCAGTATGGTCACCAAGAGCACAATGCGATAAAGAACTTTATTCTGTTTTAATGTCAAAATCCTTACAAAATCAGCAAAATCTTGAAACATTGCAATCTGAAGCCACATCTTTAATAGTAAAAAATGGTAAAGTCTGTGGACTAAAAATACTCACTGGTGAAACAATAGAGACAAATGCCGTTGTAGTAACCACAGGAACTTTCTTAAAAGGAACAATACATCTTGGGAAAATGCATTTTGATGGCGGAAGATTTAATGAAAGACCTGCTTCTTATCTCTCAAAATCGCTTATTGAAGATTGCGGATTGACTCTTGAAAGATTTAAAACAACTACAACTCCTAGAATCAATACTCTTTCAATAGATTATTCAAAAATGACAGAACAACCTGGCGATGAAAAGCCAAAGCCTTTTTCTCATTTCACAGAAGTTGAAGAATGGAGAAAGAATTTAAAACAACTTTCTTGCTGGCTCACTTATACAAATCCTACAACACACAAAATAGTAAGTGACAACCTTGAACTTTCTTCCATTTCTATCGGGAAAGTCAACAGTAAAAGCCCTAGATATTGCCCTGCAATAGAAGAGAAGATAGAACGGTATCCTGAAAAAACAAGTCATCATATCTTTGTAGAACCAGAAGGTTATAACACTAATGAGGTCTATTTAAATGGACTTTATACAGGACTTCCTTTTGACTTACAGCAACAAATGATAAATTCTATTGCTGGCCTTGAAAATGCAAAAGTGATAAGATATGGATATGCTATAGAGTACGATTATTCTAGCCCTTTACAAATAAAAAAGTCTTTGGAAACAAAAACAGTGGAAAATCTTTTCTTAGGCGGACAGATAAACGGAACAACAGGTTATGAAGAAGCAGCTTCACAAGGTTTTATTGCAGGAGTCAATGCTGGTCTTAAAGTTTTAGGAAAATCTCCTATTATACTTGGAAGAAATGAATCTTATATAGGAATACTGATAGATGATATAACAACAAAAGGTATGGACGAACCTTACAGAATGTTCACTTCACGAGCAGAATATAGACTTTCAATAAGAAATGATAATACCGATTTAAGGCTTATGGATGTAGGGCATTCAATAGGCCTTATATCAGATAAAGCCTATAAAAAATTTGAACTTTATAGAAATACATTGACCAACATATACGAAGGCAATATAGAAAATCTACCAACTGATGAGGATTTATCTCCTTGGTCTATTGAAAAGGCAAAAGAAGAAATTTATATTCACAAAAAATATGAAGGCTACATCGAAATTCAAGATAAAATGGCAAATAAGATGAGGAAAAATGAAGATCGAAGAATACCAGAAGATTTTGATTACAATAAACTTACGTCACTTTCTACGGAAACAAAGCAAAGACTTTTTAAAGTACGCCCACAAACTATAGGACAAGCTTCAAGGATACACGCAATAAAGCCATCGGACATTGCAATACTAACTATACACCTTGAAAAACAGAAAAAAGAAAGGAGACAAAAAAACATTGAAAAACAAAATAGTTGATATATATTTTTTTACAGGTACGGGAAATACATATCTTGTCGCAAAAAAAACTGCAAAAGTGCTTCAAGAAAATGGATGTACTGTTACTGTTAACGATATAACTAAAATTAGTCCTGTAAAAATAAATTTGTCAAACACAATTGGGATATGTTTTCCGATTGCTTGCTGGAATACGTTTCCAATAGTAAAAAATTTTATAAATAATCTGCCAAAAGTTGATGGGACAGAAGTATTTATACTTACCACTATGGGAGATTCTTCTCTCAATGCAGCTACAAATTTTGGAGATATTCTTAAAAAGAAAGGTTATTCTTTAATAGGGACTAAAGGCTTTTTAATGCCTAACAACTTTATAGCAGTACAGAAAGAAGAAAACAATATAACAAAAAGAGCAAAAGCATATAGTAAAATAGAAAGTTATGCAACAGCTCTTGCTGATGGAACGGCAAAAGCAGGAAAAACAAATTTATTTTTTAAAATATGTTTTGCAGGAACGAATTTTATAATAAATAGATGGCAAGGAAATTTGTTTCAAAAAATTGTTAAATTTAATACAGTTAAAGATAAATGTAATAAATGCGGACTTTGTATTAAAATATGCCCTGTTAAAAATATTTCACTTGAAAAGGAATATCCTATTTTTAACGGTAAGAAATGCCAGCTATGTATGAGATGTATATCTTATTGCCCATCACATGCAATAAAATCTTTTTTAATGAAGAAAACATATAAAGTATTGACCATTGAGGAAATAAACAAATGGTTTATTTAGAGTTTTTAGGTTTTATTGCCGGTTTTTTTTCTACAATAGCGTTTATACCTCAGGTTTATAAAACGTGGAAAACGAAAGCTGCAAAAGACGTTTCAATACAAATGTTTATCCTTTATATAATGGGCAATATATTATGGATAATTTACGGAGTAATATTTGAAAAACCAGCAATTTATGTAACAAACATAGTAGTATTTATTCTTGCAAGTATTCAAATAATTCTAAAAATAAAATACGACAGAACAGATAAGACAACTCTAAAATAAAGGGGCACGCGAATGAAAAAACTCACAACGGGGCTATTTGTCGTAGTATTTGTTTTCACAATAGGAATCTTCTCATCTGCGCAAGAAGCTAGTAATCCAGATGTATCTGAAAAAGTAAAAATCAAAGCAGAAGCTAAAGAATTAAAAAAGATTAAAAGTGACGTAAAAGAAATGAAGAAACAGTCGAAAAACGATGAAAATCTTGTTAAAAAGAAGGCAGCTAGAATGAAAGATAATGCAATATCAGAAAGGAAAGAAACCATCTTGGAAGCTAAATCCTTAGAAAACAAAGCAAAAGTTATAAGAAATAATACCAAAAACAAAGAAAAAAAAGAATTAAAGAACATTGCCATTATGCTTAGAGAAGCAAATAAAGTAAGAACAGAAGCTGATAAAAAAGCAGACACTTGCTACCAAGAAGCAATTCAAAAACTTATTAACAAAAATAAACAAACATAAGAATTATTAGAGTCTGCTTATAATAACGTTAGGAACAAAAATAGTCAAGGGTAAGGCTAAGGCGCCAAAGTAAGGCAATCTTTTCTTTTTTAACAACACAGATTTGCTTCGTTAGGACTTTGTCCTTCCTCGCAATGACGGTAAAAAACGTGGATTCCTGCTGGAGTTTACCTCAAGTGTCTTAATTGAAGGCAGAAATGATACGGTACTTATGATCTTAGACGCCATTACCAAGCCTACGAAGTAGGCGTATCAATTTATTTATATAATAAAGGTTTATGTTTAATTTTATGGAAAACGAAATACTGTTTAATGAATTTCAAAATTATGTTTTAGAAAATATCATCGATTTTTTTTCAAGAGAAATGCGTGAAAAATTTGAGATCTATTTTCGTGAGATCAACGAATGGAATAAGATGTTTAATTTAATTTCATTTAAAAGTGAAAGAGATTTAATATATAGACATTTTTGTGATTCCTTATATAGCGCAAAAGCTATAAATAATATTTCAACAATACATAACTCTTCAACTATTCCCTTCAACAAGAATGAAAGGTTAAATAAAAATGTTACTAAACTCACCTTAAATTTGCCTTATAAAACATTGCCTTTAAAGGCTGTTGACCTTGGCACAGGTTCGGGAATGCCAGGAATACCTGTAAAAATTGCGCTTCCAGAAATTAAACTTACACTAATTGAATCAATAACAAAAAAATGTAAATTTCTTGATAATGTAAATAATAAACTTAGATTTGATATAGAAATATTAAACAAAAGGGCTGAAGAAATAGGACAAAATCCAAAATATAGACAACAGTACGATTTTGTTTTATCAAGAGCTGTAAGTAAGTTTTCTCCCAATCTTGAGATTTCAATACCTCTGTTGAAAATCGGTGGATACTTTATTGTTCACAAAACAAAAAAATCAGCAGAAAGCTTAGAACAAGGACTTCCATCAGTAAAAAATGCTCTTAAGCATTTAGGAGCAAAGTTAGAACGAATAACGTCTTATAGTTTACCAGAGCAAGAACTGGATTATTGTATTTTGGTTTTTAAGAAATACAAAGATACTCCTGCACAATTTCCTCGCAAATCCGGCATTCCTGAAAAAAAACCTTTATAACTAAAAAACTATTTTTTAATGTATTTTACAACTATTGAAAGCATAAATTTTGGGAAAATTACTAATTAGACCTTTTGCGAAACCAGGAATCCATATTTTTTGCTGTCATTGCGAGGAAGGACAAAGTCCTGACGAAGCAATCTACGTCGTTAAAAGAGAAAGATTGCCACGCCTACTTCGTAGGCTCGCAATGACGGACAGAGCTAGTTGATTATTTTATGCCAAAGAATATTTTTGATTCCACTGTTGCTTTAGCTATTGATCTCAATAGGTCAAATAAGACAGGGGCTGTCCATTTTAGTTCTAGGACAGCCCCTTACAATATCTCTTACTTTCTTTTCGTAGATGGT
>JAITPF010000008.1 GCA_031289585.1 Endomicrobium sp. | reverse complement strand
AAAATATGGCAATATTGCATTGTTTAGGTTTGAGAGCAAATCAGAATTATAAAAAAGCATTTAAGTTATATAAAAGAGCTGTGGAGCAAGGAAGTGCCGATGCTCAATATAATTTAGGTCTTATGTACCATAATGGAGAAGGAGTAAAACAGGACTATCAAGAAGCGCTTAAATGGTATACAAAAGCTGCGGATCAAGGATATGCCGATGCTCAATGTAATTTAGGTGTTATGTACCGTAATGGAGAAGGAGTAAAACAGGATTATCAAGAGGCATTGAAGTACTGGAAGAAATCAGCGGATCAAGGATATGCCAAATCTCAATATAATTTAGGTTTTATGTACCGTAATGGAGAAGGAGTAAAACAGGATTATCAAGAGGCGCTTAAATGGTATACAAAAGCTGCGGATCAAGGATATGCCGATGCTCAACAGTGTTTTGAAAAGCTTGAAAAAGAGTTAAATGAGACTAAATAGAACATAAAGTACATAAAAATTATCAAAAATTTATATGGTTGGTTTTATTTTTTGGGAGAAGAAATGTTTTTAAACTTAATAGTATATGCAATTATTTTTAGTATTTTTTATACGTTAATACTTTTACTTGTTTACAAAACGAAAATTCTTAAAATTAATTTTGTGCCTATATTCTTTTTTACTTCAATTGTGTATATCGTTATTGCTTTACTTCTAAAAAAGTATGTGAATTTATGATATGCAGCAAACAAATCTTAAAGAAGATTTATTAAGAGATCTAAAAAAATATAAGAATAGAGTTTTTGCAAAACACCATGCAAAATACTTTCAGACACAGAAAGGTAGATACGGTGAAGGGGATTTTTTTTGGGGTATTCGAGTTCCACAGCAACGCATTATAGCAAGGAAATATTGGAAAGATATAAGTTTAAAAGATGTTGAAGAACTATTGCAGAATAAAATCCACGAAGTAAGACTTACCGCGCTTATAATCTTAGTTGAAAAGTATAAAGAAGCAAGCGATAATGGTAAATCTAACATTGTAAAAATATATTTGAGCAATTCGAAATATATAAATAACTGGGATTTAGTTGATTTATCTGCACCAAATATTTTAGGATATTATTGGTATAATAATTCTTTAGAAGATTTTTGGAAATATGCAAAATCAGGGAATCTTTGGAAAGAAAGAATTGCTATGATTTCAACATTATACTTTATAAGACATGGAAGATTTACAGAAACATTAGAATTGTCAAGATTATTTTTGGGTCATAAGCACGATTTAATACATAAAGCATCAGGTTGGATGCTTAGAGAAGTGGGGAAAATAAATAAAAAGATACTTATTTTGTTTTTAACTAAGCATTATAAAGTAATGCCTAGAACGATGTTAAGATATTCAATTGAAAAACTATCTCCAGAAGAAAGAAAATATTATATAGAAAAATATAAAGTGTAAAGCAAAAGTTGTTTTCGTACTTGGCAATGACAGACAATACCAAAAGAACAGATTGCCACGATTGCTTCGCAACTCTCGCTGCTTTTGGTAGTTCGCAATGACGGATAAGACTAAAAGGAAAGATTGCCACGCCTACTTCGTAGGCTCGCAATGACGAACAAGATGGATTCCCGCTTTCGCGGGAATGACACAGCAAAAGAAATGACACAGCAAAAGAAATGACACAACTAAATCAATGCGGATATTCAGCGGGAGTTTGTTTACCCTCGAATGTCTTTTATCGTGGGCAGGAATATGGATACGGTAAAAGAATAGATGCTCGTAGGAATTTATCCTCAAGTGTCTTAATTGGGTGCAGGAAGGACACTGTTGGAAAAGACTGCTACAGTTCTTTGGGCTTCGTAATTGACAGACGAGACTAAAAAAACAAATTGCCATGAAAAATACGAAAGGCAATATTTTTGAGAGTGTACTTAAAGTTGTAGTATGAAATATTAAATAAACCTCTTACGTAACTGGATAAAATAGAACAATCATGGGATTATGATATATATACGACACTAAAAGAGATGAACAGTAACACGACTTCAATCCTTTTCATCAAGTGGACTTGTAACGCAAGAGAGTGAGGTTGGAGAAGTATTTTTAGAAAAAGACGGCTTTAGAGTTATTCGTTTTATATACTGGTTACACAAGAGGTCTAACATAAGGATTAGGATAGATGATAACAAAAGATTTGATTTTAAGAATTTTTTCAGCCGCGAATATTTTAAGATGGAACGATCATGTACGTCCCCTTGATTTTTGTGAGCTTGATAAACAAGCTCATAAAATGATAATTGCTTATATAGTTGCAAAGTTTGAAGAAGAAGATGGTAAAGATGTTGACTGGATAAAACTTATTGAAGGTGGAATTTTTGAATTTTTTCAGAGAATAATGCTTACAGATTTGAAACCGGAAATCTTCCATGAAATAATGTCAAAAAAAGCAAAAGAATTAAACAGATGGGTAATGGAAAACTTAAATAATGACTTATCTGTTTTAAAAGGCGGCTTTAGAGAGAGATGTTCAAAATATCTTTTAGAACCAGATTATGCAATGCATGAGAAAAGGATTTTAAGCGCGGCGCATTGCCTTTCTACAAGGTGGGAGTTTGGTATAATTTATCCGTGGAATTTAATGATATATGGAATAGAAAAGACAAAACAAGAAATAGAAGAAGGTATTGCAGCTTTTGACGATTTGCTGGGTATAAGGAAATTAATGATAAATAAAAAATATTACGGGTTTTTGGACTTATGCGGGCAGTTAAGGTTTCAGCAAAGGTGGGCACAGGCTTTTAGAATACCAAAAACGACTGTTCTTGGTCACATGCTTACGGTTGCAATCTTTACATATATATTATCAATGGAAATGAATGCTTCAGAGAGAAGAAAGTATAATAATTTTTATTCTTCATTATTCCATGATCTTCCTGAGATCTTAACAAAAGATATTATTAAACCAGTAAAAGCATCAATATTTGGACTTGAAGATATAATAAAGCATTACGAAAAGAAACAAGTTGATGAGAAAATACTTCCTTTAATTCCGTCAAGTTGGCATGCAGAAATGCAATATTTTATAGAAGATGAATTTTCAGATAAAATTATTGAAAATGGCAGTATAAAAAGAGTGGACAATGCAGAAGATTTTAATGATAATAAATATAATGCTGTTGATGGAAGTTTGATTGAAATGTGCGACAAATTATGTGCCTATATTGAAGCTTCAATGGCATTAGAATATGGCATAAAATCTTTAACTTTAATCAAATCGAAACAAGCCCTTTATAACAAATATACCGGCATTAAAAAGAATAATTTTGATTTTAAACAGCTGTTTGATTATTTTCATACAAATTTAAAAGTGTAAAATTGAAAAAATTACTTGTATTTTTTGTGTGTTTGGTTTTTGTGTTATCTGCTTGTGGAAAGAATATAAAAAAATGGAAACAAGAAAAAAGAAGATAGCTATATTGCCATTGAGATTAATGCTGAAACAATTTACTATAAACCTTTTACAGTAAAAAAGTATAAGTCTACTAACCCAGAAGATATTGAGTTATGTATAACTCATCTTCCAGTAAAGCCATATAGAGATATTGCTTTTATTGACAGCAAAAGCACAAAAGAGTTAATAGAAGTAGCGGCGTTGCTTGGGGCTGATTGCGTAATTACAAGTGAAGCATTATCTGTTTATAGTGATTTTTCTTCTTATAGTAATTATCGTCTTAAAGGGACAAATACAGGAGTTGCTATTAAGTTTTTACTTAACAGAAGTGATTTAAGTAATGGTGTTAAGTATAAAGAAAAGAAATTTGATTAACGAGGATTGATAAAAAATTAACTGTTATGGACTTACGTCAGCATTTTTTTCTTTAATCTTAAATCGCTTACTTTTCTTATCTATTCATACTCTTTTTAAAGCACCAGCTATTATGCCTTTCATTATGTATTTTTGCATCAAAAGATAGATTAGAACGATAGGAATTGTTGCTATTGTGAGACCTGTCATCAGAAGTGGATAATCACCTTGAAATACCATTAACCCTCTTTGTATAGGCATTTTGGCCTTATCTTGAAAAACAACAAGAGCTAGAAGAAATTCATTCCATATTGTAAGAGAATTCATAATTACAAGTGTTGCTAAAACAGGTTTGGCAAGAGGCAGTAATATTCTCCAATATATGCCGAAACGCGAACAACCATCGATAATAGCAGCTTCTTCAATTTCTTTAGGTATTTTGTCAAAAAAACATTTCAATAGAAAAATTGCACAAGCAAGACCATTGCTTATGTAACATAAGAGTAAACCTGTTCTTGTATCAAGAAGAGAGAAATTTTTTAATAACAAATATAAAGGAACAAAAATCCCTGGTATAGGTATTAAAAATGTCGCTATAAGAAGGTAAAAGAAAAAGGATTTTCCCCAAAAGTTAAGTCTTGAAAAACTATATGCCGCAAGAGACGAAATTAAAATAATAAAAAATACACCAACAACAGTATAAATAACGCTATTTAAAAAATATTGTCCAAAATCAGCTTTAATAAAGGCCGTAATATAATTCGACCAATTCCAAGTTTGCGGTAGAAGAGTCATTTTAAAAAAAACATCATGATGAGTTTTTAAAGAAGAAAATAACATCCAAAAAATAGGGAAAATACAGATAAGTGATATTGCTATAAGAATAAAGTGAGTCATACAAGCTAATATCAATTTTTTAAGTCTAAAAACACACATTGGTTTTCCTATTTATTGTTATAATTTAATTTTTTAGAAGCTAGAATCTGTATAAATGAAACCATAAGTAATAATGTAGCAAATATAACAGTCATCGCCATAGAATAACCGAATTCACCATTGTTCATATATTCATATATTTGCGTTATAGGAACATACGTATGTTCAACTGATACATCTCTTGTCACTGAATAAATTAAGTCAAATATTTGCATCGAACCTAAAATTGTAAGAACTACTGCTATTGTAAAAATAGGAATTAACAAAGGGAAAGTAATGTATTTAAACTTTTGCCATTCATCTGCACCGTCAACTTCTGCCTCTTCATAAAGTTCTACAGGAATTGTCTGCAAACCTGCAAGAAAAATTATAAACCCATACCCAAACCCTTTCCAAATATGCGCGACAGTTACAGCAAAAAGAACAGTTTTAGTTTTGGAAAACCATGAAAAATCTTGAAAGTTAGTAAAACCTATGCTTGCAAGAAAATGATTTAATATGCCGAAATTGCCATCAAAAACAAATTTCCAGATTAAACCTACCACAATCCCAGATAGCACTGAAGGCAAAAAGAATATAGTTTTGTAAATGTTTTTGCCTTTTATATTTCTGTTTACAAGTATCGCTAAAAATAATGCAAGAGTATTTTGAATAATAAGAGCAAGAAAAGTTATATATCCGGCATTTAACATTGAGTTCCAAAAATTTGGGTTGTTAAATAAGATATGCTTATACTGTACAAGACCTACAAACACCATATTTTTACCTATACCATTCCATTGGAAAACACTAAGTTCAAAAATTCTCAAAATGGGATATAAACTAAATACCAAAAATAACAATAATGCCGGTAAAATAAAACAAAAATTTTTTATCTTTTCTATAGGTGTATTTTTCATCTTGCTGTCTTCATAACTATACCTTATGGAAACTACGGGCGTAAGCCCATAGCAGTTGACTTGCTTTTTAAAATCAATACTTTATCCCTTCATTGCCTATTTCAAATTCAATAACACTCTTTTGTCTCCTAATTATAAGAATACAATTGCCATTTTTTTGTTTTCTATCTCATCCATCTCTATTATTTCAGGACCACTGCTTATTTGCTTACTTTCCCTTTCCATCTTTGCTCCCAAATTCTTATATATACGCTTTTTATCCATTTTATTACCAATAGCACTATGCAATTTTCATCCAAACTTCCTTCCACATTTCTTTACATTCGTGTTTTTGTTTCCCATGCAATTTCTCACCTTTTACTTCCATAATGTTGTGCATAACTTTCTATTATACATCTTTTATACTCTTTTCACTAACTAGAGTCCAATCCTGGCAGTGAGAGAGCGAGTATGATGACACAACACTCATTAATATTATATAATACTATAATTTGTAAAATCCTTTGTAAATGTGAGGCATACTTATGAAAAAGATTACACTTATTTTATCTTTTTTAATGCTATATCCCATTGTTTCTTTTGCAAATAACTATGCATTATCAAGTTATTATGGGCGCTATTGTGACAGAACTTATCCGCTAGATTGTTATTGGGGTTATGGTCCGAGATACTATTATTATCCTGATATATATTACGGAATATTTTATTATGATTACAATCGTTATTATAACTATGAGTATTATAGAAGAAAATATAATGTTGCTTTTAATGAAATTGAGCTTTTGGAAAAAAGAAAAGAAGAGTCTGAAAGTGTAAAAAAGGAAATATCAAAAATAAAAATTTTAAATGCAAGGTTCTATAAACAGTACACATCGGATACTTTACCTATTTCAACAGCTGAACTTATAATAGAAAATAGATCTGAATATTCAATCACAAAAATTTTTTTCAAAGGAAAACTTACGACGCACATAACAGACAAAGTTTTAATTAATGATACTTTTAATTACGATTTACCATTTGTTCTTGAATCAGGCGAAAAAAATACTTATAATATACCTCTGAATTCGTTTGGTCAGTGGTCAAGAGTAAACCCTCCAGATTTAGCAGTTTTTGATGTTGTTATTGAAGAGATTGAAACAGCCGATGGTAAAAATTTTGTTATATCTTTTTCGTCTGAAGATAAGAAAAATTTAGATAAATTAAGAAAAAAATACATTTAGTAATGAAGCAAGAAAAAAAGAAAATTACTATTGCAGATATAACAGCCTTAAAAAAGGATTTTGGATTTAAAAGTCTCAATACGGTATGTCAGAGCGCAAAATGTCCTAATATCGGCGAATGTTTTAAAAAAGGAACAGCGACTTTTCTAATATTAGGCAAGTATTGTACGAGAGGATGCGGTTTCTGTGCTATAGAAAAACATAAACCTGAACTTGTAGATAAAAATGAGCCATTAAAAATAGCAAAAGCAATTAAAAAACTAGGTCTTTTATATGTTGTTATAACTTCAGTAACAAGAGATGATTTACCAGATGGTGGAGCAGAATATTTTGCAAAAACAATTGATGAAATAAAAACTCTTATTCATGGAATTAAAGTCGAAGTTCTTGTGCCTGATTTCTTAGGCAGTGAAAAATCTATTGATACTGTTTTAGATGCGAATCCAGATGTTTTTTCACACAATTTGGAAACAGTGCCTGCTTTATATGGCAAAGTAAGAAAAGGAGCCGAGTATAAACGTTCTCTTGAAGTTTTGAAATATGCCAAATCAAGAGATTGTAAAGTTAAAACCGGAATAATGTTAGGACTTGGTGAAACACAATCACAAGTTTTTGAAACTATTGGAGATATAAAAAATATAAATACTGATACTCTTACAATAGGGCAATATCTTGCTCCAACAAAAGAGCATTATCCTGTAATTAAAGAATATACTCAAGAAGAATTTAAAATAATAGAAGATTTTGCTGTTTCAACAGGAATAAGACAAGTTATTTCCGGAAGATACATTCGTAGCTCGTACTTAGCAGAAGAAAGCTTCAAAAAACTTTGAAATTCTTACCAAAATAACAAAGAAAATTTATGAAGGTTGAAAAAACATAGACTCTAGAGACTCTATCGTGTGCGCCGCCCCTGATAAAAGGCATTCGAGGGTAAATTCCAACAGATATTCAAGTTGTTGTCTTTCTAAATAAAAGGAGATGAAATGAAGGCTTTTGTTTTAGCTGCAGGAGTAGGCACAAGATTAAGACCATTAACTAACAATATTCCTAAACCGATGATTTCTATTTTAGGTAAACCGGCTTTGTACTATACGTTTTTAAATCTTTTAAAAAATGGTTTTGACAGCGCTTGTGTAAACACGTATTATCGTTCTGATGTTATAACAGATTTTTTTAAGGATAATAAAATTGGCATCAAGTTAGAATTCTCTCACGAAAAAAAACTTTTAGGGACTGCAGGTGCAATAAAAAATAAAGAATATTTTTTTGATGATACTTTTTTAGTTATGTCTGGAGATGGTTTGACTGATATTGATTTAAGAAAAGCTATAAACTTTCATAATAAAAAAAAATCAATTGCTACAATAGTTTTAAAGAAAATAGATTTAAGATTTGAATATGGTATTGCAATAACAAATAAAAACAGCGAAATAAAAACATTTGTTGAAAAACCATTATGGGGTGATGTTTTCGATGATAAGGTAAATACAGGAATTTATATATTTGAACCAGAGGTTTTTAAATTTATACCCAAAAATAAGTTTTTTGATTTTAGTATGGATTTGTTCCCTCTTTTGATGAAGAAAAAGAAAAAAATTTATGGTTATTTGATGGAAGAATATTGGACTGATATAGGTAATATTATTGAGTATAAAAAAGGTGTTTTTGATGCTTTAGAAGGTAAAATTAAAGTTGATATTGGGATTAAAAATAAAGGAAGTAAATATATAAGTTTTAATGCAAAGATTGATAAAAGCGTTAAAATACAGGGACCGTGTTTTATAGGAAATAATGTAATAATAGAAAAGAATGCAGTAATTAAACCATTCGCAGTTATATCGGATAATGTAAAAATAAGCAAAAATGCTTCTGTGGAAAAATCAATAATTTGGGAAAATTCAAAAGTTGGTAATAATGTGAATATAACAAACACAATAATTGGATATGACATTTTAATACCAGACAATATTACATTATTTGATTCTATAATGATGGAATATTCTAAATAAAATTAGAGTCTGGTTCATACTTAAGTATAAGAGAGGCGTTTTATGTCGAAAGGGCAAGGTTATTTTTTTACGTCTGAATCTGTTACAGAAGGACATCCTGATAAAGTGTGTGATATAGTTTCAGATAGTATTTTAGATGCAATTTTAAAGCTAGATTCAAACGCGCGAGTTGCATGTGAAACTTTTATTTCTAAAGGATTGCTTTTTGCCGGTGGAGAGATTACTACAAGTGCAAAAATCAATATCAAAAATATTATCAAAGAAGCTGTAAAAAGAATAGGGTATAATAAACCATCTCTTGGTTTTGATTATAATACATGTGCGATTATAGATGCTATAAATACGCAGTCTCCAGATATTGCTATGGGTGTTGATATTGGTGGAGCCGGCGATCAAGGATTGATGATAGGGTTTGCGTGTAAAGAAACCCCAGAACTTATGCCTTTACCGATAATTTTAGCGCACAAACTTGCAATGAAACTTAGTGAAGTAAGAAAAAAAAATATTTTGACATACTTAGGTCCGGATGGTAAAACGCAGATAACTGTTGAATATGTGGATTGGAAGCCGAAAAGAATAGATGCTGTTGTTTTATCAACACAGCATACTGAGGCAATTTTGGATAAGACAGGAGAGCATATAACGGAAAAATCTAAAAGAGAAATTTTTGATAAGATTATTAATCCTGTTCTTGGAAAACTGATTGATAAAAACACAAAAATATATATAAATCCTACAGGGAAATTTTTATTTGGAGGACCAGCAGCAGACACTGGTCTTACTGGAAGGAAAATAATAGTTGATACTTACGGTGGCATGGCCGCGCATGGAGGAGGAGCATTTTCAGGCAAAGATTCTACAAAAGTTGATAGAAGTGCGTGTTATATGGCAAGACATATTGCAAAAAATGTAGTTGCGGCAGGTTTTGCTGACAAGTGTACAGTACAACTTGCTTATGCAATTGGTGTTGCTGACCCTGTATCGATAATGATTGATACTCATCATTCTGGCAAGGTTTCAGGATCGGTATTAGAACCTATAATAAGAAAAATATTCCCGCTTACACCTAAAGGTATTACAGATTATTTGCAGCTTCGCAGGCCAATTTTTACACAAACAGCTGCTTATGGGCATTTTGGTAGAAAAGAAAAAGATTTCACTTGGGAAAAATTAAATAGAGTTGATGAACTTCAAAAAGCAATAAAAATATGAAAAAGGAAAGAATATTATAATGAAATATGACATAAAAGATATTAAATTTGCCCCAAAAGGTAACAAAAGGATTTTATGGGCTGAAAAAGAAATGCCTGTATTAAGGCAGATAAAGGAAAATTTTTTAAAAGAAAAACCTTTCAAAGGAAAAAGAATTTCAGCTTGTTTGCACGTTACTACAGAGACGGCAAATCTGGCTATTATGTTACAAGCAGGTGGAGCGGATATATATTTATGTGCCTCAAATCCTTTGTCAACTCAGGATGATGTTGCTGCTTCTTTGGTGAAAAATTATAATATTCCTGTTTTTGCAGTTAAAGGTGAGGATAATAAAACCTATTATGAACATATAAATGCGGTTTTAGATATAAAACCTCAGATAACTATGGATGATGGTGCTGATTTAGTTACGACAATTCTTTTAAAGAGAAAAGATTTAATAAAAGATATAATCGGAGGAACAGAAGAGACTACAACAGGTGTTGTAAGACTTAGAGCAATGGCAAAAGATAAAGTTCTTGCATATCCGGTTATTGCCATTAATGATGCGCTAACGAAACATTTTTTTGACAACAGATACGGTACAGGGCAGTCAACTATTGATGGGATAATAAGAGCTACAAATGTTTTGCTTGCAGGAAAAGTTGTTGTTACTGCTGGGTATGGATGGTGTGGCAGAGGTTTTGCTATGAGAGCAAAAGGACTTGGCGCACATGTTATAGTGACAGAAGTTGATCATCTTAAGGCGATTGAAGCGGCAATGGATGGGTTTGAAGTTATGCCGATGAAAGAAGCAGCAAAGAAAGGAAATATCTTTGTTACTCTTACAGGCAATTTAAACGTAATTTATGGTAATTGTTTCCCTTTAATGAAAAATGGTGCAATTATTTGTAATTCAGGACATTTTAACAATGAAATAGATCTAAAGACGTTAAAAAAGATATCTAAATCGGTAAAAAATGTTAGAGATTTTGTTGATGAGTATACATTAAAAAACAATAAAACTATATTTGTGCTTGGCGAAGGAAGATTAATAAATCTTGCTGCTGCTGAGGGACATCCAGCAAGCGTTATGGATATGTCTTTTGCAAATCAAGCACTTTCTGTACAGTATTTAGTTAAAAATTATAAAAATCTTGAGAAAAATGTATATGTAGTGCCTGAAGTGCTTGATAATGAAATAGCAAGGCTTAAGTTAAATTCTATGGGTATTAAAATAGATAATCTTACAAGAGAACAGAAAGAATATTTAAATTCATGGAAATCAGGAACATAAATAATACGTGTGTAATATTAAAGATGTACTTAAATCATTTAGAAAATATTTAGCAAAAAAGATTTTCGATAAAAAAGACAAATCCGGCAAGACTTTTGATGTAAATAAAGTCAAGTCGGTTTTGTTTTTTAGAAATGATGATAAAATAGGTGATGTTGTGGTTTCAACTTTGCTTTTTAGGGAAATAAAAAAGCAATATTCTGATATTGAAATTATAGTCCTTTGTGGTAAGAATAATAGGGAAATAATAAAATATAACAATAATGTTGAGCAAATATATGAAGTTGGAAAAAGTATTTTTAAAGATATTTTGATTTTTTTGAAATTGCGAAAACAGAATGTAAGTCTTGCTGTTGATTTTTATCCATTCAGACCGCGTTTTAAACATTTGTTAATGTTGCGCATTATTGCTCCAAAATTTCTTGTAGGTTTTTATAAAAGTTTATATAATATTTATGATTTCTCGATAGATGTTAATTTTTTTGATATACATATTTCAAAACGTTATGAGTATCTATTAAAAATCTTAAAAATTGAAAATCCTGATTTAAAGTATGATATAGTTCTTAGTTCTAAAGAGGAAATCAAAGTTCTCAAGTTGATAGAAAACTTATCGACACCATCTGCATCAAACGAAGAAGACAAAATCATTGTAATGAAGAATTCACGAGAGGGAGACACTTCGGCAACAGAGTTACCTAAACACGACAAACAGCAAAATTTTGCAAAAAATACGATAAAGAAATACAGTGTAAAATATAAAATAGTTTTAAATCCTTTTGCAGCAAGTAAACACAGAAGTTTTGAATATTATAAACTTAAAGAATTGATAAATATTATAGAGGATAAGATTGATTGTTGTGTATTTATGCTTTGTCAGAAAAAAAATAAACAAGAGATAAAATCTTTAGAAAATAATAGGACTTTTGCAGTTTGTTTTGAGTCCGTTTTAGAAAGCGCTGCTTTAATAAGACATGCTGATTTAGTGATCAGTCCAGACACTTCTATAGTTCACATTGCGGCAGCTTTTAATAAAAAAATAGTTGCTTTATATTTAAATTATTCAAATACTTACGAAAAAATTGATATAATCTGGGGACCTAATAATCCCAATTCTATTCAACTTTCTGTGAATACAAAAAACAGTACTTTAGAAAACGATATAAAAAATATACCTAATGTTGATATTTTAAATGCTTTACAAAAACTTTTAAAGGGATCTTCAAAATGAAACTCATGATTGCAATTCCTGTTTACAATAGAAAAAAATATCTCGAAATTACTGCTAAGGCCTTATATGAATGTTCAAATATTAATAAAACTGCCATAAAAATTTTTAATGATTACAGCACGGAATTCGACAACAATTATTTAGAGCATTTATTTAATAAATACAATACTGAAGTTATAAATAGAGAAAAGAATTTTAGAGCTGATAGGCATACTTATCGTATTATGCTTGATTTTTTAAAGACAGATAACGATGTTTTATTTATTTGTGATTCTGATTTACTATTAAGACCTGATACGGTAGATTATATTTTTGATAATTTTACACGAACTGATGGTTTTTTGGGATTGTATAATTCAGATCTTCACAGAGATTTGTATTTTGACGGGGAATTTGTATATAAAGAAGATGTTGGCTTTGCCGGAATATGTATATCAAGGCTTCTTCTTCAGAAATTTGTTTTAACGCAGAAAGAAAGACCAAGATCTATGGACTTTAAATTGTCTAGCTTTTTAATTAAAAATGGTATAAGGCTTATGGTCCCAAAAAACTGTTATGTTCAGCATATAGGTTTTGACGGGCAGAACTGCAACTCTTCTTCAGTTGAGTTTTCTACAAATTTTATACCGTTATCAGAGTTTAATAAAGAAATAACAAACAAAATGCTCCCTATAGTATTAAAAAAGCAGGCAGCAATGATAAAATATCTTTTATTTGAAGATAAGTACAAAAAACATGGTTTTATGCTTCATCAACCTCATAAATATTTTATCCAAAAACAAACCGTAAAAAAACTGAGCAAAATATATGCAAAAAGTGGATATGTAAAATGAAAAGCTAATTTGTTTGTTGTCGTTAATTGATAGTAAAATAAATAATACGAGGGTTGTAAAATGATAAAAAAAATAATTATTAATGCCGACGATTTTGGTAGGAATAAAGAAAATAATGAAGCTATAATATTTACTCATAAATACGGTATTCTTTCAAGTACTACTGTAATGACTGAAAGAAATGGATTCGACCATGCTGTGACGATAATCAAAGCATATCCTAATTTAAAGACAGGGCTTCATATTGATTTAGATGCGATATTTATTATGAGAGAGCCAAATAGATTTTTTAAAAAGATTCATAAAATTACACCTGTTATGAAACAGCAAATAAAAGATTCAATAAATAAACAACTTGATAAATTTTTAAAAGCTGGTTTTACTTTAAGTCATCTTGACAGTCATCACCACGCACATATGCATCCTGATGTGTTACCGCTAGTTGCCCAAAAAGCTAAAGATTTAAACGTTCCAATAAGATTCCATAATGGATATTATGATTGTAGTAAATTTTTGTATCGTAATCTTGAAAAAAATGTTTTAGTTCCTATTTTAAAGGAGTTTAATCTAAAATATCCTCATTTTTTAAGAGATAAATTTGATTTTAGTCCAAACTATGAGAGTGGGGAAATTATGATGCATCCTGGCTTTGTTGAGAGATATCGTGCTTTTGATCTTGCAAAATGTTGTGACCCAGAACTTAAACGACAAATCAAAAAAAACAACATAAAAGTAATTTCTTTTGCTGATTTATAAATGAAATTTAGATTAAAATTAACTAGAATATATATTTTAATTTTACTTATTATTTTTAGCGTTTTTAGATTAGCGCTATTTTTTGTTGCTCATTCATTTTTCCAAGATTTATTTTTATGGGAAATTATTTGTTCTTTTTTGCAGGGTTTACGTTTTGATATATTTACCATTTGTACATTTTGTAGTGCATTTTTATTTTTAATAAATATTCCAGTTGATTCCAAAATTTTTATCAAAATCAACTGTGCTTTTCTAAGTTTGTTTATTTTTGTTTCTTCATTTTTACTTGCAGCAGATGTCATACATTTTAAGCTTTTTGAAAAACATCTTACAACAGAAGTTTTACTTATCAAAAATCATTTCAGTTATTTTTTAAGTTTAGCTTTTGGCGATTATATTTTTATAACAATTGCAAATTTTTTATTTATAATTTTGCTTTTCTACTTTTCATTTAAAATTATTGACAAATATTATGTGCCTGCAAATCCAAAGATTTTATTAAATACAGTAGTTCTTTTGTTGTTTGGTTTTGTGATGATTGTTGCAGTAAGAGGAGGAGTTCAAGAAAGAATTCTTTCAATATCTGATGCATATTCTCAAAACCTAGTTTCGGGTGAATTGAAATTAAATGGAATTTTTACTTCTTTGATAAGTGTTCGCTCAAAAACAATGTCTAATAAAATTGATATTTCAGATTCAGAAGCTCTTAAAGTTGTAGAGACAAATCTTTTAGATGCAGGTGAGGAAATAATTCCTAATAAACAGTATCCTTTAATGCGCCAAAGAGTTAAATTTAACGTTGATGGTAAAGATTATAATATTGTCTTTATTTTGCTTGAAAGCTGGCAGAGAGATTATATAGATTCAATAGCTGGTACTAGTTACGGAGTGACACCTAATTTTGATATTTTAGTTAATAATTCAATAGTATTTGATAATTTTTATGCAAATGGACAACGCAGTATAATGGGGTTGATGTCTGTATTTTTCAGTTTGCCTTATGTTAAAGGGATACCTTATATGGGATATGGTCTTGAAAATTCCGGACAGACAAGGCTTCCAGCAATACTTACAAGAAACGGATACAACAACGTTTTTGTTCAGGGAGACAAGAGAGAATCTGACAATGCTATAACTCTTGCAAATTATCTGGGATTTAATGAATCTTATGGAAAACAAGATATTCCAGTTGAACATAAATATTTATCGATAAGTAAAGGTTACGATATTGAAGGTTTGGCATTTTTCTTTGAAAAAGTGCGACTTTTAAAAAGACCATTTTTTGCTTTTTATTTTACTACAACCACGCATATTCCATATACTAAAACAATTTTGAAATCGCTTGAGAAATATCCTGCAGATGGAACTGAAAAAACTGGTTATTTAAATAGACTTTATTATTCTGATTATGCTTTGGGGGAGTTTTTTAAGAAAGTAAAAAATGAAGAGTGGTTTGATAAGACTATATTTATAATGTGTGCTGATCATCAGGCTTATGGTGTTGGTGGAGTAAATGGGACTTTTGAAAAAACAAAAGTTGATAAAACTTTTAAAGTTCCTGCAATAATTTATTGTCCGTCATTATTTAAACCTGTAAAAGTAAGTAAACTTAGTTCGCAATTTGATATTGTTCCAACTATAATAGATATTCTTAATATTGGGAATCCATATTCCTCATTAGGGAAAAGTTTGTTTTCAAAAAGTAAAAATAGGTTTGTTTTTTTATCATACGAGGGGGAACAGGTGTACCTTATAAACAATGACGGAGTTGCAACACAAGATTGGAAAGAAAATCCAGACAAGACTGATTTTGAAAACGTTAGTAATAGACTGTTATTTTCAATAGAAAAAACAGTCTATAATCTTATAACAAAGGACAACTGGTATGATAGAAAAAATCTAAATTGAATGAATGTATAGAATTGACAAAAGCTACATATATGTTGTAACATTACTTTCACCACACACAATATGTAGTCTAATTGTATTATATTCTTTATTGCAATAAAATAAAATGAGAAAAAAATGAAATGTCCTTTTTGTGGTAGTGTTCACGATCAAGTTCTTGATTCGCGTTCTATTGAACATACATCAGCGGTAAAAAGACGCAGAGAATGCTTTAACTGTAAAAAAAGATATACTACCTTTGAAAGACCAGAAAAAGCTACTCTCATGGTTGTTAAATCAGACAACAGAAGAGAACCTTTTGAGCTAAAAAAGGTTTTAGGGGGTGTAAATAGGTCTTGCAGAAAACGTTCTATTTCAGCTGAAACAATGGATAAAATAGTAAGCGAGATTGAAAATGAGATTATGGGTGAATATGTTATGGAAGTTCCATCAAGCATCATAGGCGAAAAGATATTGGAGAAGCTTTGGGATATTGATTTGGTAGCGTATATAAGATTTGCATCAGTTTACAGAAAGTTTGGTGATATCGATACGTTCATGAAAGAGCTAAAAAAACTAAAAAAAGAACATACAAAAAGACAAAAAACGAGAGTTTGTTCATACTAATAGGATGAAAGTGCTGCTAGGATTTTTGAGGAAATTTTGACTGTTTTGTGATAGGAAATACCTGAACATATTGACACAACAAAACTGACAAAATTTACCAAAAAGCTGTTGCATCCCAAAAGATTAGGATAGAAATAGCCAACTGCCGCGTTCTCAAGATGAGTCAATAATCTTGCTAAGTCACACTTTTTGCCTTGCATTTGACTATTTTTGCCCCCTAACACTTTTGTTCTATTAGTATATAAACAGATTCTAAAAACTTTGATAAATAAATTGTTTTTGCTATTTGGAGGCGATGATGTTACAAGATGTAAAAGAAAAACTAATTTCTAAAAACGCTCCTAAGCTGAAAAAAAATGCGCTCACTGTTCTTGAAAGAAGATATTTGAAAAAAGATGAAAACGGCAATATAACTGAAACTCCTGCAGATTTGTTTTACAGAGTTGCCGAAAATATTGCACAGGCCGACAAAATTTATGATAAGAATGCAGATATAGCTGCATTGACAAGAGAGTTTTATCTTGCAATGTCTTCTTTAGATTTTTTACCTAATTCACCTACTTTGATGAATGCAGGCAGACACTTACAACAGCTTTCTGCTTGTTTTGTTCTGCCGATAGATGATTCTATGAATTCAATTTTTGAGACTTTGAAAAATACTGCCCTTATACATAAATCTGGCGGCGGAACAGGGTTCTCATTTTCAAAATTGCGTCCTAAGCATGATGCAGTAAAAAGTACAAGTGGTGTTTCTTCAGGTCCAGTATCTTTTATGCAGGTTTTCAATGCTGCTACAGAAGCCATTAAGCAAGGTGGCACAAGGCGTGGTGCAAATATGGGGATGTTGAGAATAGATCATCCAGATATTTTAGATTTTATAGTTTGTAAAGATAAAAATGATAGTTTAAGTAATTTTAATATATCAGTTGCTGTTACAAAAGAGTTTATGAACGCTTTGGAAAAAAATGAAGATTATAATCTTTACAATCCACGAAACGGTGCAACAACAGGTAAATTAAATGCAAGAAAAGTTTTCAATAAGATAGTTAATCAAGCGTGGAAAAACGGAGAGCCAGGTATAGTTTTTATTGATGGAATAAATGATGAAAATCCTACTCCTCAAATAGGTTCAATAGAATCCACAAACCCATGTGGAGAACAGCCTCTTCTTCCTTATGAGTCTTGTAATTTAGGTTCACTAAACCTTGGTCATTTTGTAAAAAATGATGATGTGGATTGGAAAAAACTTGAACAAACAGTAAGAACTGCGGTTCATTTTCTTGACAATGTTATAGATATGAACAATTATCCTATACAAAGAATTGGCGAGACTACGCGTTCGAACAGAAAAATAGGACTTGGCGTTATGGGCTGGGCAGATTTACTTTTGTATTTGGGCATACCTTACGGTTCCAGAGATTCTTTAACACTTGCTGAAAAACTTATGAGTTTTATTCAGTCAAAATCCTACAAAACTTCCGAGGAACTTGCAGCCAAGAGAGGAGCTTTCCCAAACTTTAAACAAAGTATTTATGCAAAAGGAAAACCTATAAGAAACGCTACTACTACTACAATCGCTCCAACGGGAACAATTGGCATAATAGCTTCTGCTTCCGGTGGTATTGAACCTATTTTTGCGCTTGTTTATAAAAGAGCGCAGTGTCTTGACAACGAGGAAATGTATGAAGTAAACCCATACTTTGAGAAACTAGCAAAAGAAAAAGGTTTTTATTCACTGGAACTTATGAATAAAATAACACAAAAAGGAAGCATACATGAATTTGCAGAAATTCCAGAACAAATAAGAAAAATCTTTATAACTTCACATGATATTACACCGGAAAACCATATAAAAATGCAAGCAGCTTTTCAAAAATTTACAGACAATGCGGTATCAAAAACCGTAAATTTCCCAAATTCTGCTACAAAAGAAGACGTAGAAAAAGTTTATATTCTTTCGTATAAAATGGGCTGCAAAGGGGTAACTGTTTATCGCGATGGAAGCAGAGATGTTCAGGTGTTAAATCTTGCAAATAAAAAAGAAGAACGTGTGGAAACATTACAGGAGAAAAAGCCAAGAACACGCCCTAAAAAAACAACAGGGTTTACATTCCTTATGCATACTGGTTGTGGTAAGATGTATGTTACTGTAAATGAGGATGACAGAGGTGCATGTGAATTATTTACACAACTTGGTAAATCTGGGGGATGTACTTCGTCACAAGCTGAAGCTATTGGTCGTTTAATTTCTTTGGCTTTACGCTCTGGGGTTGATCAGTATTCAATTATAAATCAATTAAAAGGTATAAGATGCCCGTCACCTACTTTAGCAGAAGGTGGAGCAATCTTGTCATGTGCGGATGCTGTTGCTAAAGCTTTAGAAGAATATAATAGAGAAAAAATGTCGCCAGCTCTTTTTACACAAGAAATATTTACTTCTGAACCTTATGCTGCTAAAGAAAAACAATATACTTCTGATCCAAGTGCTAATTTAGCAGGAGAATGTCCACAATGTCCGGAATGTGGTGAAATGTTAACTTTTGCTGAGGGGTGTGTTGTTTGTCGCGGTTGTGGCTATTCTAAATGTTCTTAGATTAGTTTAGAATAGTAGCTTGAATATAGAAATAGAAGTATAAAAGGTAAATAAATGGTTAAAAATGACAAGTGGATAAAAAAGATGGCTTTTGAATATAAGATGATTGAGCCGTTTGAACCAGGACAGGTTAGAGATGGAAAAATTTCTTTTGGGACATCTTCTTATGGGTACGATATTCGCCTTTCAAATGAGTTTATGGTTATGAAAAAGAGTGCAGTGATTTTTGATCCTAAAAGATCAGCTGAAGGACTGTTTGAATCTGTAACTGTTAAAGATTATATAGAAATTTCGTCAAATTCTGTAATTTTAGGTAAAACAATAGAATATTTTAGAATTCCAAGAGACGTTGTAACAATTGCATTTGGAAAATCAACTTATGCTCGGTGCGGAATTTTTGTAAATATAACTCCGTTTGAACCAGAATGGGAGGGATATGTTACTCTTTCAATAACAAATACAACATCTGTTCCAGTAAAAATTTATGCAAATGAGGGAATAGCGCAGGTTCTGTTTTTGGGCGCAAGTGAGGTTTGTGAAGTTTCTTATGCCGATAGAAATGGAAAATACCAGGCGCAAAAAACCATAACTTCTGCAAAAATTTGATACAATAACATAGAAATATGAGAAAGAGGATAGGGTATGATTCAATTTTTTAAGGTATATTTTTGGGATGTTCTTGTTAATCATTATGCTGATTTTGAGGGACGTGCCTCTTTATCACAATTTTGGTATTTTGTATTAATCAATTTTGTTTTGGGAATGGTTTTATATATTATTCCTTCAGGTATTCTCAACTTTTTAGTATTTGTTGCATTGTTAATGCCATCCATAGCAATAGCTACACGTAGATTACACGATACTAATCGTAGCGGTTGGTTGCAATTGGTGGGACTTATTCCTTTTGTAGGATGGATTATATTAATTGTTTTTCTATCTTTGGCTACTGTTGCTCCGAATAAATTTGATAAAGAATAAAAAACATAAGGAAAGTGGATGATTTTAATATTAGATTTTAGTTCGCAATACACACAGTTAATTGCAAGACGTATAAGAGAAGAAAAAGTATATTGCGAAATATATCATGGTAATAAATCAATAGAATCTTTTTCCGGATTTAAAGATTTAAGAGGTGTAATTCTTTCAGGTAGTTACGAAAGTGTTTATTCAAAAGGTGCTCCTTGTCCTGATACTAAAGTATGGGAACTTGGCGTTCCTATTTTGGGAATATGTTATGGCATGCAACTTATAGCAGAACATCTAGGAGGAAAAGTAGTTCCATCCAAACGCAGAGAGTTTGGTCTTGCAAAAGTAAATCTAGAATGTAGCTGTTCTTTGTTTGATGGACTTAGCGCTCAAGAAACTCTATGGATGAGTCACGGTGACAAACTTTCAAAAATCCCAAAAGGGTTTAAGATAACAGCAAAATCTGAAAATTCTCCTTATGCAGCAATAGAAAATGTAAAAAAAAATATATATGGCGTTCAGTTTCATCCGGAAGTAAAACACTCCGTTAATGGTAAAAAAATTCTTCAAAATTTTATATTTAAAATATGTAATTCAAGACGCAATTGGACTATGAAGTCTTATATTGTTGATGAAGTTAAAAAAATTCAGGCGCAGGTAGGAAAAAGCAAAGTTTTATGCGCTCTTTCCGGTGGGGTTGATTCTTCTGTTGCTGCTATGATGCTTTATAAAGCAATAGGGAAACATCTTGTGTGCGTTTATGTTGACCATGGACTTCAGAAACTCGGCGAAACCGAAAGAGTTCGTAATGTGTTTGGTAAAATATTTGGAAAAAATCTTATTATAATTGATGCAAAAAAGATATTTTTATCAAAACTTAAAGGTATAACTGATCCTGAACAAAAAAGGAAAATTATCGGACATACTTTTATAGAAATTTTTGAAAAGGAAGCAAAAAAATTAAAAGATGTAGATTTTCTTTTACAAGGAACAATATATCCAGATATTATAGAGAGTATTTCTATAAAAGGAGCAAAATCGCCAATAAAAAGCCACCACAATGTTGGCGGACTTCCTGAAAAAATGAAAATGAAACTAGTTGAACCTTTAAAATTTTTATTTAAAGATGAAGTAAGAGTTTTAGGACGAGAACTTGGAATTCCATCAGAAATTATAGATAGGCAGCCTTTTCCTGGTCCGGGACTAGCAGTAAGAACGCTAGGTGAGATAACAGAAGAAAAATTAAATATTTTAAAAAAAGCAGACAATATAGTAACAGAAGAAATAAAAAAAGCTGGACTTTATGGAAAAGTTTGGCAATCTTTTGCCATAATATTACCTGTTAAAACTGTAGGCGTTATGGGAGATGCCAGAACTTATGAGTATGTAATTGCTATAAGAGCCGTAAATTCCGAAGACGCAATGACGGCAAACTGGGTAAAACTTCCTTATGAATTACTTGGTAAGATATCTTCACGCATTATAAACGAAGTTAAAGGTGCTAACAGAGTAGTTTACGATATTTCTAATAAGCCACCTGCAACTATCGAGTGGGAATGATGAAATTTTTTAGATTAATTTCTATTCTCTTTTTAATGTCTTTACTTTTGTTTGCTTGTATGCGATCTCAAGATGGCAGTAATAGTTATGTTTCGTCTATACAAATAAAAGGCTCTGACACTATCGTAAATCTCATTCAATCTTGGGCGGAAAACTTTGTCGAGCAAAATTCATCATTTAATATAAGCGTTACTGGAGGGGGATCTGGAACGGGTTTTGCGTCTTTAATAAATGGAACTTGCGACATTACAATGTCCTCCCGTGAAATAGAAAAAAAAGAAAAAATTTTAGCAAAATACAAAAATATAGAGCCTGTTGAGTTTAAAGTTGGACTTGACGGACTTGTTGTACTTGTAAATAAAAGTAATCCTGTAATTCAGCTGACGTTAGAGCAATTGCGGGATATTTTTATGGCAAAAATTACAAATTGGAAAGAAGTTGGTGGAGAAGATAGAAAAATAGTGATCCTTTCAAGGGAAAGCAATTCTGGAACGCATATGTTTTTTAAAGAACGGGTATTGAGAAATAATAATAAAAACGCTAAAGATGAATTTGCTGTTCAGTCGCTTATGATGCCTTCTTCACAGGCTATATACGATGAAGTTTATCAAAATCCTAATGCTTTAGGATATGTCGGTATGGGTTTTGTAAACAACGGAGTAAAAGCTATTTCAGTAGCATTGAATGCAGGCAGTAAGTATATTTATCCGACATCGGTAAATGTTATGAACAATACATATCCTATTTCGAGACCTTTATATCTTTATACAAATGGCAAACCAAAAGATATAATAAAAATGTTCATAGATTATGCTTTGTCAGATGTGGGACAAAAAATCGTACTAAAAACCGATTTTGTCCCAATAAAAAAGATAAAATAAAAAATTTAGATGAAAGTATATTAGTGTAAACATTGAATAGACTTTAATGTAAAACTCATAAGCTCAAGATAGAGGATTAAATGAGAAAAATCATAGATACTGTAATTGAAACAGTAATTTTTATATGTGCAATACTATCTATCATTTTTGTTGTTTTAATTTTTGGTTTTTTATTTAAAGAAGGCTTTGCTTTTTTCAAAGACTTTGGCATTACAAAATTTATTACTGGAAAATTTTGGAATCCATCTTCAAACCCAGCGTTATTTGGTATTCTCCCTTTAATTGTTGGTTCTACTTTAGTAACAGTTGGGGCATGTGTAATAGCTGTTCCCATTGGCGTTATGACTGCACTTTATATTTCTGAAATTGCTCCTAAAGGTATAAGGGACATTTTGAAATCTTTAGTTGAACTTATGGCTGCAATTCCAAGTGTTGTTATAGGTTTTGTAGGTATGATTACGCTTGTACCTTTTGTTAGAATATTTTTTAATATACCTACAGGACTTACAGCTTTTTCTGGATCAATAATGCTTGCATTTATGGCTATGCCTACAATAGTAACAATATCAGAAGATGCAATACGTTCTGTTCCTTGGCACTATAAAGAGGGCGCTTTTGCTTTAGGAGCAACTAAGTGGCAAACTATAAGGAGGATCGTATTAAAAGCTGCTATGCCTGGAATAATAGCTGCCATAATGCTTGGCATAGGAAGAGTAATAGGTGAAACTATGGCTGTTATGATGATAACTGGGAATGCTGCTCATATTCCAGATTCTATTTTTGAGCCAGTAAGAACTATGACAGCAACAATAGCTGCTGAGATGGGCGAAACTGTAAGGGGCGATATGCATTATAAAGCGTTATTTGCTATAGGACTTGTGCTTTTTGTAATAACGTTTATTGTAAATTTTATAGCAGATTTATTCCTTGGGAAAAGTAAAAATAAATGATAAAACTAAGCCCTAAATTATCACAGAAACTTTCATATTCAATTCTCTTTCTTGCAACTATTTTGGCAATTGTTCCTGTAGTTGTGATAATTTTTACAATAATAAAAAATGGAGCTTCAGCCATAACTTGGGATTTTTTAACATCTATGCCTAAAGATGGAATGCGCACAGGAGGAATTCTCCCGGCAGTACTGGGTACTTTTTCAATAGTTACATGTGCTATTTCAATAACTCTGCCAATAGGTGTTTTTGCTGCTATATATTTAAATGAATATACAAGAAATAATCTGCTTACTAGAATAATTAAACTCGCTATTGTAAATTTAGCTGGCGTCCCATCAGTTGTTTACGGATTGTTTGGTCTTGGTATTTTTGTTATGTTTTTAAAACTTGGGGTTTCCGTTATTGCCGGAGCTTTAACTTTATCTATAATGGAACTTCCTGTTATTATAACTACGGCGCGCGGTGCATTAAACAGCGTTCCTTATTCGTTTAGAGAAGCGAGTTTGTCACTTGGTGTAAGTCGATGGCAGACTATAAGACATATAGTTCTTCCAAATGCTCTCCCAGGCATTTTAACAGGAACAATACTCAGCATAGCAAGAATATCTGGTGAAACAGCACCTATATTATTTACTGCTTCTGTATTTTATGTTCCACATTTACCGCATTCTATATTTGATCAGGTAATGACTTTGCCATACCATTTATATATTGTTTCAACACAGATTCCTAATATGCCAAAAAAAATAATATTTGGAACAGCACTTGTGCTTTTGATTATGGTTTTAACAATAAGTTTTATGGCAATTATTGCAAGAATTTATTTTAGGAAACACAGAAAATGGTAGATAAAATTAAAGTTGAAAATTTAAGTTGTTGTTACAATAAAAAATGTGTATTGGATTCATTAAATATTAATGTTATCCAAAATGAAATTCTAAGCATTATAGGCCCAGCAAATAGCGGGAAGACTACATTTTTGAGGACTCTAAATAGGATGAATGATTTAGATGTAACTTATTTGCGAAAAGGTGAAGTTTATCTTGACAATGATAATATTTTTAATATGAATATGGAAAATTTAAGAAAACGTGTTGGTATGCTTTTTGCTATGCCTATACCACTTCCTATGAGCATATATGAAAATATTATCTATGCACCAAAACGGTTAGGTCTTATTTTAAAAAAATCGGAACAAGATGCTATAGTTGAGCAGGCTTTGAGAGATGCTTCTTTATGGAATGAAGTTAAAGATAGATTAGATTCATCTGCAATGAAAATGTCTGGTGGACAACAGCAAAGACTTTGTATTGCAAGAATTCTTGCAATTAATCCAGAGGTTATTTTGTTTGATGAACCTTGCTCGGGACTTGATCCTATATCTACAGCAAAAGTTGAGGAATCAATGATTGAGCTTAAACAAAAATATACTATAGTACTTGTTACAAACAATGTAAAACAAGCATCCCGTGTTGGCGATAGAACGGCATTTTTTCTTATGGGCAACCTTATAGAAATCGATAAAACCGATAAATTATTTATTTCGCCTAAAGAAAGACAGACGGAAGATTACATAACGGGTCGATTTGGTTAGTAGGAAACGATAATTTGTGGTTGTGATTTTTGTTTTATTTAATTGTTTTGGAGACAAAATGTCAAAAATATCAGTAAAAAATTTCAATTTATATTACACAAATTTCCACGCACTCAAAAATATTAACATTAATATTAAAGAAAAAAGAATTACAGCTATGATAGGTCCGTCAGGCTGTGGAAAGTCAACGCTTTTAAGGTCAATAAACAGAATAAACGATACAATAGAAGGTGCGCATACAAGCGGCGAGATTAACATTTCTGGTAAAAATATTTACGATACTGAAATGGATGTTGATGTTTTAAGAAGAAATGTGGGAATGGTTTTTCAAAGACCAAACCCTTTTCCGATTTCAATTTATGAAAACGTTGCTTTTGGTTTAAAAGTTAACAGAATAGCTTCAAATAAAAGCGTTATAGACGAAACTGTAGAGAAAAGCTTAAAAGCTGTTTTGTTATGGGACGATATTAAAGATAAACTGCGCAAATCGGCATTAGATTTGACTTTAGAACGACAACAAAGACTTTGTATTGCAAGAGTTATTGCTGTAGCACCATATATTATTCTTCTTGACGAGCCTTGTTCTTCTCTTGATCCTGTTGCGACTCGGCGAATAGAAGAGTTAATGATTCAATTAAAAGATGAATATACAATTGTAATGGTAACGCATAATATGCAGCAGGCTGCAAGAATTTCTTATGATACGGCATTTATGCTTCTTGGTGAACTTATAGAATTCGAAAAAACTGAAAAAATATTTACAAATCCGTCAAGAAAAGAAACGGAAGATTATGTTACCGGTAGATTTGGATAAAGGTAAAATTGTCTTTTTAGGAGGTAGAAAATATGCGACATTTTGATGTTGAAATGAATGATTTGCAAAATCGTCTTCTCGACATGGCAGGTCTTGTTCAGGCGATGATAAAAGCTGCAACTCAAGAACTTGTTGCAAGAGATCCAAAGCAAGCTGATACCGTATTTTGCTTTGAAAAAAAAGTTAATATCCAGGAGATAGTTATTGATGATAAATGTTTAAAACTCATAGCTTTAAACCAGCCTGTTGGTGCTGATTTAAGATTTATAACTTCTGCTATGCGTATTAATAGTGATTTGGAGAGAATGGGCGATGAGGCCGTAAATATAAGTAGAAAAGCTTTTGATTTAATAAAACACTCCGAACTTAACCCCCTTGTCGATATTCCTAAAATGATTGAAGTTGTACAAAATATGGTAATGGATTGTATAAGAGCTTTTAATACAAATGATTCTGAACTTGCATTATCTGTACTTGCTAAAGATGATGAAGTTAATAATTTAAAAAACAGAGTTTTTGATGATCTTAAAATTTTGATGGTTAAAGCTTCGGATATGGAAACCATTCAGAGAGTTGTTGATTTAATGTTTATAGCAAAGAGCATAGAGAGACTTGGCGATCACGCAACAAATATTAGTGAAGATGTTATTTTTATGGTACATGGCAAAGATGTTCGTCACCCAAGAACCTGATTAATCTTCTTAAAAAGGCTGTGTTTTGCCCTCGTTGCCTTCGGCAGTGCGCAACCCAATAACAAAGCATCAATGTCGTCATTGCGAGGGAGGACAAAGTTCTGACGAAGCAATCTGTCTCATTGAAAGAGAAAGATCGCCACGAAATGGAAACTACGTGCGTAAGTCCATAGAGGAAACAAATTCACAAGTCTTCTTTTTGTGTAAGAATGACAAAAAAGATGAATGCAAATAAGAAAACAAGTCCACAGAGCATATAGATGCCAATATCATATATAGTTAGGGATAAGCAAATACAGATATAAGGTTTTGGAAGAAGAGATAAAGGGATATGTAAAATATCAGGAAAAAGAAGAGGTGGGACAAGGGGAGCTTGCAAAGCTGATTCCAAGTTACGGACGTAAGCCCGTAGCAGTTGATTGTTCTGTTTTCTCTTCTATGGGTTGTTTAGATTTTTCAGTTTTTAGCATCTCAGGCGTTGGTGGATCACTTTGTTGATAAGTGTTTTCATCTTCTTGTCCTTTTAGTGCATCTTTTGTATAAATACATCTAGGATTCCATAATAGCCAGCTACCTACTTTATTATCATAGCAAGCCTGTACTTGCGCTCTTACTTCATTCTTTCCATATTTATATCCAAGACTAAAATCTTGAAGCCATGGACGAAGTTTTTCATTTGGTATTCTTTTTAATGCACCTTCTAATGCATAATAAACAATTTTATAAGGTTCTTTATTGGGCTCTACAATACCGTAATTCCATTTTTCGTAATGCGATGGATAAACCATAGGACTTACATAATCAACCCACTGTGTCATTTCAACTATCTTTTGTCCTATTCCCATGTCATCTGATGCTGTTGTTGTTAAACCAAAAACGTCAATAGATATTTTTGCATCTTTATCTTTAGCTTTAAGGCGTTTATTAGCTTCTTTTAAGAAACCTACTAAAGCTTTTGAAGCTTCCACTGTAGAATGAGGTTTACTGTAACAACAGTTTTTTGTATTACCATCAGAGGGAAAACGTATGTAATCAAATTGTATTTCTTCAAAACCTATATTCACTGCTCTTTGTGCTATCTGCAGGTTATAATCCCAAGAATTCTTATTATAAGGGTCAAGCCACGCAACACCTTTTCTATCTACCCAAATAGTGCCGTCAGGATTTTTTACTGCAAGTTCAGGGTTTTTTCTTGTCATTGTATTGTCTCTGAAAACAACAATTCTTGCTATGGTGTAAACGCCTTTTTCTTTTAAATCTGCAATATATTTTTCAAGATTAGGAATTGCTTTCACGTAAGCATCATTCAAATTTACAATCTTTATACCGTCAATATAAACTTCTCCTTCATATTCTTTAATATCTATTACAGCAGTATTTAACTCTGTATTATTAAACAGTGCTGCTGCAACGTTCCTATATTTTTCAGAACCACTTACCCATGCAGAAAGATGTATGCCTCGTACGTATTTCTCTTTTGCTTTTTTTTCTGTTTTTATATCATCAGTTAATACAGTTGTAGCGGCTATATCTGTACTAGACAGATCCTCTTGAGGGGATTCCAATATTATCATTCTAGAATTTGTTGCAGAATTTGCACACCCTATCCCTATAATAATAAAAACCAAAGAAGTAAAAAAAATAAGTTTCTGTTTTTTCATAAATAATTTAACTATTTTACTTGAAATTAACAATCCTTGTCAATAATTTTATTAAATTGGTGAATTCAAGTTGGTAATGCAACAGAAGAATTAAAAATATTCTGAGGCGTAAAATAATTAAGGCTTTTTCTTGGTCTGTTATTTAACCAAAATCCTATTCGCGCAATTTGATTGTCACAAAATTTGTACCTTTAGGTAAAAAACGCCTTCTAAGACCATTAGTGTTTTCAACACTACCTTTCTCCCAACATAATACGGCCGACAAAAATAAAACCTTATCCCTAAAATCTTTTTATCTCGTTATCCCATGCATTTTCAGGTCCTTTGTCGTATCTAATAGATTTTACACTTCCTTTTGACATCCCTCTAAACACAACAACTCATTATTAGACTCTTTGCCGCTTTTGTCTTCTTACTTGCGTATTTTACTCTCTCAGTTTGGAGGAATCGCAAATTAATTACTGTTTGACATATAAATTTGTTGTGTAAGTGGAGGGGGCCAGAAGTTATGTGTAAAGTATTATTTTAACCCTAATGTAATCTCAATTTTAACTTTTAAGTCATATAATGTACAATATAAATATGTTTATGAAAAAACTTATCTATATTTTTGTATTATTTGTTACACTTTCAGTTTCTGTTTCTGTTGCTTTTGGTGATGGAAGTAGATACATAGTTTTTTTTGCTGAAAGTTCAGTAATTTCTCAGAGTACTATTGATAAAATGCTTTTATCAAAGTATTTTTGTGTGAATGTTCCTATAAATTCCATAACAGGTGTTCCTAAAAATTTGGAAGAGCTTGTTTCGTATGGGAAAATAGAGCCAGCTGTTTCCTTTAACCCTGAGACTGTTTTGCCTGTACTTGCAATGCTTTCTGGGATAAAATCAAAAAAACGAGGTGTTTTTGAAGAATATATTTCAACGAATTTAGCTGATTTTGCAAACAATACAAATAGAGAAGAATTCGGTATCTTTTTAAATCATGCCGAAATATCGCACAATATACTTTATTATTTTACAGGATTAAATCTGTCGTGGATTAATGCTGACAATGCTGAAGGGAATATTCCAGGTGCTTACTATATTGATGGTATTACTGTATTTTCGCTTTATAAAGACTTTCCTTATAATCAAGAAGATATTATGAATTGGCTTAAGACAAAACGCGAGAATATTATGCCTGTTTTGCTTACAAAAAAACATCTGCAAAACAGTAAATTTATGGAATATCTTATAAATCTTTTTAATAATAGCAACATAAAACCTGCAACACCTTCATATATATCTGAAGTTAAAAAAGATTTACTTCAACATAAAAACATATATTTTAAACAAATTGTTTTAGATGCTGTGGTGATGGAAAAGCTCTATTGCGTGGCAAATTTGATTAATAATTATGCAGACTTTAACAATTTTAAAGAATATGCTTATAATAATGCCCGGAGTGAATTAGTTTATCTTTGTAGTTGGGATTTGTTGAGTGCTGTATCTGCGGATGAGACTTATGGGAAAAGAATGTTTGATGTTGCTTACGGGAATATTCATCGCCTTTTGAATAGTGCTAAAGAGACTAAAAGTAAAAATTTGAATAATTTTATATATGAAGCCAAAAGAGAGAGAAAAGATATTCCTGTTTTAAGTGGGCAGACTATTGTTGAAAGTATTATAAATGGAGTTGCAATATATAATAAAGGGTTATTAAATTTAATAAAAATTGTTTCTCAAGATGGTGGCATAAAATTAAGTTTTTCTTTTGAAGATGGAAAGTGGAATGAAAGTGTCTCCTTTGTAGATTTATATATAGATTTAAATAACATTAATGGTACAGGTTCCACATCTCTACTTGCTGGCATAAATGGATTTTTTACAACGGAATCAGGGTGGGAATATGCTTTGAGAATATATAAAGATAAAGCAGTTTTATATAAATATTCTTCGGATTGGGCTTCGATTGTTTCAAATTTGCCAGTTAATGATAATTCTGTTTTAATATCGCAGAAATATATAAGAGGAAATCCTGTTAATTGGGGGTATCAATCTATAGCTGTCTGTGATGTTGATGGTAAAAAAACTATAATTGATTTCTTAAATCAAAGTATTAAAACTAAAGCAGAAATTCTTTCTATAAAACCTTTTCAATTCTCTACTGTAAGATTGAGAAAATAGATTGTAAAAGCATACAAAATCATTTTTTTTGATGATGCAAATATAATTTTAATCAAAAATCAAGAAGATTTTGTGTTTGTTCTCCAAACTCTTTTTTATTTTCTCCTGTTAATTTTGTTGTAGGCGGTTGTTTCATTGTAAGGAAATTAAAAAATTTGCCGTTGAGTTTTATTCTAAAATCTAAGTGTGGACCCGTGGCAAGTCCTGTCATTCCTACATAACCTATAACCTGTCCTTGATTTACTCTAGCACCTTTTCTTATTCCTTTTGCGTATTTTGATAGATGTCCGTAATAAGTTTCATAACCGTTTGAATGTTTTATAATAACTAAATTGCCAAAACCTCCACTATAGTGTGCTTTTGTCACCATTCCATCACCGATAGAAGATACAGGTGTACCACTGGGAGCAGCATAATCTATGCCCAAATGTGGTCTTGCATATTTTAATATAGGGTGAATTCTACTTGTTGTAAAGGATGAACTTATTCTTCTAAATTGAAGAGGTGCTTTTAAAAATGCACTTTTTACTGATTTTCCATTCTCATCAAAATATCCATTTCCAGCATTTTTTGTTTTAAAGTAAAATGCATTATAGGTTTTTGAAGATGTTTTGTATTGTGCTGCAATAATTTTTGATGATAAAATTGCATTGTTTTTACTTATTTGTTTTATTTCATATATAACTTTAAAGGCATCACCTTGTTTAGTGTCTGTAAGAAAGTCTATTTGCCATGCAAATATATCTGCAAAAGAGAGTATTATGCCAGGTGATATGTTTTGAGATGACATTGCTGTCCATAAGGAAGAAGTTATGGTTCCTTGCTCTTTAAATTCAGATAATATTATTTCAAACTCTTTTTTTTCGACTTTTATAACATTGTCGGAAGATTTAGTTATTGAATAATACGAAGCACCTGATGGATAGTAGCAAAAATCTGTCCATTCTCCAGTTTTGAAATCATAAAGTATTTCATAAAAATCTCCAGGCATACACCTATTGATATTTACAACCTTTTTAAGTTCTTTGATGATATCACTTGAATCTTTTGCTGAAAGTTTTGTGTCGTTTAACGTCAAAGCAAAAATATCGCCCTTTTTTATAATTATTTTCTCAATATTAGGAAGATTGTCTTGGGCGAGAGGTTGTTTAATGTTTGAAGGTTTTTTTATAATAATTATAGTAACGGCTATAGTAACTAAAACAAAACAAAAAATTAATGTATAAAATATCAGAGGTTTTTTTGAAAAAAATTTCATAATCATAATACATAATTTTATAAAATTTTTAGTTTTTTGACAATATTAGAATATTTTTATAAAATTAACATTTAAATTGGGGTGAAAACAGCAAACAGCATAAATTTGGGGAGGAAGTTATTTATGGCAGAAATAAAAGCATTTCAGGCAATAAGATATTCGAAAGAAATAGTTACCAATTTTATTTGCCCTCCTTATGATGTTATAAATCCTGAAAAAAAAGAAAGACTTCAGAAACTTTCACCTTTTAATATAGTTAATATTGAATTACCTGATCCTAGAGGTAAAAAGAACAAGTATAGAAACGCTACTAATTTATTTAAATTGTGGCAAAGTAACGGTGTTCTTGTATGCGATGAAAGACCGTCTTTATATTTTTATGAACAGATTTTTGAGGATCATGGAATTAAAATGACAAGAAGAGGACTTTTTGCAGCTTTAAAACTTGATAATCCTCATTCTAGTAAAGGTTCGGTGAAACCACACGAAAAAACACTTGCAAAGCCTAAAGCTGACAGATTGAAACTTTTAAAAGCAACAAAGGCAAATATCAGCCCTATTTTTGGTTTATTTGACGATGATAAGCATATAGTAATAGATATTTGCAAAAAAATAGCAAGAAGAACTCCTACGGCAACTGCAAGAGATGAAGAAGGGACATTTCATAAATTGTGGGCTGTCACAGATGAAGAAATTGTCAAAACGGTTGAAAAATATTTGTCAAGTAAAAAAATGTTTATAGCTGATGGTCACCATAGATACGAAACTGCGTGGAATTATAGCCAGGAAAGAAAAGAGAAAGATGAAACTTATACTTCAGAAAAAGAGTACAATTACGTTTTAACCTATTTATGCCCCATGGAAGATCCAGGAATTTCAATCTGGCCTACACATAGAGTTATTGAGTCTACTACTGATTTAGAATCAAATATTGAAAAATATTTTGACGTACATTCGGTAAAAGATTTTCAGAAACTCTCTAAAAAAGAAATTCAGCCTATGATGATTTTTAAAGATGGTAAATACAGGGTTTTGACAATCAAAAAGGAAGCATTTCTAAAAAAAGCTATGCCAAACAAGGGCAAAGCTTATAGAAATTTGGCAGTAAGTGCTTTGCATTATATACTTATGCCAAGCATAGATGCTGCAGAATTTACTTATGTAAAAAGTGATAAAGAAGCAGTGTTACTTGCACAAAAAACTGGAAGAATTGCAATTATAGTCCCAGCAACTCCGGTTGACTCTTTGAAAGCTATCAGCTTAAACAATGAGATGATGCCACAGAAATCAACATATTTCTATCCGAAACTTGCAAGCGGAATGGTGATAAGGACTGTATAATCTTGGTAATAGATACTTTTTTGGTAGTAAGCATAATTTTAATAGCATGGCTTGGGTGGTCTGTAGGGTTTACAAGAACTTTTTTTGCAGTTATTGCCGGTTTTTTTGCTATTTTTATAGCAAATAAATATCCATATCAAGAAGGAATAAATTTCTATTTAGTCTTTGCAATAACTGCATTAGTTGTTATTTTAATTGGCGCTTTTATGTTGAGAATTATCAGTTTTTTCTATCTAACTATTTTGGATAAAATAGGCGGATTAATTTTAAGTGTTTGTGTTTGGCTTATAGTATCCCTCAATGTGATAATCCCTACAATGACTCATGGAATATATGCGGTGGATAAATCAACGCATACAACAATATATAAAATTATTTCTCATATACTGCAATCTAACATTCCAGTGTTTAAGAATTATATTCCGCAATCACTGGAAATAAAAGAGGTAAAGCATCAAAAGTAAAATCTTTACAATACTAAAGTGTGTCTCAATAAATTGTTTTTTGTTGTCATTGCGAACCGGTAAAACCAGTGAACAATCCACATTGTAAAAAAATAAAGATTGCCACAGTTCTTTGGGCTTTACAATCAAATATTTGAAATAGTAACAAAGAGGAGATGTTATGAAAAAGTTAAAATTGGGATTTCCAAAAGGAAGTCTTCAAGATTCAACAATTGATTTGTTTAAAAAAGCAGGTATAAGAATAAATGTATCGTCAAGATCATATTATCCAATATCAGATGATGATGAATTGGAAATAATGTTAGTGCGTTCACAGGAAATGGCAAGGTACGTTCAAGATGGTTTTTTTGATGCTGGACTTACTGGTTATGACTGGATTTGTGAAAGTGGTGCGAAAGTAAAAGAAATATGCGAATTGAATTATGCAAAATCAGGATTTAGACCTGTAAGATGGGTTTTAGCCGTACCAGAGGATTCAAAAATTAAGTCGATAAAAGATTTACAAGGAAAGCGTGTTGCAACTGAGCTTGTAAATTATACAAAAAAATATTTTGCAAAAAATAAAGTTAAAGCAGATATTGAGTTTTCGTGGGGTGCAACAGAAGCTAAAGCTGGCAAACTTGTTGATGCAATAGTTGAACTTACAGAAACAGGGTCATCTTTAAGAGCAAACAAATTGAGAATAGTTGATGAAATGCTTATTTCAACTACAAGATTTATTACAAATATCGAAACATTGAATGATAACTGGAAAAAAGAAAAAATTGAAAGTATGGCAATGCTTTTAAAAGGAGCACTTGCAGCGGAAGGAATGGTAGGTCTCAAGATGAATGTTCCGCTTGAATCTTTGGAAAAAGTTACGACTGTTCTTCCATCACTTAAAAAACCTACGATATCACAATTAAGTGATAAAAATTGGTGTGCTTTGGAAGGTATTTTAGAAGAAAAAACTGTAAAAAAAATAATCCCTGCATTGAAAAGGGCTGGCGCAACAGGAATTATTGAGTATCCGTTGAATAAAATAATATATTAATTAGTCACGACAAACGCATGAGAACAATTTTTTAAGGAAACACAAATGAGTAACATAAGAGTAAGATTTGCGCCGTCCCCAACGGGCGATTTGCACATAGGAGGGGTACGTACGGCTCTATTTAACTGGCTTTTTGCAAGAAACAAAGGCGGGGAATTTATTTTAAGAATTGAAGATACTGATGAAGCTCGTTCAACTGAAGAATCTGTAAAAGTTATTTTGGATGCTATGAAATGGCTTGAACTTAAGTGGGGCGAAGGTCCTGGCAACGAATGTCTAAAATATGCTCCATACTATCAAATGAAACGTAAAGAACAAGGAATATATCAAAAATATGCAGATGAACTTGTTATAAAAAGGCTTGCATATCATTGTTATTGTACTCCGGAAGAGGTTGATGAGATGAGGAAAGAGGCTCAAGCCAACAAACTTCCTCCCAAATATGATGGTAGATGCAGTCACCTTACATCTGAACAAAAAAAACAAAAAGAAACAGATGGGAGAAAAGCTGTTATAAGATTTAAAATGCCCGATTTAGGAATTACTGTTTTAAATGATCTTATAAGAAGAAGAGTAGAATTTGATAATTCTTTGCTTGATGATTTTGTAATAATGAAAGCAAGTGGTGTACCTACATATAATTTTGCGTGTGTTGTTGATGATTATCTTATGGAAATAACTCATGTTTTAAGAGGCGATGATCATATTTCAAATACACCACGTCAAATGCATATTTATAATGCTTTAGGTTGGAAAATGCCTGAATTTGCACACATGGCTATGATTTTGGGTCATGATGGTGCAAGACTTTCAAAAAGGCACGGACATACTTCTGTTTTAGAGTACAGAAAAGAAGGATATTTACAAGAGGCATTAATAAATTATCTTGCACTATTAGGGTGGTCCACAGAAGATAGTCAACAAATTTTTACAATAGAAGAGTTAGAACAGAAATTTTCTATAGAAAGATGTGGTACAAGTCCATCCATTTTCGATCCAGTAAAATTGTTGTGGCTTAACGGTGAAAAAATTCGTTCTAAAGCACCAGAGCAGGTATATGAATTGTTTATTGATTGGCTAAAGTATACAAACAATGAGAAATTAATAGAAAACTGGGATATTGATCTACTAAAAAAAGCAATAGTTTTAGAACATGATAAAATAAAATTGTTAAAAGATATTCCATCCCTTGTGGATTTCTTTTTTGCAAAAGATATAGAATATAAAGAAGAAGCTGTACAGAAAACATTGCTTTCTGAGAAATCAAAAGATAGTGCAAAATTTGTTTTAACTGAAAGTGTTGTAAGACTTGCAAATCAACAAGATTTCTCATCTGCAGCATTAGAACAATATGCCAGAGCTTTAGCTGCAGAGAAAAATATTAAAACCGGACAAGTATTTCATCCGATAAGAGTTGCAATCTCGGGACGAACTCAAGGTCCTAGTTTGTTCCATATGATGGAAGTTATGGGGAAAAATGAAGTGGTAAGAAGAATAAATGTAACTATAAACAAGTTTTTTAAAACAGTTTAAAAAATTATTACGTCTTTTACAAAGGGGGAAAAATGTCAGAAAAAGAAATTTTAGATGTCAATCCATATTTGTTTAATCTTATAACTATGTTTACCTCTTCAGCTTGGTGCCAACTTGGTAAAATGCAAAACCCAGTTGATGGTAAAATAAAAAAGGATTTACAAAATGCTAAAGTAACAATTGATATGCTTCTTATGCTTCGTGATAAAACAAAAGGCAATTTAACAAACAAAGAAGAGGAAATGTTAACTTCAACAATTTCTAATTTACAAATCAATTATGCTGATGAAGTGGCAAAACCGGAACTAAAAGATGAAAATGAAAAACAAAATTGAAGAAAGAAAATAAGTAAAGGAGCATAAATAAAGATTTTAAATTTGATTGACATATTCAGGTGTTCTAAAAAATTCAATTGATTAGTCTTCGCCCATTCCATATATGAATAATATATTTACTAAAAAGCCTGCGGCAGTTTTAGGTACGAACAAGCGAGTTTGCCGATAAAACAAAAAAGCTTTTAGAAAATTTCTTAAACAACTTCAAATTCAAAAAATGGATTTCAAAAAATATAAATAATTTTATTAAATAACAAATATTGTTATTTTTTTTGTTGATTATTTGTGTCCGATAATATATATTATGTTAAGTACGATGAATTGTTTACAGATTGTAAACAATAAAGTAAATTATTATCTTTAATAAAATTTATATTTATAAATATAAATAATTTCAATTGTAATTATATTTTTCTTGAATAGTTGTTAAATATCACTCACATAGTTGCTAAAGAAAAGATTGCCACGTTGTTTCGCAACTCGTAATGGGCATAAAAGTTGCTAAAAAAAGCGCTCTTATTACTTTCTTTGTGTCCGTCGATTGTAAATGCTTTTGGATTAAGCCCTTATGCCCGCTGTGTTTTGTGTTTGCCTTGACTTTGACAGTTTCAATTAGTACAAATAGACACAGCGTACAAATGAAAGTAAAAAGCTTATAGCCAAAACAAGGGCATAAACAAAGCCAAACGCCTAAGGCAAGCGCTGAGCAGTTAGTTTTTATAGGCTTAACAACCGGGTTGGTTATGAAACCAAATATTGTTAATGCATTTGTTTTTATAACTGTCTATTTGTTAGTCTTTATTAACAATCGTTGCAAACTGTATTACAGCTGCTTATAAATTTTAAAAGATCTTATTACCACCCCATCCCGTAGTAGACAATATTTTGAAAAAAAGGAGGTGATGAAAATGTCCATCAAAAAGGTTAAGAATTTATCGGTAGTATGTTTGTTGTTAGCTTTCTTTACAGTTTCGTCTGCTAATGCTGGGATTTTTTCTCTTCTAGTTGACTTAGCTTTTGCTGGGCGTCAGCCTAGAGAAGGATTGTGTATCCAAAGCTGTGCTGCAAACTTGCCCAGGATATGAGCCTCAGCATGCAGAATGTCTACAACAATGCGTAAGAAATTGTAAAGAGCTTTAAACCATCTCTAAGTGTGTAGTGTAGAAATTTGTAGTAAATGCGCAAACCCCCCAGTAAGTAAATTGGTCCTTACTGGGGGGTTGGTTATTTATGTTCTCTGTCATCGACATCGGTGGTGCAATGAAAACAACTGTATCAACATGGACAGTACACACAAGGCTGTAACAAAAATAATAAACTCAATTATTTCCTTGCATCTATTTCGCGTTTGGGTTAATTATTATAGTTACGGAATGATTTAAAAACACTTTATTTGCAACGTCTATTATATTTTTTGTTGTAACTTTTTCTACATCTTTAAGATATCTATTATCATATTCGTATCCTTGTCCTATAATTTCACGCCAACCATAATAATAAGCCTGTTTACTTACGGTTTGCCTATCCATAATATATAGACCTTTTATATATGTTTTAGTGTCTTTTAATTCCTGCTCATCAACTTCTGTAGTACAAAAATCCTTTAAGATTTCATCTATCTTTTTTAACGTTAAATCTATATTTTTTTTATCAAGTCCTATATAAATTGCAAAATAGCTCTTTTCCCTTCTTAACGGATAGATAGCGTTCACTTCATAAGCAAGACCAAGTTTTTCTCTTAGCTCAACAAATAATCTACTTGTCATTCTTCCACCTAAAACGGCATTTGCAACTTTGACTGAAACAAAATCTTTATTGGAAATATCAGGCGCATGAAACCCTACAATTATGTATGCCTGATTAAACTTCCCTTTAATTTTTTTTGTAATTGATTCGGATTGTTTAATGTCAAAAATAGGTTTTTCAAACTTTGTGCCGCTAGGAATCTGTACAAAATATTTTTCTAAAGACTCTTTTACAATTTTTTTATCTAAATTGCCAGCGACTGAAATTAAAATATTTGATGCATTGTAAGAATACTTATGCCATTTTATTAAATCTTCTCGAGTGATTTTTGAAACTGCTTCATTTGTACCATAAACAGGCATAGCATAAGGCGTATTCTGGTAAAATATTTTTGTAAATTCATCTAAAGCAGTTCTCCCTATACTATCTTTACGCGAATTAAGTGCTGCTATAATATTTTGCTTTTCAAAAGATAATTCCTTTTCATTAAATGCGGGATTTAATACCACATCTGCAAGAATTCCGGATGCTTTATCGAAATACTCCGAAAGAAAAGTCATACTAAGTCCAGCCATATCGTAATCCGCGTCACACGACAAATCAGCCCCAATGTTTTCTATGTCATTTGCAAGAATTTCATTGGAACGGTTGTTTGTTGACTGTGTCATAAGTTTTACAGTTAGATACGATATTCCGGCATTATTTAAAGTTTCGTTTATAACTGAAACTGGAGTAAATATTTTTACTGCGGTAACCTTAACTCCCTTAGTTTTATTAAAGATAACTTTAATATTATTTTTAAGCATAAAACTTTCCATGTGTCCTCCAAACGCGCTTTGCAATAAAAAAATAATTTGAAGTGAAACTAAAAATGAGCATATTTTTTTCATTTATTTACCTCCAATAATCCTTTAGGGAGTAATGTTATATTAGAAATTGTTGCAGGAGAATAATATTTTTTAAAGAAATTAGTTATATCGTTATCCGTTAATCTTTCTATTTCCCCCATATATCTCGTTATAAATTCAGAATTGTCCATTA